>PXBF01000031.1 GCA_003567005.1 PVC group bacterium
CGCGACTTGCGTGGCGACCTCCATGTGTTTCTACACACTGTCGCCCGCCACACTGCGCCGCGAACCCGCTATGACGCACGCTTCACACTCTCGCTACGAAGTTTGTGAGATATGCGGGCTAACAGTCTTTGCGTCCCACTGTGTAGCAAGATGCGTTTATCTTTTGCAAGGTGTATAAGAATACAAACACCAATCTGGCAATGAGCGACGAGGCATCAGATATCATACGCGATATGCTAAAGAGCTCCATGTCATGGTTTCTCGGCAATCGGCTGTTCTTGACGTATGTTTGCTACATCCGCAGTTGGATTTACTTTCCGAGTGGTATACACCACCGTTTCACCAAGGACATTTTCAATGTAACGTCTAAAATCGTCAGCATAGTTCATGACCCAATCAAAAACGGCTTCTTCTCCCAAGTCGTGCCCTGCTTTTTGGGATTCAATCCATTTATGCCTATCGATTTCATGCATTTGCATGGCTATGAATTCATGAAGTGTCATAATGAATCATTTGGGTAATATTGGTTCAGGCTACTCATTTCACACTATGATAAGTATGCAGAGAAATATTTACATGACAAATAGAATGTACCTGAAATGTAGATGGATTTTATAGCGGCTTCCAGCGTCGATGTTCTATTCAAATGGGCTGGGTACCTTTTATTACCATGCATCGTAATGCAAAGATCAGTTGTGTATTAGGGAATCTGCGTCGATTCTTCCTCGGAAACAGGGACATTCAGAATCGATACAAGATCTGCCGGAGGCAATCTGAAACCGGAATGGTGTCCTTCGTAAAAGCCGTGTTCTTTGATCATGTGAATATGCAGATCCGTATATGTGATCACTTGATTTTGCGCAATATTTTTTACCTGTATAAAAGTCTTCTGTACAACGGCATCTTCAAAGGGGCAAGGTAATTTGCCTCGCACATCGTCAACTCGTATTTCATATTGTTGTTGAACGGTGATAGGCTCTCCAAGGCCTGCTTTCCCGGCATCTCGTAGTGACTGCATCCTGGCCGCTATGGCCTCATGTGTTGTCCCGAGGCGTCTAACTTCTGCATCATCATCGATGAGGATCTCATTTAATGATCGCCGATCTTTTCCTAAGAATCCTTTTAGGGTAATGCCCCCTGGCCGCATGTTATGCTGATAACGATCGAGTTCTGGTGTTTGTTTCATGATGAGCCCCCCGTGCTTGATCAGGCAAATTTATCGTAGAAAATATTTTCTTCCGGCATACCGTGATCTTTTAGTACAACAATACATGCGTCAATCATTAATGGGCTGCCACACAAGTATGCTTCTGAATTGGAAAGATCGTCTGTGTGGCGATCAACGACCTCGGTAATCAGTCCTGTTTCTCCTTCCCAATGATCGTCGTCCTGTGGTTCAGAGAGGGCCGGTATAAACCTAAAGTCATGCAGGTCTTTTTCGAGTTGTTTCATTTCATCCAGCAAGAAGAGATCACGCTTCGATTTTGCCCCGAAAAAGTATGTTGCCTTGCGCTTGATATCTTTTTCACGCATGTTGTACAGTATAGACTTAAGCGGAGCCATGCCAGATCCGCCAGCAATGCAAATCATGTCTTTATCTGTGTTGGAAAGTTTGAAGTCACCGTAGGGGCCGTTAACCGTCATGGTATCGCCAACTTTCAAATGATTATGTACATAGGTTGTACAAATTCCGTCTGGTACGAGGCGTACTTCCATTTCAATTTCATGCTTGTTAGAAGGTACCGATGACATGGAATAAGCGCGGTAAACGGGTTCATCGGTCAATTCGTACTCGGGCGTTTCTATTTGCACGAACTGTCCGGCTTTGTAATCAATGGTATCTGGTTCTTCCAGTTTCAGGGTCAGTTGCTTGATGTCGTGGGTCAAATCATCCAATCCGACAACGGTTGTGCGGAATTCGCGTACGTATAATAGCTCTGGCTCGATTTCCACGTCCATGTCTGCTTTGACTTTGAGCTGACAGGATAGGCGCACATGATCTTTACGCTCTTCATCAGAAAGCCAAGGTAGCTCCGTTGGTAGAACTTCTCCGGCGCCGCTTTTCACTTTGCATTTGCACAAACCGCAAGAACCTCTTCCTCCGCATGCTGAGGGTATGAACACTTTCCCTTCTTTGAGAGTTGTCAATAGTGGCTTGCCACCACGCGCATCAATTTCTTTCTCGCCATCATTAATGGAGACTTTGACATCTCCATAATTTCCGATGGTAGACTCCGCCGCCACCATAATGAGAGCGAGTACGGTAGAAATGCCGCACATGGCCCCGACGCTTACGACTAAACCAAGAAACATGTTGTTCTTCCTTTTCTTTGAGAATGAACGATTTGACGATAGCTGCCGTTATTGAATGTTTAACACGCCAGAGAAGCCCATAAATGCCAATGCCATAATGCCAGCAATGATTAAGGTGATTCCCGCGCCCTCTAAACCTTTGGGAATTTTGGAGCGTTTCATATTTTGGCGAATGCCTGCCATGGCAAGAATAGCCAGAAACCAACCGATACCGCTGCCAATGCCGTAAAAAAACGACTCTGCAAACGTGTATTCGCGAATGAGCATGAACAGGCTGACGCCTAATATCGCACAGTTCACGGTAATCAGGGGCAGGAAAATGCCGAGTGCGTTATAGAGCGGTTCTGATACGCGCTCGATAATCATTTCGACGATCTGAACGAATGCCGCGATTACAATAATGAAGACAATAAAACGAAAATTTTCCAGATTAAGAGGTACGAGGATATGATAGTACACCAACCAGTTCAGTACCGATGTGGTCGTCATGACAAAAATAACTGCTGCACCGAGGCCCATGGAGGTTTTCACTTCCTTGGATACTCCTAGAAAGGAGCACATACCCAGGTAATTGGTGAGCAAAATATTATTTGTGAAAATAGCAGAAAAAAAGATTGCGATGAGGCCGGTCATTCCTTCCATCATTTACCTCCGGGGTCTTCTGGTACTACATATGTTTTGATGATCCAAATCAAGATTGCGAGCGCAAAGAATGCACCTGGGGCCATTACCATGATAGACCAATTGGTCCACCAATCACTGAACCAGGGTATATCATATCCCCAGAATGTCGCAGATCCGGTGATTTCACGGAATACTGCGATGATAAGCAAAACATACGAGTATCCGACACCGGACGCAATACCATCAATGAAGGATGGCAAGGGAGGGTTATTGAGCGCGTACGCTTCGGCTCGGCCCATAATGATACAGTTGGTGATAATGAGCCCTACGAATGGGCCGAGCTGCCGTGATACGCCGGGTAATGTTGCTTGAATGACTACATCGACAATGATGACAAAGGCGGCAATGATCAACGTCTCTACCATCATACGTATGGAACCGGGGATCCACTTGCGAATGAGCGATACGGTGAAATTCGAACATGCCAGCACGAAGATAACACCGAGGCACATGACCACGGTATTCTCGACGACGTTGGTTACAGCGAGAGTGGAACAAATGCCGAGTATTTGCGCAAAGACCGGGTTGTCTTTCCCCGCGCTCATGATGAATTGCTTTTTGGTTTTGCCTGCCGCCATGGTTTTGATCTCCTTACCGTTCGCTAAAGAGCATTTCGGCTCTCTCGAGGCTTCGATTCATGATGGTTTTGACTGATTCAGAAGTGATGGTTGCGCCGGTAACTTGGTGGAATGCCTGATTGTCTTTGGTCAGGTTGTCTTTGTCATCGGGTTCGGAGCGCAGCTCTTCAAAGGGTCCATACTTGCCAACGAACTGCCTGCGAAACCAGCGTTCGTCGATACGGGCGCCGAGTCCAGGCGTTTCCACATGGTCTTGAAAATTGACACCGCGGATGGTCTTGCCGTCTGCTTCGAATCCAACGAAAGCAGTAATGCCGCCCCAGAGGCCTGACCCGCGGTAAATAAGGACAAGGTTTTCTTCTCCCTCCTGGTTGCGCACCCAAAAGTGGTCTGGTACGTCATCATCATCACGGATTTCGGTTACGAATTCCTCATACCAGTCGAGCAATTCTTGTATTGAATCATGTTCGGCGATTCCAAAGGCGTCCGCTACAGCCTGCCGCAGGAATAGCCCCCGATTTCTTTCTACGCTTTCTGCCGTAACGATGTCTACGATTCCAACAAGCGTTATGGCAACGAACGTAACCGCAACCATGAAGAAAACCGTGAATATACGTTCCTTTACTAGATTCGTTTTCATTTTTTCTTCTTGCTTCCTTTCGCACTGTTAACGGCATAGTCCGTGATCGGCGAGAACATGTTCGCTAGTAGAATCGAGAATTGCGCGGCTGCAGGCCATACTGAGAACAGGGTCAGAATGGGGTAAATCAGTCCAATGAAAGAGCCGTACAACCAGCGGGCTTCATTGGTTTTCGGAGCAGACACGGGGTCGGTTGCATAAAAGAATACGGCAAAGATCACGCTTCCGGCAAATAGCCCGTGATGCGGTGCTGCTGCCATGGTTCCGGTGCTTGAAACAGCACCTGTATAATGCAATATCGATTGGGAAATAAGATAGCCGATAATGGCTGTCACTACGATGCGATAGTTAGCCGTTTTGGTAAAGAGCAGGTAAAGGCCACCGATAATTACTAGAAGGGCACTGGTGCCACCAATCACCCCAGCCGTATTACCTAGAAAGAGGCTGATGAATGGGAAGTATTCTGCAACCATTTCTGCTTGTGTTAGGCCGGCATCCAGCCGATCTTTCAACATATCTTCCGTCCATGTGAGCCATGAGCCCGGAGTGGCCTGCGTCAAGGTATCTGTCCCAAAGCTGTGTTTGGCGGTCCATGCGGCAAACCCCCCGGGGAAAAGACCACGTCCTTGCATGCCGGGGATGGCATGGGTCCAGCCGCTTGCTGTCATCCAGTCACCGAAACTGATATAGATGAACGCGCGTCCGGTAAGCGCAGGATTGAATACATTTTTTCCGAAACCACCAAACACCATTTTCCCAAAGACAATTCCGAATGCGGACCCCATAACAACGATCCACATGGGCAATAATGGGGGTAATCCCAGTGCGAAAAGGGTACCCGTCACAAATGCAGCGGAGGTACATGGCTGGTTGTCTTTTTTCGTAAAGGCGTATTCCGCAAAAAATGCTGTGGCATTAGCAACGATGACCATCAGGAGGGCTCTCCATCCATAAAAGTAGACACTCGAAATGACGATAGGCACAAGTGCGTATAACACACGCTGCATGGGCAACTGCCATTTTATATATTTTGCGTTTTTTTGGGCCACTGCGCTACCTCCATGGTAAACAAAAGAGAATCCATTGCGAACCTTCGTACTCTAAAAAAACTAGGCTTGTGAGTCTATGAGATAACAGATAGAGTTTCAAAACAAATTTTACGTAGATTTTTTACAAGATCGTATTCTAGCGGTCATTTCTTACATTGGTTTTATAAACTTGCAAATGAGGGGAAAAGGGAATGGTTTTGACGCGTTTGATACTATTGGGAAGTTTTTTGGGAGTCCTATCTTTATCTGCGGCAGATATTCGGATTGTTGGAGAGGGACGCGGTGAAGCGGTTCCCGTTAGCATCGAGGATTTTCGATTTGAAAGAGGCGATGCGTCGGCTGTGTTTCGCGACACATTGGAAACGAATCTCAGTCGTTGGGGATGGTTCCGGCGAAGCGATGCGCAGCATGCGAGCTATTATTTGCGCGGTCAATCGCGGGAGACCGCGCGCGCATTTGTTGTAGACGTTGAGGCTTTGAGCAGGCGCACGGGGCGTACGATTTACAGGGAGCGTTTTCGAGAAGATGCAAGCGAAGCCCGCATGCTAGCGCTGCGGATAATAGACGGTTTAACGGAAGCCATTCATGAGGTGCCCGGCGTTGCTTCCACACGAGTTGCCTTTATCGGTTCTGCGGATGGTCAGCAAGATTTGTATACAATCGGAGCTGATGGACATGATATGATGCAGCTTACAAGAGATGGTGTGCCGAGTTTTCGTCCGTCTTGGCATCCCACGCGCGATGTTATCTTTTACACGTCGTTTGTGAGAGGGTTTCCAGATGTTTACCGTGTTGATCTCGAGGCGGGCCGTCGCTCGGTTGTGTCTCGCGAGGCAGGTATCAATGCTGGGGCTTCCGTTTCGCCTGACGGGCGAAGGTTGGCTTTGATTTTGTCCCGAGACGGAAATCCTGAGGTTTACATTCGAGACAAAAGTGATGGATCCTTAACGCGCATAACCTACACGCCACATAATGCAGAGGCAAGTCCTGTCTGGAGTCCTGACGGTCGGCAGTTAGCTTTTGTATCAGATATGCAGGGCGGGCCACATGTCTTCGTTGTATCAAGCGAAGGTGGGCGTCCCCGGCGTATTTCACGGGGGGGGAGCCAGAATGTAACGCCAGACTGGGGGCCGGATGGCCGACTGGTGTACAGTAGCCGTCGCAGAGGCAGATTCCAGCTTGTTGTTTATGATCCTGCTACAGAAGAAGAAACGCAGATTACGGATGGGGCAGTAGATCACGAAAATCCTTCTTGGGGAAGGGATGGGCGGCACATCGTATATGCGCGTCGGGATGGGCGGATCTCTACATTACATATCCTCGATACGCAAACGAATGGACAGATACGTTTGACAACGCGCCCCGGAGATTGGTACTTTCCTGCTTGGTCACATAGGTGATAATTTGTACGTTGGGTTTGGATAAAGGAGTGCGGTAGCAGTTATGAAAAAGTTGATACGTTTTCGTGTATGTTTTTCGATAGGGCTAATCCTCGTTGTTGCTTCGGGTGTTGGGTGCCGAGCGCGTCAAGCTGACCGTGGTGCTCGCGGAAACGGTGATGATTATTTTGATCCGATGCGTTTAGATGGGACGTACGCATTAGGACCGCGTGGGGAATTCGGAGAAGAAATTCTCGATGTAGCATTCGAGAATGTTCATTTTGGTTTTGATAGTTATAACATTCCGCAATCTGAGCGGCTTAAGATTCAAGCGGTTGCCGACTACATGCATGAACATCCAGAAGTTACCGTTCTGATTGATGGGCACTGTGATGAGCGAGGAAGTCGTGAGTACAACTTGTCTTTGGGAGAGCATCGAGCTCTCTCTGTGCGGGCTGTACTGATTTCCGAGGGTATTTCCGGGGATAGGATTCATACGCGCAGTTTCGGATCGGAGGTACCCTTGGATCCGCGCAGTAACGAAGAGGCCTGGGCTCGTAACCGCAGAGGCGAGTTCACACTATTCCGTCCGTAAGCGAACACATCGTCTGTGGGGTCTTTCATGCCCAGTATGGAGTTCCCAGTAGCCATTATGCCCGGTGGGGTGGGTTACGGGGAGCTCCTTTTACTTTTTGCCCTGATATTGGTTCTATTCGGGCCAAACCGTTTGCCGGCTATAGCGCGCAAACTAGGAAAAGTGTTGGAGCAATTGCGGACAGCGGCAAGTCTCTTCCAGCAAAATTTATTATCGCTGGATGATGATGTGAATGAGAATGTTTCGGAGGGGAAGGGGGAGGGGGACGCGTCACCCAGTGATAAGGACGAGAATGGGGGGCAAGATGGACCCTCATGTTAAGTCTTTTGGTGAACATCTGGCGGATTTTCGTCAAGTCCTATTGCGTTCCCTTATTTGTTTAGTGGTAGGTGTCTCTATTGCTATTCCTTTTGCGCCCTCTGTCTATCAGTGGCTAACCGTTCCCTTTGAACATGCTGATCTCGATGTTGTCTTGCGTGTTACCGAGGTGGGGGGGGGCTTTAGCGTGTTCTTGCGCGTAGGTCTTTGGAGTGGTCTGTTACTGAGTTTCCCGTTTCTTGTCGTAGTTGCAGCCCTTTATATGTTGCCGGCACTGCATGTTGGCGAGAAACAAATGGTTTGGAAACTGGGGGGCGCATCCTGTGTTTTGTTTTTGATGGGAAGCGGAATGGCTTATTACTGGACGGTACCAGTCGCTTTGCGTTTTATGGTGCGCGTGGAGGACTGGATGCAGACGCCAGCCATATTCTGGGAAGTCACCAGTTATATTCGGTTTGTGACACGCTTGTTACTTGCGTTTGGCATTGCGTTCCAGTTGCCTGTTCTGGTGGTTATGCTTGGAACTGCTGGCTTGGTTACGGTGGATCAATTACGAGCAGGGCGTTGTTATATCATCACGGCGTTATTTGTTTTAGCGATGCTGGTAACGCCTCCGGATCCCTTTACCATGGTTTTGATGGCTGTTCCTCTTGTCGGACTGTTCGAAATGACGATCTGGATTCTTCGGGCACTGGAACGAAAGCGGGAAGCAGCGCCGCCAGTAGGTTAGCCGGATGAAGAACGCCGCGTTTTGTCAACGCTGATTTTGCGGAGTCGAATATTTGCAGGGGTTATTTCGACGCGTTCGTCATCATTGATATAAGCGATACAATCTTCCAAGGACATGTGAACGGGGGGTGTGAGAATGACATTTTCGTCGGAGCCCGCAGCTCGTATATTGGTAAGCTGTTTCCCTTTCGCTGGGTTCACGGTTAGGTCATTTTCCCTGCAATGCTCTCCGATGATTTGTCCTTTGTAGACGGATATGCCGGGGCCCAGAAATAGTTTACCTCTATTTTGCAGATTGAACAGGGCATATGCAATGGTTGTGCAGGTGTCCATGCTGATGAGTACACCATTTTTGCGGTTTCGCATAGGGCCTACATGCGGTTTGTACCCACAAAAGATATAGGACATGACCCCCATGCCACGCGTATCGGACATGAATTCGGAGCGGTACCCCAGCAGCCCGCGCGTGGGAATCTCATACACCATACGGACGCGATCCGTTTCCTGGTGCATGGATTGCATGGTCCCTTTGCGTAATCCGAGTTTCTCGATTACCGTTCCCATATACTCTTCGCTTACATCGACAGTCAGCTCTTCAAATGGTTCCAAAAGCTGCGCATTTTTCTTTTGTGTGATTACTTCGGGACAGCCTACTTGGAATTCATAGCCTTCGCGGCGCATGCGTTCGACAAGAATGGAGAGGTGCAATTCGCCGCGTCCCGTAACGCGGAATCCTGTTCCATCCGAGAGGTCTTCTACGTGTAAAGCCACATCAGACAATGTTTCGCGCATCAAACGCTCTCGAATATGTGTAGAAGTAACAAACGTACCTTCCCTGCCAGCAAAGGGAGAGTTGTTCGGGAAGAATGTCATGGCGAGTGTTGGTGGATCGACCGGGAGGGCGGGTAGAGGGCATGGCGTGTCAGGGTCTGTATAGGTATCTCCGACTGTTACGGCATCGGTGCCAGCGATCGCTACGATTTCTCCGACACTGGCTGCATCGATTTCTATTTTTCGGTTCTCTTCGAAACGGTAAATTTTTGTAATACGCACAGGGATCGCTTTGCCTGCCTGGTTTGCAATCTGTGCGGCTTGATTCATTTTTATGGTTCCTGCCGTTATTTTGCCAATGCCGAGCCGGCCCAAGAAAGGGGAATAGTCGATCGTTTTTACCTGCAATTGCAATGCATGATCTGCGCTTCCTTTTGGGCTTGGGATATGCTCGATGATACTATCGAGTAGAGGGAGCATATCGCTGCCTGCTACATCCGGGGACAATGAAGACCTACCGTCTCTTGCAGAGGCATAGACGGTATGAAAGTCGAGGATATCGTGCGGCGCGTCTAATTTAACAAAGAGGTCAAATACTTCGTCGAGAACCCAGTTAGGGCGAGCGGCGGGTTTGTCCATTTTGTTAATGACAACAATGATCGGGAGCTGTAGAGCCAATGCTTTTCGCAGCACAAAAAAGGTTTGTGGCATTGGGCCTTCCTGCGCGTCGATCAGTAGCAAGGCCCCATCGGCCATTTGTAGTACCCGTTCTACTTGTCCGCCAAAGTCAGCGTGTCCGGGGGTATCAATAATGTTGATATGTATTCCCCGGTAGGTGAAAGCCCCGTTTTTTGATGCGATGGTTATGCCACGTTCTCTTTCAAGATCCATGGAGTCCATCAGACGTTCAGCGACATTTTGATTGTCTCTAAACATACCGCTTTGTTTGAAGAGTTGGTCAACTAGTGTTGTTTTGCCATGATCCACATGGGCAATGATGGCTACATTACGAATGTTATCTGTTTGTAAAATCAAGCTATAATCCTGAGGATATGATGAGAAAAAGTGTGGTTATGTATCATGATGTATGTCTTTGTGCAAGTTGTCTTTGCTATCTCGAGTTGTTTCTGTTTCATCTTGTTGGTAGGGTGTTGCCATGAAAATACTAGTAACAGCAGGTCCGACGCGGGAATACTTGGATCCTGTTCGTTTTTTAAGCAATCGTTCAAGTGGAAAAATGGGTTATGCTATAGCTGGTGAAGCGCAACGACGGGGTCACACCGTTCATCTTATCAGTGGCCCTGTTTCGCTGGTTGCTCCTGCGCATGTTGCATGTAGTCATATTTGTAGTGCTCGCGATATGCTAGATGCTGTTATGGCACATCTTGCATGGGCGGATGTACTGGTCATGTGTGCAGCCGTGGCTGACTGGCGTCCACGTCGGGTTGCATCGCAGAAGCTAAAAAAAACAGATATGCAAGCGGAGTTGGCTTTAGAACGTACTGCAGATATTTTGGAAGCCGTAAAGTGCAAGCGTCGATCCAATCAGCTTATTATAGGGTTTGCTGCTGAAACGCACGATATTTTAAAATATGCGAAAAAGAAGCTGGTTCATAAAGGGTTGGATCTGATTGTCGCGAATGATATAAGCCGCAAAGATGCAGGTTTTGGGGTAGATACTAATGCTGTTACCTTGCTTGATAAGAAGGGTGGTCAATGGGAGTTACCTTTGCAGTCTAAGAATAATGCAGCCAGAAGCATTCTGGACTGGGTCACGAGATATTTCGATCAAACAAGCCAATTGCGCTGATTTGGATTATATGCTGCATTTATTTTGTCGGCAGGATCAATAAATAGTAAAATATTGTGATGATTCCGTTCGGTTACCATTATGGATATTTGCTGAAATCTTGACGGCTTATGGCTCGTTATGATAGTCACCGCACTTCTTTACGTTGTATGTGTCGAGGAGCAGTCTCGTGGGGTTAACAGAGAGAGAAGCGTATATTGCGTTGAACATCATGGATCATATTGGTCCTGTTCGGGTGCGAGCCATGGCTGAATCGCTTGGTTCGGTGGGAGCGATCTTTGAAGCTACTAGCTCGGATCTTCGGCAAATTGATGGTGTGGGGCCTGTACTGGCTGATCGTGTGGTCGCACAACAGACACGCATTGATCCTGTTCGCGAGGAAGAAGAGGCACATGCGCGCGGTGTGGAGATTGTGACACCGCTAGATCCGGCGTATCCGCCATCATTACTTCGGATTCATGATCCTCCTCTGGCCTTGTATGTGCGTGGCTGCTTACGTTCCGCGGATACGCAATCGATAGGAGTCGTGGGCACGCGTCATCCGACCCACTACGGTATTGAATGTGCTCGGAAATTATCTTTCGGTATGGCGAAGGCTGGTCTTTGTGTGATAAGTGGTCTGGCTCTGGGCATTGATACTGCGGCGCATGAGGGAGCATTACAGGCCAAAGGGCGAACGATTGCCGTGATAGGTGGGGGGTTTGATCATATCTACCCTGTTGAAAACAAGCACTTACTAGAAAAGATTGCCGAACATGGCGCGGTTATTAGCGAGTTTTCTTTCTCTCGCAAACCAGATCGGACAACGTTTCCCATGCGAAACAGAATTGTCAGCGGCATGTCACGAGGTGTTTTGGTTGTAGAGGCTGGTCTGGGGAGTGGGGCCATGATTACGGCTAGTCAAGCCACGGATCAGGGCCGAAGCGTTTTTGCCGTTCCCGGCAGAATCGACTCGTATGCATCTTTGGGGCCCAATGCATTGATTCGAGATGGTGCACATGTGGTTACGGAGTTGCGCGATTTGCTAGAGCACTTTGAGATGTTATTTCCTGCACAATGTGCTTCGGCAGGGAAAGCGGATTGTGTTATTCCGGGGTTGAATGAGAATGAACAGAAAGTGGTTGCGTTATTAGCGGGTGGCGATTTGAGTGTTGATCGATTGATTCGTGAAACGGGCATCGTTCCTGCGGATATGGCGTCATTGTTAATTGGGTTAGAATTGAAAAAGGTCGTAAAAATGCTTCCTGGGCGGAGCGTGGCTTTATTGCATTGAATGATAGCATCGTTTGGATGACATGCGATAAAGCGAAAAGCTTGGGGTGCAAGATGTAGCGCGATTTCGGCTGCAAGCTGAGGGATGCGTGCGATACATGTAATGATTGCAGGTGGTATAATCATTTCAATACAAGGAGATGCGTAGATATGGGTAAGGGTCTCGTTATAGTAGAATCGCCGGCAAAGGCGAAAACGATAAATAAAATACTCGGTTCCGATTACAAGGTGAAAGCTTCGATGGGGCATGTTCGTGATTTACCTGTGAAGGTGCTTGGTGTTGATATTGATAAGGGTTTTGAAGTTCAATATGAGGTTGTCAAGGGGCGTCGCAAAGTAGTGGATGAACTGGAAGCGGCGGCGAAGGATTCTGATGCCATTTACCTTGCGCCTGACCCCGACCGCGAGGGAGAAGCGATTGCCTGGCATTTGAAAGCGCTGCTTGAGAAGAAGCGTGCGAACAAGGGGAAGCCTTTTTACCGGGTGACTTACAATGAAATTACACCGCGAGCGGTGGAGCAAGCTTTTGCGCATCCCGGCGATATTCATATTCGCCGTGTGGATGCCCAGCAAGCGCGGCGTGTGGTGGATCGGATCGTGGGCTACAAGGTAAGTCCGCTTTTATGGCGCAGGGTACAGCGTGGTCTTTCTGCGGGGCGCGTGCAGTCTGTTGCCTTGCGCCTGGTTTGCGAGCGCGAGCAAGAAATCCGAAATTTCAAGCCTGAGCCGTATTGGGTATTTGGTGCCGAGGTGCGGAAGTTAGTGGCTCCGATGGATCCTTTTCTGGTTCGGTTGGTTAAGATTGATGGAGAGAAGGCGGAGATTCGATCGGCGGATGCCGCAGCAAGGGTAGAGGAAGATTTAAGAGGTTGCGCGATGCGTGTGGCCGAGGTCAAGACGCGCACGGTTCGGCGTAAACCATACCCACCCTTCATTACAAGTACGTTGCAGCAGGCAGCATCTACCTTTTTGCGGATGTCTCCCAAGCAGACGATGGGTGTTGCGCAGAAGTTGTACGAAGGCGTGGATATGGGAGATGGTCCATCCGGTTTGATCACGTATATGCGCACAGATTCAGTAGCATTGTCTAATGATGCGATTGATAGCTGCCGTACGTTTATCGGGAATCAATATGGTAACAAGTATTTGCCCGACAAACCGAACCGCTATCGGAGTCGTGGTTCTGCGCAGGAGGCACATGAAGCCATTCGCCCGACCGATGTGCAGGTGACCCCTAAAAAGGCGAAACCCTTCCTGGATGCACAGGGCTTTAAGCTTTATAAGCTTATTTGGGAGCGTTTTGTAGCCTGTCAGATGGTGCCTGCGCAGATCGAACAGCGGACGGTGCACGTTGAGGCGCCCGTTCCACCGGCAGGATCTGTGTCGGAGCAGTCTGCTGACGAAACGGTTATCAAATATCTTTTTACTGCAACGGTATCTGAGGTCAAGTTTGATGGTCATCGCAGGGTGGCTGCTGAAGCTGACAAGAAAGAGGAAGATCAGATTGACTTTCTTCCGGTTGTGCATGAGGGCGAACCTTTGGTGTGCTTGTCCCTGCAAGGTGAACAAAAGGAAACCCAACCCCCAGCCCGTTACAGTGAGGCTTCGTTGGTTAAGGCTTTAGAAGCGAATGGTGTGGGGCGGCCGAGCACGTATGCGCAAATTTTGACGACTTTGCAGCAACGAAAATATGTTGAAAGCAAAAGCCGGACGCTGCATCCCACGGAAACGGGTATGAAAACCAGTACGTTTCTTACCACGGAGTTGCCCGCCTTATTCGATATTCAGTTTACTGCGGATATGGAGGCAAAACTGGATCAAATTGAAGAGGGGGATGTAGATTGGGTTAAGATGCTGAAGGATTTTTATGCGCAATTTGAAAAGTGGGTTGAAGGGGCGAAAGCCCCGGAAGCTGATACAGCCAAGGTAAAGGCGCTGCTTGATGTATTGGAAGGGGTCAAGGAATGGGCTCCACCGGTAAAACGGGGGCGGCGGACCTATGATGACCAGAAGTTTGTCAAATCGGTTGCTGATGCTTTAGAAGAGGGCAAGAAGCCGGTTACGGAGCGCCAGTTGGAGGCTTTAGGTAAAATTGCGGTTCGTTATCGCGAGCAGATTCCTGAGATGGCCTCCGTTCTGAAAGAGAATGGAATGCAGGCCCTTTTGGAATCGCCTGATGCCGGCCCGCCACGAGATAGTTCTCTTGTTAAGTTTGATGCGCTGGAAAAATTGGATTTAGACGAGAAGACGCAGGGTTTTGTTGATTCGTTGCAAGAGCAGGTAAAGGCGGGGCGTCGTTTGACGACCAATCAGCTTAAGGCTTTGGATCGCATTGTCATGCAGCATGCGAATCAAATTGAAGGTTTCGAGAAAGCCCGCGAGTCAATGGACTTAGCATCGCAGGTTGTCCCGGAGGAAGATCATGAGAGTGGGCCTTTGTTGGAATTGATGGGGGCGGTGCAAGAGTGGGCTGCTCCCGTAAAGCGCGGTCGTAGAGAGTTTAATGATAAATCTTTTTATCAGTCGTTAAAGAAGCAGTTTGATCAGCGTGGCAGCTTATCGGATCGGCAACGTGCTGCACTCAAAAAAATGGTTGTGCGATACCGCGACCAAATTCCCGGTTTTGAAGCGGCACAGGAAAAATATGACTTGAAAATTCCGGCACGCAAGGGAGCAAAAGGGAATTAGACAGAAGGGCTTTACAGAAAAAGGGCCTAATATGTATGCGGATGAAATTTGCTTCAGGGGTTCGTGATGAAGCGTAGGGTGGCGTGCAAGACGTTAGGGTGTCGGATGAACCAGCATGAGACGGATGCGCTTGTGACTGCCTTTCAAGAGCGCGGGTATGTGGTTGTCTCTCCTGATGCTGAGGCGGACGTGTATTTGATTAATACGTGCACCGTCACGAATCAGGGTGACCGGAAATCGCGCGCTGCCATTCGCCAATCCATCCGCAAGGCGTCATCACATGCCATCGTGATTGCCACGGGTTGCATGGCCGTTAACCAATTTGATGCACTGGAAGCGGATGCCGGTATCACGTATGTGGTTCGGAATACAGAAAAGAGCTCTATACCCGATTTGGTTGATGCGCATTTTCGAGGTGAAGTTGTCGAGCCGGGTCGATGGAAAGGTAGTGTATTCGGTTTTGGGTTAACAGATGGTGGATTTCACATGCGCCAGGCCGTGAAGGTCCAGGATGGGTGTGATAATTTTTGTACCTATTGCATTGTGCCAGCGGTCCGTGGTCGGGCAGTGAGTCGCCCAGTGGAAGAGGTTTTGCATCATGTGCGCCGGACGCTGGATGCTGGGGCCCGTGAGATTGTGATCACGGGAGTGAACCTTGGTCGTTATGATGATCATGGGATAGGGCTGGATCAGCTGCTCGAAAAGGTATTGGATGTTCCTGGTGATTACCGCGTGCGCATCTCATCTATGGAGCCGGAGGGGATCACCGATCGCTTTGTGGCGCTGTTTGGTCACCCCAGGCTTTGTCCGCATTTACATTTGTGTTTACAAAGTGGGTCCGACCGCATCTTATTGGGCATGCGCCGCTTTTATTCGGTGGCGCAGTATATGAACCGGATTGCTGCCATCAAGGCGGCTCACACAAGGTTTCATTTTACCACGGATGTTATTGTCGGGTTTCCGGGGGAGACGGATGCCGATTTTGCAGAGACCTTGTCGGTGGTGCGGGAAGTCGGGTTTGGTCATATTCATACATTCAAGTATTCGCGTCGTTCCGGCACGCGTGCCGATCAGATGGATGGACACGTTCCGGGACAGGTTAAAACCGAGCGCAGCAGGCAATTGCGTGCGGTTGGGCAAGAACTGAAACTTGCGTGCCGGGAAGACGTGTTAGCGGTTCCGCAAAGCTTGTTAACGGAACGGGTCGGTCCCGCGGGCACGCTGTCGGGGTACACGGAATATTATCATCCAGTGGCCATACCCAACAACGGGACACCCGTAAATCAATTTGTTCCTATACGAGCTGTAGATATAAAGCCGGATTCTGATTACACATTGGTAGGAGAAACGATATCAGGGCGGGTACCTTGCGCTGTTTGATTTTCGTTGCTGGTACTTGTGTGTGTTGAGACTGCTGACAAGTGGGAGAGTGACCATGGAAACTTTGCCGGTACGCATAGCGGGGAAGTCCGTGTATGGCGGGTTTTGGCGCAGATTGATTGCCGGTATGCTGGATATGTTGTTCTGGTTGCCAGTCATGCTGCTTTTTCCTTTCGTTCGGATCTCCGGATACGGATGGGCATTGATTTCCGCATTGCCAGCGGCAGTCGTGATTGTTTTCTTAACGATTTATTTTCACGCGCGTTTCGGGGGAACGCCTGGAAAGTTGATGCTACGACTTCGTGTAACCAAACCAGATGGGGCACCCATTGGGTGGCGGGAGGCTTGGATGCGCTCCGCCGTTGATCTTTTGTTTGGGCTGTTATTTGGGTTAGGCGAAATCTGGTTGTTGATGACTACAGATGTCTGGCCCTATCTCATGCCATTTTCGGAACGGGCTGATACCATGATGCCGCTGTTTCTGCAGCGCCTGTTCTTTCTTCAGCATATCTGGATCTGGAGTGAAGTGATTGTGCTTTTGTTCAATCGCCGTCGTCGAGCTATCCATGATTTTATTGCTGGAACCGTGGTTGTGAAGAGGCGTTTCGCGCAAGTGCCGATTATGCGGGGGAAAGCGGCCTGGACAACAGTTGGTGTTTTTCTGTTCGGAATTGCGGGAATCATTACGGTTTTGTGTTTTTCGGGACAGGATGTGCTGCCACCGGACCTCTCGGATTTAGAGCGGGAATATACGGAAATTCAGCCAGAGGAAAACGCCTATACGTATCTACTTGCTGCCTCGGAAACATTTTACACGGAAGTGGATGATGAACCCGCCTGGCTTTACTATCGAGAAAATCCCGATGATACAGAGCCTATTCATGCTTTATTGTATAAAAATGCGGAAGCTTTCAGGCTAATCCATGAAGGCGTTTCTCTTGGCGTTTATCAGCCACCACCCATTCGTGATTTTGGCGACTTGACGCCGCATGTGCAGGACTGGCTACAGATGGCCCGAATGCTGCGTTTAAAATCGATGGTAGCTCGAGCAGAGGGACGGTACGAGGATGCAACCGAGGTCTGCCTTCTTTTGATTCGCTTCGGGGCTCTACTTTGTGCGGAGCCCGATGCGCTCATTGGTTATCTTGTAGGCATCGCCGTTGTTGATATGGGCCTCATTGAAGCGGCAAGTATCGTGCGCGCCCCAAATACTGCTGAAGACGACATCTTGCGGATTGCTGATACGCTCTCACCCGTTACGCCTTTCGGTCGTGGTTTGGCACTCGCTGCGAAAACAGAAGCACAGCTAGCTGCCACATTATTGGGTCAATACAGCGCAGGCATGCGATTTGGCGACCTGAGTATGGTTGCGCTGTGGGACTCTGGAGGATATGGGGAAAGTCTGACGTTGCTCGGTCGGATTCCGGTTCCAAAACATTTTTTTCAGCCGAATGCGACTTTACAGCTTTTTGCAGATCGATATCGTATGTTTATCGCACATGTTGATTGCGTTTATGCCGACGTGCCTTTTGATAGGTTAGAACAACCATTGTTGGATTCATCAGAAATGGAGAAGATGATCGCATTGCCCAATATAATTGGCCGGATGCTCTATCACATTCTATTTCCTGCTTGGGAAGGTGTTTTTGCTCGTAGAAGCTATACAGAAGCGCGTTGGCATGGAGTTCGATTACTTGCTGCTATCCAACTGTTCATGCGTAATACGGGAGGTGTTCCCAAGGAGCTGGAAGATTTGGTTCCAGCCTATTTGGACTCCATTCCGATTGACCCGTTTGATGGCAACACGTTTCGTTACAATCAAGAACGAGTTGTTGTTTATTCCGTCGGTCGTGAGCTTGTGGATTATGGTGGTGAATCTGATGACCCCGACACGTTTGCTCCCGCAGAAGATCGTCCTTGGAGCGATGCAAGCAATATACTGTTTTTTGTCCATGAACCAGACGTTTCATCTAACTCTGCGTCCCAATAGTTATGGGGATGATACTAGGGAGATGGATACGTTTGCAGATGCACGAGTTGTAGCACATGAATGAATACAACATACGTTGGTTGCGGCTATTGGCTCCTTATTTTGCAGTAGGTATTTTCTGGGTTGGGTTTTCCAATGCCTGGCTTGCCATTATTGCGTATCATGTGCAAATCGTTTTGTGGCATCGATTCGGGCGTAGGATGTATGCGCGCAAGCAGGAGGGCCAACAGGAATGCTACCATGCAAGGACTGCCACCTCTCGGGGGCTTATTGCCCAATATGCGATGGTTGTCTGTGTCATGGCGGGACCTTTGGTGTATTTTCTCTTGCCACGGATAGCGCTTGTTGATCTGGCACAGTGGTTAGATCATCACCGAATGAGCGGTTTGGCATTTTATTTGATGATTCCGTATTTTGGTATCGTCCATCCGATTGTGGAGCAACTCCATTGGCATCGTCTGCGGACGGAAACAGCTTGGGCGCATATTGCGTTTGCTGGTTACCATGTGGTGGTGTTAAGCAGTCTTCTCCCCATCATCTGGCTTGTGCTATGTTTTCTTGCTTTGATCGCCATTTCCTGGCTTTGGCGGCGTACGGGATGTTCTGTCCACAGTCGTTGGCTTTGTACGTATTCGCATATGGCTGCTGATACGGGACTTGTGTTGGCTGTTTTCTGGCTTGTTTATCGCTGAGGTCGTAATGGGTGTGTTTTGGAACGCGATATGCGGACAAAAATGCCCCCACGTCTCCTAGGAAACGTGGGGGTGCAATCGTTCCTTCTGCTATCCTGTTTAGCAGGTTACCACGCGTGTTTTGGCCCACTGGTCACCGAGTCGTTGTCCGTCTTTGTTGTTGGCCAAGACGATGAGCTCAACAATAAAGAACAAGGGGATAAAGAGTACGATGTTACGTACAATGGATGGTCCCCATTGATTCGTCAGTGGTTGGCCAGAAGTTGCATCAACTGCACGAAGCTTCATGGCTTTTTTGCCAATGCTTTGGCCGTCGAGGAATGGCAAGGCATCGCGTGTTAATAAATATGCGGTACCCACGATCATTCCTATTACCGGAATCGGAAAAACGACAGCTGCCAAAATGCCATCGATGAGGACAGCCGCAATACGATTGCCCAAGGTAGCATCGTTGCTTGTTGCTGTTTCGTTGGTGGTTTCATTTGGTGCATTGTCTGGCTGCATTCCATGCGTTTCTTCTGTCATGTTGCCCTCCATTGTGTGATCAGTCTTCTTCAGAAGACATACAGTACATATCAATGCAATCATGCTTTTACTGAATGTTCAATTACAAACTATGGTTTGGGCTGACAATTTACAGCAGGAGTTGGGCATTCGCATCGAGGATTCGGTTTACGTATTTCTGTATTTTGAATTTGCGTTCCAGCCCGGATGCCGCCATGTAGCGCACGGTGCCGAAGATGTTTCTTTCGGTCCAGGGGCGGTCATGCTTTCCGAAGCACCAGGATACACCTGTATAGCCATTCGCATCGCGCCCGTCGATTTCGTAGCGGTCATTCATCTCAATAAGAATTTGAAATGCTTCTTCTGGAGATTTCGTCCATTCGATGACCTTTTTGCCCCAATACATTCGCATGTAATTGTGCATCTTGCCATATTCTACCATTTCCATTTGAGCTGCATTCCAATAGGAATCGTGGGTTTGGCCCGTTTCCAGTTCTTCACGCGTATATAGGGTCGAGCGTTTGTCTTTGGCATGCTTTTTCAACGTCTTTTGCGCCCATGCAGGCACGGCATCAGCATATATGTCATACCCTGTATTGAAATAGACGAAATTCATGCTCAGTTCGCGTCGTACAATCAGCTCTTCGAGGTAGCTATCGGTAGCTTCGGTTGGTGCTTTGGCGGCTTGGACTTGCTTGGCGATATCAAGAGCTGCAATCTGTCCAAAGTGTAGGTATGGACTCATGTTGGAGCAGAGGTTGTTGGCGGGATCATTACGGTCGGTGTCATAGGTTGCGAGTCCGCCGCGTAGGAAAGCGGACAATTGTTTTTGGGCTGCCGCTTGACCGCCTTTGAATGTCTCTGCTGGTTTGATGCAACGGTCGATGGGTAAATCTGCAATGCCGGCTGCAATTCGGATGTCCGACTTCGGGGGATCTCGTAATGGTTTGCATGCAGGTGGGTTTTGTAGGGGTTCTTCGAGAAAGCGCTTCCAGTGGCGGTGAATTTTCGGTCGGATGGTGCGCGCGGCATATTCCTCCTTTTCCGATACAAGGCGGATAGGAACAACGACATCGGTTTCGATCGCACTGAAGGGGCAATCGATGTTCTCGGCAACCTGTTTACGCCAAGCGCGTTGGATGCGCAGGTAGCCGATGTCTCCTACGAGTAATGCGGCATCGCGGGCTAGTTCCGTGATTACCTCGGGTGGGTTGCCAAGGCGGATGACAAACGGGATGCCGCGTTTTTGCAATGCCTGTTCGACATCGGCGAGGCCTTCGAACATGAATTGATAGTGGCGGGCATTCGCGCCTGGAAATGTTGGTGTAAGGGCAAAGGCAACCACCAGAGGCAACTGGCAATCCTGAGCCGCCATCAAAGCCCAATCGAGGGCCAAATTGCATGCTGTGCGCTGTGCTTGCTGCATCCAGTATAACACATACTTCTTGCCGGGGACGGGTTGCCCGGGGCGATATATCCACAGCCTATTATTTTGCATATTTGCATTGTAGTGTGATGTTTATGGTGACGCAAGATGGTTATTGTTTTTGTGGGGCCGGGATTGCTAACGGGAACAAAAGGGTTTTTGTATATTTTATTATAGGTTAAGTGTGTGTTAGGTTTGGGGGCATACTATTCACGGCGGATCGTGTTGATCTGCAAAACGATTTCCTGCTATATTGGATGATTATGGATGACGATGTTAAAGAAACGATTCCGGACAGGGAAGCAAACGAGACCGTTCGTATGACCTTGCCGGTTACATCCCGGGAAGAAACGGATTCAACCGTATTCCGTCGTAATGAGGGAGATGCGCTAGATTCCCAGTATCAATGGGTTGATAAGATTGGCGGCGGTGGCATGGGGGTTGTATATCTTGCCCGTGACCGTCGTCTCGGGCGTGTGGTTGCTATCAAACGCCTACACACGACGCTACTGGAGGATGAAAGCCTTAAGTCGCGTCTTTTTCAAGAGGCGCGTGCGACAGCTTCCTTGAGTCACATACACATTGTGCATATTTATGCATTAGGTGAGGATACGGATGGGCCTTATATCGTCATGGAGTATATTGCTGGTCCGCGATTTGCGGAACAGGATGGCATCGCCTCTCCTTTTACGCTGGCTGATCGTATTCATCGTGAAGGTCCGATGGCTTTGGATGTCGCGATCGACTTTGTTGTAAAATTATGCCGCGCAATTGAGTATGCACATGAGCATAATGTTGTGCATCGAGACCTGAAACCCAGCAATGTCCTTTTGGATGCTGGTTTGGAGCCCAAGATTGTTGATTTTGGTTTGGCACAGGTGCGCCAAGGCAACGATGACCCTTTGACGTTACCGGGCGAACGCATGCTTTCGTTAGGTTATGGGGCACCAGAGCAAGAGGCAGACGCGAGTCTGGTGGATGCTCGGGCTGATGTATACGGTCTCGGTGCTCTCTTATATTTTTGTTTAACGGGGAGAAACCCGCGCTATTTCCGTCCGAATGATTTGCCGGAAGTGATACGCATGCCCGTGGTGAAGGCGCTTGAGACGGACCGGGAGCAACGCTGGCAAGATGTGGCATCTTTTCATGCGGTTTTGGAACAAACCATCAGCTCGGGTGATTCGGCTCTTCCAACCGGCAAGGTTACTTGGCGTTGCAAGTGGTGCGATACGGTGAATCCGGCTGTTGTACGCTATTGCGGACAATGTGGTTGGGATGGTGGGGTATTCTGTCATGAGTGTGGTTCAGAGTCCCGATTTGGTACACAGTATTGTGGTGTCTGTGGTGGTGATGCCAAGCAGTACGAAGATGTGTTGCGCATATTAGAAGACATGCGGCGGAATATGGAGCAAAAAGAGTTTGCTGTTGTTGCACAGGAGGAGCAATCGATAAGTGGATTTCGGCCACAAGGTGCCAACGGGCGACGCCTTTTAGAGCAGGTGCATGAGCTGGGGGAGAGGGCACGTGAAGCTGTTCGCCGGCGTACGCAAATACGAGCTGAAATTGAGCGTGGCCTGTCGCAAGCTCATTATGAACATGTACGCAGTTTGATTGTTGAATATAACGATTTGTCTTTTGATCGGGCTTTTGATGATTTAGACAAGAAGTTAGACGGTTTGCAACTGGATCGGGACATGCGCCGCTTACGGGAGGCAATTGGTAATCGGCAGTGGAATTATGCGCAGCGCTTATTACATGACATACGTTTTGAGGGGCATCGCTCCTCCGAGCTTTTGTTTTTCCGCGAACAGGTGGCAGCGCACTACCGTTGGCGCAAGGTGCGCGGTCATGTTTTGCGTTTATGCGTTTTCGTAATGCTATATCTTTTGGTCGCCTCGCCTCTGCAGCGCGCAGGTTTACGCGGGCCTTTTTGGAGCCAAGTATGGCGTCCGGCACGGTCTGCTCAGGCATTGCCTTTCCTTGGCCAGGTATTGCGACGATACGCACAGTGGTTTGATGTGTCCTCTTTTGATCATGAGCGCGAAGAAGGTAATGTGGAATAACATGCTCAAGGGGTGATGTCATACAGTAGTTGCAAGTGCAATGTGAATGCCCTCGCCTCGTTCAGAACCGCTTGTCATCGACAGGGAATTGGCTTGCTCCTGCCGCTCCCTATCCAGAAGGGTGCATGAAGTGTCGCAAATGAACGTTTTTTAGGGGGCGAAAAATGATTCGTTATTCGCCCACGTCTGTTTGCGCGATGGCATCGATCTCGATGCGTGCCCCTTTGGGAAGAGCTGCAACGGCAATGCAGGCTCTCGCTGGTTTTGCTGGGGCAAGAAGCTCTTCGTATATTTCGTTGACAAGAGGAAAATCGGACATATCCGTAATATAGACGGTCGTTTTGATGATATCGGAAACAGTACAACCTGCTGCTCTCAGGATTGCCTTGAGATTCATGATAGCTTGTTTTGTTTCTGCTGCAATACCGCCATCTGCCAGCCGTCCTGAAGCTGGATCCATACCCAATTGACCTGAGCAAAAGAGCAAATTACCGGATTGCATTGCCTGCGAGTAGGGGCCTATTGCGGCTGGTGCGGTCAACGTGCTTATGGGTGTCGGAACTGACATGGTCTTCCTTTGTGTTACGGGTTAACGGTATGGATTGAACAGGCTTATTGATAACAAATTCACTGGGGCAACTGTCAAATGGCATCCTGGTATGCGCATATCGCTTGCAACGGTAGCGTAACGGTTTGCTTCTTTCATATATATCTTTCCGAAATAGGATATAACATACGTTTTCTATACGGTTTTACCAGAACACGTCTCGTCGAGATACAATAAGAATACGATGACGGTGGTCCCCGGCGCATGAATGGTTATCGAATGACTGGTGGCTTCATTTAACGTTCCTTGCCATATTTCGTCAAGCAGGTGGTTGTGCAGAGGGTACTTTACATTGCTAACCGTTACGGGAACACCTTTGACGGTATTAAAGAAGGAGACTTGTTGTCCCGGAGTGGTCAACACGGTGCCGTTGTTTGGTACAACTAGAAAGGTGCCATGATCTGTCAGCATGGTGATCGGCCCCTCTCGCGCATATCGGGCCAGAAGGCCAATATTTCCTAGCGTGTGATCTTCTCTTTTTCCTGTTGCACCGACTATGGTAATGGATTGGTAACCTTTTTTTCGACAGATACATACAGCTTTGGTGAGGTCATTGGTTTCCTGATCGGGGTCATGAATGATTCGGTCGGCGAATTGCTTATGAATCGTGCTGGGTAGCGAGTCAAGGTCTCCAACAATGATGTTGGGTTCTAACCCTGCTGAGAGTAGCGCTGCAGCGGCACCATCGCAGCATACACGGACGTTAGCATCATATAGTGTTCGTAATGCGTATGGGTGCGATGGAAAGTCTCCATTTGCTAGAATGACAGCTTTTTTCATCTAGATTGTAACCTTGATGGTCTGGGGTTGCTGTGTGTGTGCCATTGGTACCAGCCATATAGTCCCAAAAAGAGAAAGAAGGCATACTGGAGAGCATACTCTGGCGCACCACTGATCCAATAGATATGAATGCCCACGACATTAACGACGACCCATCCAATCCAATTCTCCATGTGTTTACGTGCTTGCAGGAATTGGGCATAATAATTCATCACGGTTGTAACGCTATCGCGCCAGAGCAGAGCAGGCTCAGGAATCCAGAGCACGCGTTCTGCCAACCAGGAAATGCTCCTTCCCCATGCGAGGATAGAGGCTACGATGGCGATGGCCAAAAAAGCCTGTTTTTTGCGTGGCATCCATGTGGGAAGAAAAGGGGTCGTGTCTACCTGTGTGCCTCGGCGATGCCACACGATCCAGCAGTAGATCTGGATGGGAATCCCTGAAAGATACATGATGGCTTCTGATACTAATTGCCAGGAAAAGAATGCAAGGTAGACAGAGATGCCGGCCCAAATCAGTCCTAGCGGCCATCCGAGGATGTTTTGTTTCGCGATGCAGATGACTCCGGTTACCGCGCAGATTGTGGCAATGATTGCTAAGGGAGTATCGCCTAGTAGCAGTAACCAGTTGAAATCCTGTATTACATTCATATGTATCATCGACTTCCTTCGGCGGTACAAGCCGCATCAGGTTCCAAGGGTATCTTCATCCGTGAAGTCTCAGCGAAGTGTTCGCTCCCCTGTCGTAATGGCTGCGTAGTCTGGCTTTCATCGTCGCCGATTGCAATGAAAATATATCAGCAGGAATCATTCCGTGCTGTAAGGATGTGGTGCTGTGGCGGAACGATTAGCTAGGAGTAAGATATGAAGATCGTTTTTATTGTTATTGTAGGAGCTGTCATAGGCTCGGTGATGGGGTATCTGGGATCGTGCACGACGGGTGCTTGTCCATTGACGGCAAACCCGTTTCGTGGGGCCGGTTTTGGTGCGCTGCTAGGATTTCTCATTGCTGTCAGTAATATGAGCGGCCGAGGGGCGCGCGAGAGCTTGAAAGAGTCTGATCAGGTGTCACGTGTCTCTGATCTTGGAGCACTGCAGGCTCTTATCTCTGGAGCTGCCGTGCCGGTCATGGTCGATTTTTATGCATCATGGTGTGGACCTTGTAAGAGGTTGGCTCCTGAAATCTCTGCATTAGCTGATCGTTGGAAAGGGCAAGCCATTGTGGTTAAAGTCAATGTTGATGATCAACCTGAGATTGCCGCACATTATGGAGTTTCCAGCATACCGGACGTTCGTATATTTTCAGAAGGACAGGAAAGGTTGTCCGTTATGGGATATCAGTCTAGGCAAGCACTGCATGAATCATTAGTTGCAGCCGGAGGCGATCCAACTGGGTCCTTTTAGTCGCACCTTTTACTGATTCAAAAAAAAGGTAGTTGTGTTAGTATAATCAAGAGGAAATGTAGGAGACGGAAACAAAGGAGTTATTTATGGCAGGAATACTGTTGCATGTTGGGGACCAGGCGCCCTCTTTTTCGTTGCAAGATCAGCATGGGAATTTGGTTGATCTCAAAGATTTTTCTGGGGAAAAGCTATTAGTATATTTTTATCCGAAGGCAAACACGCCCGGTTGTACGAAGCAATCCTGTGCGGTTTCGGACTCTTTGGAGGATTTGAAAAAGGTGGGTGTTCAGGCGGTTGGTATTAGTCCGGATGATTCGGCTGCCCAGCTCAAGTTCGATGAAAAGTTCAATCTTGGATTTCCGCTGTTGGCAGACAAAGAGCATGCGGTAGCCGAAGCGTATGGCGTGTGGGGTGAAAAATCCATGTACGGCAAGAAATACATGGGTATTGTCCGTTCCGCCTTTCTGGTGGATGAAAAAGGCAAGCTCCTCGCGGTGGCCTACAAAGTGAGCCCCGCCGACACCGTTCCTATGGTTTGGAAGGCGCTCAAGGAATAGAGGCAACAAGCGCAGCCAAGGCATTTCGAGAGAATCGATGGAATCGAGAGAATCGCGTTTGTCCACATTAGGTAGACATATCGGTCAGGTTTTCGGTGGAAAAGGGCGTTCTTGCATGCTTCCTCTATTTCGGCTTGTTGTGGGAGGGGGGCTCTTGTTATGGTGCCGCCTGTGAAGATATGACCGTGCATGTGGTTATGTCGGGTGAGCTGTAACGAGGGAGATTTTCATGTTTCAAGGTGTTTATACAGCACTGGTTACACCATACCAAGCGGATGGTAGTGTTGATTATGACTGCTTACGAGCTTTGGTGGCCAGGCAGCAGGAGGCTGGTGTCGACGGTATTGTACCTGTAGGGACGACGGGGGAAAGCCCATCGCTTTCCTACGAGGAGCATATCAAAGTGATTCAGACGGTGGCAGAGGCTTGTGGGGTTGGCACAACCTGTTGCAAGGATCGTCCGATGGTTATTGCCGGAACGGGTGCAAATTCCACCTCGGAAGCTTTGGAGCTTACACAGCAGGCAAAGGCAGTGGGTGCGGATGCAACCCTACAGGTAACGCCGTATTACAATAGACCGAGTCAGGAAGGTCTGTATCGGCACTTCATGGAGGTGGCCGAAAAGGGCGGGCTCCCTGTGGTATTGTATAATGTGCCTGGCCGCACAGCCCGTGCGATTGAAGTAGATACGATTGTGCGTCTTGCCAGCCATGACATGGTTGTAGCTGTCAAGGAGGCGGGGGGAAGTGTGGATCGTGTGAGCCAGATTCTGGATACATGCGATATTACGGTATTATCGGGTGATGATATTCTTGCCTTACCCATGATGATTGTAGGGGCGGCAGGTGTTATCAGTGTTGCGTCTAATGTTATACCCAAGCCCATACAAGAGTTGGTTTCAGCTGCTTTGGAGGGACGCTGGGATGAGGCCCGCAACTTGCACAGGTGTTATTACCGCGTCATGAAAGGGTTTTTCCTCGACACGAACCCGGTTCCTGTCAAAACAGCCTTGGCCATGATGGGATTATGCAAAGAGTCGTTCCGTTTGCCATTATGTGAAATGGAGCCAGTGCTGCGGTCTCGTCTGCATGCTATTTTGGAAAAATCAGGGGTCGTATGATGCAAGGTGATGTAAGGATTGGTATCGCTGGGGCTGCAGGGCGCATGGGGCAAGCGTTGATTCGTTGCAGTCAGAAGGTAGCGGGTGTTTTGTTGGTTGGGGCTGTTGAGCATGCCACGCATACGCAACTTGGTGAAGATAGCGGTGAGATTGCGGGGATCGATCCGGTTGGTATCGCTCTATCGGCAGATTTTGCTGCTGCTGTAGGTCGTGCCGATGTGATGATTGATTTCAGTTTGCACGATGCGGTTCCGGAGCATGCGCGGTTGGCTGCGCATGGAGGCTGTGCGCTTGTTGTCGGTACGACGGGATTATCGGCTGATGAGGTTCAAGCCCTAAACGAAGCGGCTCGCAAGGTGCCTGTGGTATGGGCGCCCAATATGAGCCCGGGGGTAAACCTGCTATTTGCGATGGCAGATCGAGCGGCGGCCATGTTGGGGCCTAGCTACCGCGTGATCATTGATGATACGCATCATATTCATAAAAAAGATGCGCCGAGTGGAACAGCCTTACGTTTGGGGGAGAAGGTGGCCGAAGGGGCTGGCGTGGATTTCTCGGATGTGTATATACACGATGAGGGTGGTTCACGAAACGATTATCCAGATGGCTCGATTGCCATCCGGTCTTTTCGCGAGGGGGAAGTTGTAGGGGACCATACGGTATGCTTCGATGGCATCGGTGAGCGTGTGTCGTTGACGCATCATGCGAAGAGTCGGGATGCCTTTGCGCTGGGTGCTTTACAGGCAGCACGGTGGGTTGTTTCAATGGCTCCGCGCATGTATGATATGCAAGACGTATTAGGGTTGCGCTCGGTATGAAATGGACGGCTACGCGTATTCAGTCCTCGAAGGGGCGTGAAAAGCTTGCCTGCCTGACGGCGGCAGATTTTGCGGTTGCCCAGTTGTTGGATCAAGCTGGGATTCCTTTGATACTAGTAGGGGATTCCTTGGGGATGACGACGTTGGGGTATGATACGACTTTGCCCGTTACGTTGCATGATATGTTGCATCATACGACAGCTGAGGTGCGCGGCGTGAAGAAAGCCTTGGTGATTGCTGATATGCCTTTCATGACCTATCAGGTTTCTGCGGGCCAGGCGCTGCGGAATGCTGGTCGTTTTGTGCAGGATGCGGGAGCCGATGGCGTAAAGATTGAGGGAGGGACGTTGCGTGTTCGCACGGTGGAGCGACTCGTGCAGAATGGTATTCCCGTATTGGGGCATTTGGGTCTGACCCCGCAAAGTGTTCGTGCTCTCGGGGGCTATAAGGTGCAGGGCCGAAAGCCTACGGAGGCCGAACAGATCCTTAACGATGCCAAGGCGCTAGCGGAAGCCGGTATTTTTGCTTTGGTTCTGGAATGCATACCGGAAGAGTTGGCGCGCGAGATCACCGAGTCGATCCCAGTGCCAACCATTGGTATTGGTGCGGGGCGCTATTGTGATGGACAAATTCTGGTTACGGCAGATGTTTTGGGCATAGAGACGGGCGTCAAAGCTACGTTTTCCAAGCAATATGCGCAAGTTGGCACGATTATGCAGCAAGCATTTTCTGCGTATTTGCAGGATGTTTCGCGCGGGTCATTTCCGGCGCCTGAGCACACGTTTCAATAGGTCCACCGTCTGTAGTCATTTTACATAGACTGTGTATCTCTAACCATACTTATTCTGGGAGCGTGCATCTTTGCACATATCGGTCATACGACATGCATGGCGACGTCAATACGCTCAGCGGGAAGCATCACGCAGGATGAGGTTGTTGAATTCCGCACGAGTTGCCGGATCACTGCGAAACGATCCCAATACAGAGGATGTCGTCATTACAGAGTTTTGCTTCTCGACGCCCCGCATCATCATGCACATATGGCGGCATTCCATCACGACACCTACACCTTCGGCGTTGATCGTATCCCTGACGGCTTTGGCAATTTGTTCGGTGAGGCGCTCTTGAATCTGGAGGCGCCTTGCAAAACCATTTGCAATACGTGCCAGCTTGCTAACCCCCAATACTTTATTATTCGTAATGTAGCCGATGTGGCACTTGCCGAAAAATGGCAACATGTGATGTTCGCACAGGCTGTATATTTCTACATCTCGCACGATTACCATGTTGTGTGCAGCAGCTTCGAAGACAGCTCCATTTACAATGGAATCTATATCCGTATGATAGCCGGCTGTTAAAAAGCGATATGCTGCGGCAACCCTTTCAGGCGTTTTCTTCAGACCATCCCTGTCGGGATCTTCTCCGATTTCCAAGAGTAATTCTCTCACCAACTTTGATACGCGTTTTGTATTCATGTTGACTGAATCCGGCTTGACTATGAAAACCTTACACGCAGGTATGCGAATAGGGTTCGATGGACACATATTGTTCTATACACCGAATTGATTACCAATGATATCTGCGCTATGGTTTTGATCTTGCGCTGTCTTTCTTTCTTGCACGTTTTTGTTTTGATTGTCAGCAGGTTCAGGGATGGAGGGATCTGCCGGTTGATGGGACGGAGCCGGCTTTGGTTTGCGTCGTAGGAGTTTGCCGAAAAAGGCGCGCACAGCATTGCGGATGCGTTTTCCTACTGAGGGATGTAACAATTTGTCCAAGCGTCGGTATCCGGCCAGCAGTTCTTCTGGGGAAAAGTCTTTCCGATGCACATTTTCCTCGAGTTCTAGCTGTAGTTTTTCTACCTCCGTCGCGCGCTCGACGATATGCGCATCGATAAATTTCCAACCGAGTTCACGTGCGGCCAAGGTTCGACGGTGCCCCGCTATGAGTTCGTTTTCTCTTGATAGCGTTACGGGGTTTAGTTGGCCGTGTTTGCGCATACTTTCCATGAGTGGTTTTAGATCGCCAATGTCTGTACGCACGCGATCCTTTATGATAATGTCATCCAGAAGCACTTGCATGCCGAAATCCTTTGCTTTGGGTTTTGGTACGAGGGTCGACTTTTCGTAGTGATATAAGTGTAAGGATCTGTTGTAAACTTGCAAGCCATGATGAAATCAATTGACGAAAACCCTTTGCATAGCCGATAACTGTTTTTTTTGGCGTGATGGTGCCATTATTGTACGTTAAGAGAAGGAACCAAAGGGAAAATAGGGGAGTTAAATGCATCCATACCGAACACACACATGCGGTGATTTGCGAGAAGCCGACGCTGGTAGTGTCGCACGGCTATCAGGTTGGGTATTCCATAAACGCGATCATGGCGGCGTTTTGTTTATTGATTTACGTGACCATTATGGTGTGACGCAGATTGTGATTCACCCCGAGAAATCTTTTTTTGAAGAATGTCAGCGTTGGCGCTCGGAAAGCGTTGTTACCGTTTATGGTCGTGTTGCGGCACGTACGGCGGATACCGTAAACGCTGATTTGCCAACAGGGGGTGTTGAGCTTGTTGTGGATGAAGTTACGATACAGTCTGCAGCGGATCCTTTACCCTTGCATCTTGCGGGGGAAGACGAAGGTCCGGAAGAAACGCGTCTGCGGTATCGCTTTTTGGATCTGCGTCGCGAACGTATGCAGCGGAATATCCTATTGCGTTCTCGTGTCATTGCGAGCATGCGTCGCCGCTTAACCGAGAAGGGCTTTCCGGAATTTCAGACCCCCATTTTAACCAGTAGTTCTCCAGAGGGTGCGCGTGACTATCTGGTACCCAGCCGTGTACATCCCGGGAAGTTTTATGCGTTACCGCAGGCGCCGCAGCTTTTCAAACAATTGCTGATGGTCTCAGGGTTTGATCGATATTTCCAGATTGCCCCCTGTTTTCGTGATGAGGATGCGAGGGCAGACCGTTCGCCCGGTGAGTTTTACCAGTTGGATATTGAGATGGCCTTTGCTACGCAGGACGAAGTATTTGAAACAGTCGAGGATGTGTTACATGGCGTTTTTGCAGAATTTTCAGACTGGGAAATTGATGCGGCTCCCTTTGTGCGCATTCCTTATAAGGAGGCCATGTTGAAATACGGCACGGATAAGCCGGACTTGCGCATACCTATTGAAATACGTGATGTATCGGGCGTTTTTGCTGCTAGCGACTTTAATGCCTTCCGAAGTGTGGTTGAAAAGGGCGGGGTCGTTCGGGCTATTCCCGTCAAAGGCATCGCCGATCGTCCGCGTAGCTTTTTTGATAAGATGGTTGCATTTGCACAAGGCATTGGTTCGAAAGGACTAGCGTATCTGGTTTGGCAAGAAGGCAAGGTTAAAGGGCCTATCTTTAAGTTCTTGAAACCAGAAGATGTTGATGCTCTGGCATCGCAATGCGGTGTTTCAGACGGAGATGTGTTGTTTTTCGTTAGCGACAAGGAAAAGCCGGCCAGTCGGATTGCTGGAGAGGTGCGGCATAAGCTCGGACATGATCTTGGGTTGATTCCATCTGGTGTATATAAGTTCTGTTGGGTTGTGGATTTTCCCATGTTTGAATATGACGAGGAGTTGGGGCGTGTTGGTTTTTCGCACAATCCGTTTTCGATGCCGCAAGGTGGGATGCAGGCTCTGCAAGAGCAAGATCCTTTAGATGTGCTGGCATATCAATACGATATTGTTTGTAATGGGTGTGAACTTTCGAGTGGCGCCATTCGTAATCATTTGCCAGAAGTCATGTACAAGGCTTTTGAGATTGCTGGTTATCCCCCAGAAACGGTTGACGAGCGGTTTGGTGCTCTTATTCGTGCCTTTCGCATGGGCGCGCCGCCGCATGGTGGCTTGGCTCCTGGCGTAGATCGCATTGTGATGCTACTTGCACATGAGACGAGTATACGTGAAGTGATTGCCTTTCCCATGAACCAGCGTGCACAGGATCTGATGATGGATGCACCGAGCTCGGTAAGCGAGAAGCAACTACGCGAATTGCATATTCGCATGCAGTTGCCGCATGCGGACAAACCGGCGTGAGCAGTCGCGGCAGGTTTATCTCGCCGCAAGGGTTCAAATCGACTGGACGGAACGTATGTGAAGCGTTACCTTTTCTAGTAAATGAAATGGTGGTAACGGCATGGGGGTGAATTTTTGAGTGATCGTCTGCTGGTCGCATTTGAAAATAAACAAGCATTTGTAAAGCCCGTTGGTCGCGCAACTTTCAAACTTGCTCCGGCCTTGAAACGGTTTAGCGTTTCGGTCCTGAGTAAGGGATGCCGGGATATTTGTTTTGATATGTCCGAGTGTACAACGTTGGATAGCACCTTTATGGGGGTGTTGGCTGGCATTGCCATGTGGCCTGTTCCTGACGGTAAAAAAGTCGATTTGACGCTTAAGGGACTGATGCCGCGAACCCGTTCCATGTTGTCGACTTTGGGGCTCGAGAGAATCATGCATAGTGTTGATGAGAATACGGCTTCCGGTGCTGTCACCAGTGAACCATCCGGTTCTGGCGTTCGCGAGGTGCACAATGATGCTGGCAAAGAAGAAACATTGGAAACGATGCGCACGGCGCATCAGGATCTGGTGCGTGCAGACAAGAGCAATGAAGCGCGGTTTTGTGATGTATTAACATATTTGGACCAAGAAATTAAACGTGTCGATGATAAATGAAGCCTGCTTTCCTTTGGGGGGAAGAGCAGCGAAATGAGGCAGAGCTGTTGTAAAGAGGGTGCGATGGCTGGGATCATACAGCGGGAAAGTGGTACGTTGCTGTTTTCCGCGGGCGATAGGGTCAACAGCATTTTTTTTCGGTGCATGGAATGGGCGTTTGAGGTGTTAGCGATGTTGGGAACTGTTCCTCACGTGAAACATTGGCATACAGCAGGGGACGCGCTTGTTGGTCCATGGTTTAGAGCAAGATGGATTTGAGAGGCAAAGCAATATGGGTTATGAAGCACTGGCGCGGAAATGGCGTCCGAAACAATTTGCAGATGTTGTAGGTCAAGAGCATGTTACGCGGACGCTCGCCAATGCCATTCGTAATAATCGTCTCCATCACGCCTATTTATTCGTGGGGCCCCGCGGAATAGGTAAGACTTCGATTGCGCGTATTTTTGCCAAGGCTTTATGTTGCGAGAATGGTGGGCCTACCGAAACCCCGTGCGACACCTGTTCGAGTTGTCGGGAAATTGCTGCGGGCAACAGTCTTGATGTGATCGAGATCGACGGGGCATCGAACAATAACGTTGATCAAGTGCGTGAGCTTCGGGATACGGTGAAGTTTGCACCAGTCCGGGGCGCGTTTAAGATATACTTGATTGATGAAGTTCATATGCTCTCTGCAGGGGCTTTTAATGCCTTGTTGAAGACATTGGAAGAGCCACCCTCCCATGTAAAATTTATTTTCGCCACGACAGAACCGGAAAAGGTATTACCTACGATTATTTCGCGTTGTCAGCGATTTGATTTACGGCGTATTCCGGTGGGGTTGATCGTGGATCGTCTAACGCAGATCGTACAGGCGGATGGAGTGAATGCTGAAGCGGATGCGCTTTTGGCTGTTGCGCGGGGTGCGGAGGGAGGACTACGAGATGCCGAGTCGGCATTGGATCAACTGATCGCGTTTACCGGCAATACGATAACCGAAGCTGATGTTTTGGCTGTTTTTGGTTTGGTTTCCCGTGAGACGCTGCAAAAGCTTGTGGATAGTATCCTGGAAGGGGATGTACGTCAATTGTTGCGTATTACGGGGGATCTGGATCATGCTGGCAAGGATTTACAGCGGTTATTGGTGGAACTGATCAGTTATTTTCGCAATTTGCTGGTGTGTTTACATGTAGAGGATGTTGAGCGAGAGCTTACTTTGCCTCCGGAACAGGTCAAGGTCTATGTAACGCAAGCGGGTAAGAGTAATACGGGGCGATTGTTGCGCGTTGTCACGATGCTTTCCGATGCCGAAGACCGTATGCGTTATGCGTTATCCCGGCGAGTCTTGCTTGAAACGGTTTTGATCCGATGTGCACGTGCAGCCACCGTTGTTACCTTGGAAGAAATTCTGGAGAAAATACAGGCGTTACGCGATGGGGATCTTGCATCTCCGCAGGAGGTTTCCGCAAGAAATGTGCGGCAGGAGGCAGAATTCCGATCTCGTGCAACGGATCCATCGCGGAACGTTTCACCCTCAGACACTGTATCGCTTAGGGAGGAGGCATCTGCGGAGACTGCGTTGGAACAGGATCCGGATGCAGATGCCAAAACGTTTGTTCTACTGCAGTCTTGTTGGTCTGAAGTGGTAAAACGGATGCGGAAGATTGCGGTGGGTTCGTCTGTGGCAATCGATGATCTCCTTCCATTGTCTGTTGAGGGAAATTATGTTACGCTGGGCTTTCCGCTTGAGTTTCGTGAACGGATGGAGGTTTTGTTCCACAAGCGTGTGCAAGCAGGCTTACACCAGATTTTGCGGCGGTTTTTGGAACGTGATATTGTCGTGCGCCTCGAGGGATACGACGAAAAACCAATCCAGATGGAGGTACCTTCTCATGTTTCTGCTGGTGGTGCGTCAGATAAGGGCGCTGGCGGCATGAAACGGAATTCTCGTGCGGCCTGGTATCAGGATCCCCATGTGCAAGCCGTCCTGGAAGCGTTTAATGGTGAGTTAACAGATATCCGACATACCCAATAGCGGTGTCGGTAGATAAAGATAAAGGAGTATTAGATTATGGCGAAGATGATGAAAATGATGCAGCAAGCTGCTGGCATGCGGAAGCAGATGAAGAAAATGCAGAAGGAGCTTGAGAAAAAGGTTGTTGAGGTAAAGAGCAATAACGGGAAGGTGACCGTTTCTGCACGTGGAGATATGAGTGTCAAAAGCATTACGATTGACCCATCAGCCTTGGAAGAGTTGAAGTTGGATCGAATCGAGAAGATTTTGGTAACGACGGTGAATGCTGCCTTGAACGCTGCCAAGAAGACTGCCGGGACTGAGATGTCCAAGATGCAGGGGGGATTGGGCGGTTTGTCTGAAATGCTTGGGAACGCAGGATAATTCCATGAGCTTGGATGCTCTGGAACAGCTTACAGATGCGTTACGGAGGTTGCCGGGCATTGGCCGGCGGTCTGCTGAGCGTATGGCGGTGAAGTTGGCCTCTGAACCAGAAAAGCTGGCAGCACAGCTATGCCATGCGCTGGAAGTCGTACGCCGTGATGTGCGGTTTTGCCAGCATTGCGGCGCTTTGACCTCAAGCGATCGTGATCCCTGTGCCTATTGTACCGATGGTAATCGCGACGCGAATGTCTTGTGTGTTGTGGAGGATCCTGCCGATATTCAGTCGATCGAGGAAACGGGTACGTTTCATGGTCGTTATCATGTTCTTCTCGGACGGATTTCCCCGTTGCGGGGTGAAGGGCCGAATGATATTCGCTTGCGCGCGTTGATCAAGCGTGTGCGCACGGAGGGCATCCAAGAGGTGGTGCTTGCATTGAATACCGATTTGGAGGGGGAGGCGACGGCGCGTTTTATTGCCGCGTTATTGCATGAGCGTGGTGTTGTTGTGACACAGCCTGCTTATGGAATTCCAGCTGGTAGCGGTGTGCGTTTTGCTGATGTGGTGACATTGGAGCGTGCTTTGACGGGAAGGCGAGAAGTATGAATGAATCGATGGAACAACGTCTGGAGAGGATAAAAGATCGCATTGAAGCGGCCTGTATCCGCAGTGGTCGTGATTCGTCTTCATTGCTGCTTGTTGCCGTCAGTAAGACATATCCACCCGAGGCAGTAGACATGTTGGCTCGCTTGGGGTGTCGTGTATTCGGGGAGAGTCGTGTTCAGGAGGCCGCGCAAAAGATCCCGTTGTGTGCGAGCGGTCTTGATTGGCATGGTATTGGCCATTTGCAGCGTAATAAAGCTGCCATGGCCGTTGCGCTCTTTTCGCGACTACACAGTATTGATACCGTTCGCTTGCTGGAAAAAGTTGAATCTTGTGCGGCGTCTGCCGGGCGTAACGTGCATGCTTGTCTGGAAGTGAATGTGTCGGGAGAATCCAGTAAATATGGGTTTGCACCGGATGAGGTTCCGGGGGTTTTGGAAGTGTTGCCACGGTTACGTTATGTACAAGTTGATGGACTCATGACGATTGCTCCTTTTGCGCAAGATCCTGAGGATAGCCGTGTACATTTTCGGAGGTTGCGAGAGCTCAGAGATAAATGGGTGCGGGAAGTAGGGTGGCCTTTGAAAGAGTTGTCCATGGGCATGTCTGGTGACATGGAGGTTGCCATAGAAGAGGGTGCTACGATGGTTCGCGTTGGTACCGCTCTGTTTGGGCCGCGTCCGAAACCGGGAGGTTCGGTATGAGAATGATATCGATGCGACGGGGTGGCTTTTTACAAGGGTGGCTTACCCTATTGTTGATTTTGCTGGTTGTGGTTGCGTTATCGGGTTGGTTTGTCGCACGGACCCAGGGGTTTCGTGATCTAGTGGCGCGACGACTCTCTGCGCAACTGGGGGTGCCTGTGCGAATCGAGCATAGCTATATCGGTTGGCCATACGTTTTGGTCCTACGCGGGGTTGAGGCAGAGGATGAAGCTTTGGTATTACAAGTTCGAACGCTACGGCTTGGGCGTCGGTTGCGCCGCTGGAGTATCAATGTGCGTGGGGCTCGTGTGACGGTTACACCATCTGTACTGGAAAACCATGCTTACCGTTATCCCGTGACGTTTTTGCGCCTGGCAAGTATGCGTGAGCCTGGTGCATTGGACATCATGCGTGTTACCGCTCATTTGCAGTCGCAGTGGCACCTTTCATTGGAGGATATAGATTGGTACTGGCAAGACGAGGAGCGGAATGTGGTTGCGGCCGTGCGTCAATTACAATTTATGATGAAGCCTGTGCAATTACCTACGCGCGAGCTGATCTATTATCGCCTTTCTTATCCGGGCGTTGCAGAAAAGGCCTTCGGGGGAATCCGTGATTTGGACTGGGAGTGGCTGTCTGGCGGGCAAGATGATTATATTAGCATACAGCGCAGTGGCGTTATGCCCACTCTTGAAATTTGTGAGCAATAGGGAACCATCATGTTAACAAAAGATCGAGTGGCAGGCCTGCTGGCAGCGTTTAAGAAATTACGGGTTTTGGTAGTTGGCGATTTAATGTTGGATCGCTATGTATTTGGTTCTGTAGAACGGATTTCGCCAGAAGCACCTGTGCCGGTTTTACATGTAAAGCGCGAGGAATCTCGCCCCGGAGGTGCAAGTAATGTTGCCCTTAATATTCATTCGTTGGGAGCTACAGGGCTTGTTTCTGGCGTTATTGGTGCAGATGTTGCCGGGATGGAGCTTAAGACCGTGTTGTCGGAAGCGGGGCTTTCTGTTGATGCGGTTTTGGAAGTGGAAGCTGTGCAAACAACGGTCAAGACGAGAGTGATTGCCGAGCGGCAGCAAGTGGTGCGCGTAGACCGTGAATCTTCCCGTTGCGCTTTCTCTGATGCTGGAATCAAATTGCGTGATCGTATTACCTGCTGTCTAGAAGGAGTAGATGCTGTTTTGATTGAAGATTATGGCAAAGGTGTTGTTGACCAGGTCTTGGTTGATATGGTTCTTGCCGCAGCGCATGAGCGTGGGCTTCCGACAGGGTTTGACCCCAAGGACAACCATGATCTTCGAATCCCTTGGGTTACAGTTGCCACTCCGAATTATCGAGAAGCATGTCTGGCTGCGGGCATTCCCGAGCAGCCTTTGCCTGCGTTCGGGCGAGCGATTGTTCCTACTTCTCTGGCTGAGACCGGTCGCGTGTTGACCGAACGCTGGAATACCGGATGCCTGATGATCACTTTAGGACCACGGGGGGTTTATGTGCGTCCTGCTGACGGAGCACAACAGATCCTTCCTACGCAGGCACGTGAAGTGTTTGATGTTTCGGGTGCTGGGGATACGTTTATTTCAACAGCCGTGCTGTCGGTCGCCGCAGGAGCCAGCTATGCAGAGGCGGCGCAGATGGCGAATTATGCTTCGGGTGTGGTAGTTGGTAAACTGGGCACTGCGACTTGTGATGCAACGGAATTATTGGATATTGTAGCAAAATCTGAGGAAGCGGGGGCGCCATGCGTGTAGTAGGAGTGATTCCTTCGCGATGGGGCTCTACGCGCTTGCCGGGCAAGAGTTTAAAGCGGATTTGCGGCAAACCGCTTATTCAGCATGTTGTGGAACGTGCGCAGCAATGCGAGGCATTGGATGCCATATTGGTTGCAACGGATGACCAGCGTATTGCGGATGCCGTTACAGGCTTTGGTGGCGAAGCGGTCATGACACGTGTGGACCACCCGTCAGGGACAGACCGGATAGCGGAGGCTATTGCAAACAGGGATGCTGATCTTATTGTGAATATCCAAGGCGATGAGCCTTTGCTGGATCCTGCGCTTGTCGACACGTTAATCGTCCAAATGCAGAAAACGGATTGGGATATGGGAACGGCGGCAACCCCCATTCTGGATATGGAAACTTTGGAGGCTTCCTCCATTGTCAAGGTGGTGTTCAATAGACACCATGAGGCCTTGTATTTTTCGCGGTCCGTGATACCATTTAACCGAGAGGGTGTTGAGAATAGGATGTATAATGGCAAAGCTGTCTATTGGCGACATATCGGGTTGTATGCGTATCGACGCGCATTTCTTTTGCAGCTGGTGGCAGAACCACCCTGCATGACGGAATCATGGGAGAAGCTAGAGCAATTGCGGGCGTTACATTTGGGCTGTCGCATGCTGGTGGTAGAGACGCATGATGCTGCGATTGGTGTTGATACGCAGGAAGATTTGGAAAAGGTGAAGCAAATACTAGGAAAGTTGCGGTAGCATGTCGAATGTGGTTCAGATAAATGGGGTATCCATAGGCAAAGGCTTACCTTTGGTATTGATTGCGGGTCCTTGTGTGATCGAGAGCCATCGATCCTGTCTCGCGCTCGCCAGGAAGCTCTCTGCATTAGCGGAAGAAGAGGGGATCCCGCTAATATTCAAAGCTTCTTTTGATAAGGCGAATCGCACATCTGTCGACGCATTCCGCGGTCCCGGAATTGAGGCTGGTTTAACCACATTGGCAGCGGTACGAGAACGGTTTCATGTTCCGGTATTGACTGATGTGCATACGGAGGAACAAGCTCGCCTTGCTGGTCAGGTCGTTGATATATTGCAGATTCCTGCTTTTTTATGTCGTCAAACGGATTTGCTCTTGGCTGCGGGCAAAACAGGGCGTGTCGTTAACATTAAGAAAGGGCAATTTTTGTCGGCAGCGGACATGACGCATGCCGTTGCCAAGGTGACATCGAGTGGTAATCGGAATATTCTATTAACGGAACGTGGTTCAAGCTTTGGGTATCAGAATCTTGTCGCCGACATGCGCAATTTACCGCTATTACGCAATTTGGGTTATCCGGTGGTTTTTGATGCAACGCACAGTGTGCAGCGACCCGGTGCGGGCAAAGGCGCAACGGGTGGAGATGGACATTTGGTTCCTCATCTTGCGCGGGCGGCCGTTGCAGCCGGTTGTGATGGTATTTTTGCGGAAACCCATGTAAATCCAGCCAAGGCATTATCAGATGGACCTAATGCCATTGCGTATAAACATATACGTACACTTTGGCGTCAGCTAAGGGCAATTCATGAAATCGTTGGTTAAAAGAACGGTAGTGTGTGGCGGATTGATGTACGCAGTCATGTTGTTACTTGGAGCAAGTATGCAACCTTTGCAGGGGTTGCGTGTGCCGATTGATTTTTATCCAGACGGAACGCTGAAACATGAGATCCGGGCTGCGGAGGCGCTGGCACGCGAGGATGGAACGTTAGAAGCACAAGGCGTTGCTTTTCGGCTTTTTTCAGCGTCAGGCGAGGAAGAGGTATTGATTCGTGCGGAGGATGCTTCGGTTGATCGTGCTCGTTCGCAGGGGTATTCGGAGGGAGCCGTTTTTTTGGAGCGAGATCAGTTGCAGCTAACCGGTGAGGGTTTTGAATGGAATGGTCGCGGGGAAACCATTCGCATTTTGCGGAATGTACGTATGAGCTTCCCCTCGCAAATGTTTCGGGAACGGCCAGAAAGTACAGGAGAAGACAATGCGCGTGAATAAGATACGGTTATTTCTTTTGTTGGGGCTTGCTTGCAGTAGCTTGGTGACGGGCGCAGAACAAGAGCATGCAGACCGTACGGTTATTACTTCAGAGTCTTTGCTGTTTGACTATCAGCGGTCGATTGCCATTTTTGAAGGCAATGTTCGCGTAGAGGATGCGCAAGTGATTTTAACGTGCGAGAAATTATATGTGTATTTTGATGAGAACAATGAAATTGATTCCGTTGTAGCACGTGAGAACGTACATATTGTGCAAGACGATAGAGAGGCTCGTGCAGGTCGTGCGGTGTACCGTGCCTCGGAAGGTTCGATTGTCTTGACGGAAAATGCGCGTTTATACCGTGGTGTCGAAGAGTTACGCGGGGATGAGATACAAATATTTACGGAGTCGGAGAAGGTGATCGCCAAGCCCGCGCGCTTGATCGTTTTGCCACGCAGTGCGGATCAGCGGACGCGGTCTGCGGATCAGTAAGTAGGGCTGTTTTGGCGCGAAATGGGAGATGTAGGTTTGAAGGACAAGCAAGAGGAACTGCTGCATGGCCACAAAGAGTGGTTAATAGAGGCAAAAAAGCTGCAAAAGGTTTACAAAGGCAAAGCCGTTGTTTCGGATGTATCCATTCATGTGAAACGCGGTGAAATCGTGGGGCTATTAGGTCCGAATGGCGCGGGGAAAACAACTTCGTTTTATATGATTGTAGGGTTGGTGAAACCGGATGGAGGGCATGTTTTTCTTTCAGGAGAAGAGATTACGGGGCTGCCGATGTTTCAGCGCGCACGTTTAGGAATTGGGTATTTGGCGCAGGAACCATCTGTTTTTCGGCGTTTGACAGTGCGGCAGAATGTTTTGGCTATATTGGAAACCTTAGGGATCTCCCGCGCGGAGCAGTACCGGCGTTTGGATGCACTTCTAGAAGAGTTGGATCTTACACGTTTGGCGGATCAAATGGCATACACACTGAGTGGTGGCGAGCGAAGGCGCTTGGAAATTACAAGGGCTTTAGTGCGTGAGCCTTCTGTTCTCATGCTGGATGAGCCTTTTAGTGGTGTTGACCCATTGGCGGTAGCGGATGTACAGCAGATTATTGTCAAGTTGCAGCAGCGTGGACTTGGTATTTTGATCACGGATCATAATGTTCGTGAAACACTGTCCATTGTGGATCGTGCCTATTTATTATTCGAAGGAAAAGTGTTGCGAGAGGGAAAAAGTTCGTTTTTGATTCAAGATGAAATGAGTCGCGAGTTATATTTGGGAACATCCTTTCAAATGTAACGAGGCTCATCGATACAAGAAAGAGGGAGAGTACGTATGCCGATAGAAATCACAGCTCGACACATGAATAGTGCGCCGGAAGCCAAGACATATGCAGAGGATAAATGCGCGAAGTTGATGGACTTGTTTCCGCGCATCGAGCATATTCACGTAATCATGGATGTAGAGAAGCATCGTCAGATTGCGGAGATTGTGGTGCAGGCAAAGAACCATATCCGTATTGAGGCGGATGAAACAAGTGATGATTTGGTAAACTCCGTTGATGTGGCCTTTGAGCGGGCTGAGAAACAATTGCGTAAATTGCGTGAAAAGGTACAAGATCACCGGGTAAAACCGGACATCATGTAGCGTAAACAAAAAGCGGTTGCACGAATATGTAAGACTGCGGAGGATGATCATGTCAGCGAAAAAATCCGTGCGTAATCGGTCCGTTCAAGTAGCCGATTTCTTTTCCGCCGGAAAAGAACATTTAAAGTTGGAGTTGCTGGGGGGGGAGGCTGGGCTCAACCGCTTGGTTGGCGAGTCAACCATCAACCGTCCAGGACTTGGGCTTGCAGGATTCTTTAAACATTTTCCTGAGCAACGGATTCAAGTGATCGGATTGGCCGAACACGCTTATCTTGATTCCTTGAAAGCGGACGAACGTAAATCCCGTGCCAAAGCCTTATTTGCGGAGGATGTACCATGCATCATTTTCACAAGGGGTAAAAAAGTCTATCCTGAGATGATTGCATTGGCTGAGGAAACGAAGACGGCTCTTTTTCGTACGCCGTTAATCACCAAGCATTTCGTGAATGCAGCGACGATCGTCATGGAGAACTTACGGGCTCCGCGTTTGAAGGTGCAAGGGACTACGATTGAAATCATGGGTATAGGTGTGATGATTGACGGTGCATCGGGTGTTGGGAAGAGCGATGCAGCGCTGGCACTGATCCGACGCGGTTACAGTCTGGTTGCCGATGACATCACAGCTTTGCGGCGCGATACGTCTGGCAGCATTATTGCCTCGCCGGTGAAAGTCACGCAGTACCACATGGAAATACGTGGGCTCGGTATCATACACGTACCAAGTTTGTTTGGGGTATCTTCAGTGCGTGAGGAAAAAAAATTAGACTTGGTTGTGACGCTCGTACGGGAGGATCGGAAAAGTGAAATGCCGCAAGGTGATCGGGGTTCTTTCACACGCACGCTTCTCGGTGCGAGTGTTCCGCAAGTGTATGTTGTGATTGAGCCAGGGCGCGATATAGCGAATGTGATTGAGACGGCGGCCTTGGATATGAAATTGCGCCGGCTTGGGCATGATGCGGAGAAAGAATTAGATGAGCGTCTTATGGTTTTGCTCACCCAAGGGAAGGATGTTAGCGAGTGAGCGAAGATACATCCAGTAATAAGCGAATCGTGCGCGAGTTCAAGGTGGATAATCATTACGGTATCCACGCGCGCCCTGCTGCGCTTATTGTGAAGGCCGCTTCCCAGTTTGACGCTGACATAGATGTCGAGAAAGATGGAAGCGTGGTATCGGGAAAGAGTATCATGGGTTTAATGACATTAGAGGCAGGCCCGGGGGCGATTTTGCGGATTACCGCACAAGGACCGGATAGTGAAGCAGCTCTTGACCACCTCGAACAATTGATTGTAAATCGTAAATTTGATGAGGGCTAACTATGACGCCGAACGCATCTAAACGTTCCGGTACAATCATGCGGGGTATCGGAGTTTCGCCGGGTGTGGCAATTGGTCCCGTTATGTTGCTACAGCCAGAAACCGTTAGTGTGTTTGATCGACCGATTGAGGACAAAGCCGTTTCGAGTGAGATTGCGCGTTTTGAGGAGGCTTTGATTGCGACACGCCATCAGATTCGCGAGATACAGCATACCTTACGGGGGCAGACGCATTCGCATGATGCTTCTATTTTTGATGCTCATCTGATGGTGCTCGACGATCGTACGTTCATCGATGAAATTATTTCCGGTGTCCGCGAGCGTAAGCGCAACATTGAATTCGTGGTTCAGGAGGGAACCGAGAAGTATGCCAATGTGCTGGCAGCTGTGGATGATGATTATCTACGAGAACGAGTGGCGGATGTTCGGGATGTCGGAAAGCGTATTATTCACAACTTGCTGGGGCGCGAGACGGATAAACGTATGGAGCTTGACAAGCCGCATCTGGTTGTGGCTCGGGATCTGGCGCCCTCGGAAACGGCCTGCCTTGCAGGGGAGCAAATCCTGGGACTTGCCACGGATCTGGGCAGTCCAACTTCGCATACGGCCGTTATGGCGCGTGCTTTATCGATTCCGGCCGTGGTTGGATTACGCAAGATCAGCACGACGGTTTCCGTGGGGGATGACATCCTCATCGATGGTAACAAAGGGGTACTCATTCTCAACCCGACAGAAGAGCAACTTCAGACGTATGACGAGTTGGCAGAAGCACGTCGTTCGATAGAAGTGAGTTTGAAACGTTTACGCGAGGAGCGGGCGGTTACGCAGGACGGCCACGTAATTATGTTGTCGGCCAATATTGAGAGCGAGGTAGAAATTCCGGCTGTGTTGGAAGGTGGAGCGCAGGGAGTTGGGCTGCTGCGTAGCGAGTTTATGCATTTGGGACAGAATCGTATGCTGGATGAGGAGGAACAGGCCAGCATGTATCGGCGTATGGCAGAGGCTTTGATGCCGGAGCCTCTTATTATACGTACGTTGGACATCGGGGGTGATAAGTGTTTTTTTGATGTACAGCCTTTTCAAGAGGAAAATCCGTTTCTGGGGCTTCGGTCCATCCGTCTTTGCTTGCGTTATCCGGACTACTTCCGCCAGCAATTGCGTGCTATTCTGCGGGCAAGTGTGGTTGGGAACATCCGCTTGATGTATCCTATGATTTGTGGATTGGCGGAGTTGGAACAAGCTGATACCTATTTAGACGAGGCCAAGAGGGAGTTGGATGCGGAAGGAAGGGATTATGACCGTTCCTTACAGCGTGGTGTCATGGTGGAAGTGCCGTCAGCGGCATTAATCGCACCTGCGCTGGCTCCTAAAGTCGATTTCTTCAGCATTGGAACTAATGATCTGATTCAATACACTCTTGCTGTGGATCGAGGGAATGAGAGGGTCGCCTATTTATATGAACCAACGCATCCGGCCGTTCTACAGTTGATTCGTATGACTGTAGATGCGGCGCATGCAAATGGTATTTGGGCTGGTGTATGTGGAGAAATGGCGGCAGAGCCACTGATGACACCCTTGCTGCTGGGACTGGGGGTTGATGAACTGAGTGTGAATCCTCGCGCGGTTCCTTTGGTGAAGGATGCGGTACGCGCGCTGACGCATGATGATACAAAGGTATTAGCAGCTGACGCGCTAGGTGGACTCTCTATCAAAGACATTCGTGCGAGGAGCCGTGGTTTGATTGAATCTGTGGCACCTGAATTATCTGATTGGCTTGCCTGAGACGGTTTTTGGGCGATCTGCATCAGCACCTTTCTCAAGGCTAGCAGGTGAACAAGTGCCAATCGGAAGCTATACAAAGGGTAAGGTGCACGTTCTCAGCGTGCGTGAAAAAGATGCTTTGTGTTCGTAAAGATTCATGGTATGTATACAAATTCTACGGAGGTGTGCCAGTGCCGTCATGTAAGTTCTGAATGTATGATGACGATACATGCAGCATTGGCACAGAGGGATTGCAGTGATAAATCATAGTGCCCATCTTGCCTGGCATTCATTCAAAGGATAAGCATGAGTAGTCGTCATATCTTTACGTCGGAATCAGTTACCGAGGGACACCCGGACAAGGTTGCAGATGGCATCTCGGATGCAATATTAGATGCCCATTTGCTTGCTGACTCTGGTTCACGCGTTGCTTGTGAGACCCTTGTATCCACCGGACTTGTGGTAATCGCGGGGGAAATCAGTAGTCAGGGCACGATTCCTTATGCCGATATTGCCCGCAAGAAGGTACACAAGATTGGATATACGGATCCGATGGCCGGTTTTGATAGTGATTCATGTGCGGTCATGGTTACGCTGGATCAACAATCGCCAGACATATCCCAGGGTGTGACTGCTGGGAAAGGGCGTTTTAAGGATCAGGGGGCCGGTGATCAAGGGATGATGTTCGGGTATGCCTGCGACGAAACGCCAGAGTTGATGCCCTTGCCCATTATGTCTGCCCATGCCTTGACACGTTCTTTGAGCGAGGCGCGTCGTTCCGGAGTGTTGCCATTTTTACGTCCTGATGGGAAGTCACAGGTATCTGTCGAGTATTGTGATGGTAAGCCTGTGCGTATTACCACGGTGGTTGTTTCCACGCAGCACACCCCCGATGTCAAGAACAAGACACTGCAAGAAGGTATCATCGAAGAGGTGATTCGTAAGTCCTTGCCCAGTTCACTTTTGGACAAGACTAAATATTTAATCAATCCCACGGGGCGCTTTGTGGTAGGCGGTCCGCAAGGTGATTGTGGGTTGACGGGTAGAAAAATTATTGTTGATACGTATGGCGGGATGGGGCGTCACGGAGGTGGTGCTTTTTCGGGGAAGGATCCTTCCAAGGTAGATCGTAGTGCTGCTTACATGGCGCGTTATGTTGCCAAGAATATTGTTGCGGCGAAGTTGGCAAAGCGCTGTGAAGTGCAATTGGCTTATGCTATAGGTTACGCTGAACCGGTATCTGTTCTTGTAGACACATTTGGTACAGGCGTAGTCGAAGAAGCCAAAATGGCAAAAGCCGTTCGTAAGGTATTTGGGTTGAAACCAGCTGAAATTATTCGAGATCTAGATCTATTGCGTCCGATTTATGAGAGTACATCGGCTTATGGACATTTTGGTCGTTCGTCTCGATCCAATACATTTACATGGGAAAAGAAGAACAAGGTTGATGCGTTGTTGGAGGCATTAGCATAAATGAGTCTCCGTTATTGCCGGAGCACGTTTACGGGAGAGATCAATGGTGTCGAGAAAAGCAAAGTCGAAACGAACGAAGAAGCATGATTACGTAGTGGCAGACATGCAGCTAGCAGATTTTGGTCGGCGTGAGATCGCCTTGGCGGAAGAAGAAATGCCAGGTTTGATGGCGATTCGTGAAGAGTATCGAAACGCGCAACCTTTGAAAGGTATTCGTTTGACTGGTTCTTTGCACATGACGATACAAACGGCAGTTCTCATTGAAACATTGCGGGCACTGGGTGCTGACGTGCGTTGGGCGAGTTGCAACATCTATTCCACACAGGATCATGCGGCAGCAGCCATTGCAGCATCAGGCGTACCTGTGTTTGCGGTTAAGGGCGAAACGCTCGAGCAGTATTGGGAATACACCGATCGTATTTTGGATTTTGGCAATGGGAAAGGTCCGCACACGATTGTAGATGATGGCGGGGATGCTACGCTTTTCATTCATCTGGGGTACAAAGCTGAAGAAGACCCATCTATTCTGGATCGCAAAGCGGGGAGCGCGGAAGAGCAAGTATTGCTGAATCAATTGAAGAAATCCCTTAAGCGGGACCCGCAACGCTTTCACCGCATCTTGCCGGATCTGATAGGAGTTTCCGAGGAGACGACGACCGGGGTTCATCGCTTGTACCAGATGGCCGCGAAAAATGAGTTGTTATTTCCTGCTTACAACGTCAACGACGCAGTTACAAAGTCCAAATTTGACAATTTATATGGTTGTCGACATTCCTTGATTGATAGTATTTTCCGTGCTACGGACGTGATGATTTCGGGCAAGGTTGCGGTGGTTGCAGGTTATGGTGATGTTGGTAAGGGGTGCTGCCAGTCGCTGCGTGGGCAGGGGGCACGCGTGATCGTGACCGAGGTGGATCCCATATGTGCATTGCAAGCTGCCATGGAAGGTTATGAAGTCATGACGATGGACCAGGCCTGTACAGAAGGTGATGTATTTGTGACGACGACGGGATGCTGTGATGTCATTACCATCAAACACATGCGTCGTATGAAGAATATGGCTGTTGTTTGTAATATTGGACACTTTGATAGTGAGATACAGATTGAAAAACTAGAGGCCTACAAGTGGACCGAGCTCAAACCGCAGGTAGATTTGGTAGAGATGCCGAAAGGAAAGAAGCTGATTATACTAGCACGGGGCAGGTTGGTGAATTTAGGTTGCGCCACAGGGCATCCGAGTTTTGTGATGTCGAACAGTTTTACTTGCCAGACGATGGCGCAAATCGCGCTGGTGGAGCAAAAAGGTTTACTGGAAAATAGGGTTTATGTCTTGCCCAAGACGTTAGACGAAAAGGTAGCGCGCTTGCATTTAGGAAAGTTAGGTGTGGGGTTGGATCAATTGACGGTGAAACAGGCCAAATATCTTGGTGTTCACCGGGGAGGTCCTTTCAAGCCTGAAAATTACCGCTACTGATCTTTTCCTCTTTCCCGGTCATTTAATAATGGAGGCGGAAACCAAAAAGTATTGTGCCTTTGCGCCGGTGGTGATAAGAGCATGTGAATCCGTTTGATTTACACGGGCTGGAAGTGATAGGTTTCCTTCTTGCTGGGCATTACTGGATATTACCGCACTAATGTAGAAACAGGAGATAGAGATGAGAAGTTCGCATCGCACGTTGTTGGGCTTAACGGTACTGGCATGTGGTTTTTTAGCTGTAGCTGGTGCCCAAGGCATGGAAGATGAAATTCCCATTGAAGATCGTTGGTACTTCAGCCCAAGTCTAGGTATTATGCTTTTTGAAGGTGATGAAGAGCTTAATGACGGATTTCAGGGCACGTTTCGCGTGGGGTATGAGCATAGTCAATGGTGGTCTTACGAGATTGGATTAACCCTTGCGCCTTATTTGCGTGAAAATTTCAGGAGGGATGCTGATACTGGAGAGCGCGTTTCTCGATTAGAAGAAGCCACCGGTGCAAGCAGTTCGTATGCAATTGGTTTGTTTGGTGATGCTTTATATCACTTTACACGGTGGGAACGATTGGATCCCTATCTCGTTTTGGGGCTTGGCACCATGTACTACGAACACAAAACGCGCAGTGGGTATTTTGACCCGATGTTTCGTTCAGGGATTGGTTTCATGTATCACTTTAATGATGAGTGGGCCTTTCGTGCTGACGCTCGTCTTTACATGACACTTGAATATACGGAAGCGAACGCGACGGTGGATGCTGGCTTTGCTTGGCGTTGGGGCGCAGAGGTTCCTCCTCAGGTTATTGTTTCTGATCGCTTTCTCGATAGTGACGGGGATGGTTTGTATGATTGGGAGGAGATTGAGGTTTACGGTACCGACCCGTTTGATCCCGATACAGATGGCGATGGTTTGACGGATTATGAAGAAGTAAGGATTTACGGTACGGACCCATTAAATCCTGATACGGACTTTGATGGGCTATCGGATGGGGATGAAATCCACATATATGGAACAGACCCGCTTAACCCTGATACAGATAGGGGGGGGGTTACCGATGGGCATGAAGTGTTAGAAGATGGTACCGATCCATTAGATCCATATGATGATTTACTCTTATTCGAGCTCTACATTCAGTTTGATTACGACAAGGACATTCTTCGTCCTGAATACCATCAGGATTTGGATATTGTGGCTCGCGTCATGAATCGCAGCGAAACATCGACGGCTGTGGTAGAGGGGCATGCAGATCGTCTGGCAAAATCGGATGCCGCTTACAACATGGACCTTTCGGAGCGTCGTGCCCGGTCGGTTGTGAATTATCTGGTCGAGCAGGGCAATGTTGATGCGTCACGACTTGAGGCTCGTGGTTTCGGTTTCGAACGGCCACGTGCTCCGAACCATCCGCAAGATGGGAATCCGCTTAACCGCCGGGTAGAGATTTACATTCGAGGCGACGAGCAGCATGAGCAGGATCGCATTCAGGGTCGCGATCTTTTGGAGCAGATGCGCGAAGAGACGGAAGACGTGGCTGTGGATGAAGACATGATGGACGAAGAGAAGTAGGATTGGTTTTATTACATCAGGGGCGGGTGGATCGGCAGATCTGCCCGCCTTTTTTGTTTTGCAACAACCGCTTTCATTCCCTTTTCTTTTTTGCTATAAGAGGTGGCTGACGTTATGTTGCAAGCATACGTGGAATGCGTGCATAGGATATGAGAGGAGTGGGTATGAGTGCCATTGGAATTGAAGAGATCATGAAACTTTTGCCGCATCGGTATCCGTTTTTATTAGTCGACCGGATCGAATCGTGCGACGATCAGGAAGAAATCGTTGGCATCAAGAATGTTACGATTAATGAGCCTTTTTTTCAGGGGCACTTTCCGGGGTTGCCTGTAATGCCTGGTGTTTTACAGTTGGAGGCGATGGCGCAGACAGCAGGTATTTTACTCAATCGTATTGCCGGAGATCCGGATGGGGTACCGTTTTTCATGGGAATAGATGGTGCTCGCTTCCGGCGTGTTGTGAAGCCGGGGGATCAATTACGGATAGCGGTAAAAATCACGAAGTTACGTGCCAAGATCGCGCGTTTCCGCGCCGAAATCACTGTGGATGGGGAGTTGGCATCGGAGGCGGAAATGATGTGTATGATTTCACACGAGGAATCTCGTTCATGACCGATGTTCATGCCACAGCTATTGTTGCAGACGGGGCGCTTATTGGAAACAATGTTTCTATTGGTCCTTATTGCGTTATTGGTCCAGAGGTGAAGATAAACGATGGTGCCGATATTCGGTCGCATGTTGTTATAGAAGGTTGCACAACGATTGGTGCGAATTGCAAGATTTTCCCGTTCGCATGTATTGGTTCGCAAACGCAGGACCTGAAATATCAAGGGGGCCGCTCACGCGTAACGATCGGTTCTGGGACTACGTTGCGTGAATATGTAACTGTGAATGCGGGGACACATGAGGGGGAACATACCCAAGTGGGAGAAGGGTGCCATATCATGGCATACTGCCATGTGGCACATGCTTGTAGCGTAGGCAACGGGGTAATTATGGCAAATGGGGCTACGTTGGCCGGTGATGTTATGGTGGAAGATCAGGCTATCATTGGTGGGCTGAGTGGTGTGCACCAGTTTTGCCGTATTGGTAAATTATGTATGGTGGGCGGCTGTACGAAAATTGTTAAGGACTTGCCGCCCTTTATGATTGTTGACGGAAATCCTGCTATGGTGCGCGGTGTAAATGCAATCGGGTTGGAGCGTCGTGGTGTGGCAGAAGAAGACCGCAAAGTTTTGAAAGAGGCCTATCGGTATCTGTACCGAAAAGATTTATCCACTCGTGAGGCGCTAGCAGAAATTTCCCGTGCCTTTTCTGGAAGGGATGTGATTTCGCATTTAGTAGCGTTTATTGAATCGTCTGAACGCGGGGTTTTGAAATGAGAGCGTTTTTGTTGCGTGCCTGTTTTTATTGTTTCGTCTTGTTTGGCGTGCTTTTGCAACCATTGCTTGTACAAGCATCGCCTGCAGAGAACGCACGTGTGGACTTTACTTTTGAGGGGGTCGAAATAGAGACCTTTATTCGTCTTGTTGGCGAATTGACGGGGAAGCGATTTGTAGTAGGTGATGATGTGTCGGGGGAAATCACGGTTGTATCTCCGCGTGTTTCGGTAGCCGAAGTTTTCGGCTTGTTTCAGTCCATTTTGGATGCAAGTGGATTCGCAGTGCAGGAAGAGACCGGGTTTTACCGGATTGTGGCCCTGCATGAGCGGGCGCCATCTTTGGCAACGGTTCTAGGGCCGGAAGCGGAAATTCCCGATCGTGGGACTTTTACGAAAGTATTCCAGTTGGAGCATGTTTCGGCGATGGACGTGTCTCGCTTATTGGAGCCAGCTGCGGATCGTGGTGGGGCCGTGCGGGCATTGAAAGAAACAAATCATATTGTAGTGACAGATACTGCATCGGCCTTACGTCGTATGGAGTCCTTGCTTCTGGAGTTGGATCGTGCCGGCCTAGCGCGTGTAATGGAAGTGGTTCCGTTGGAATATGCACAAGCGGACGAGTTGGCACGGCAGTTGAATGTGGCATTAAGTGAGACGGTGTCGCGTGCGCAGGAATTGGTACAGCGCTTGCCTGCAAGTCGTCGCGACGGAAGTGATGGAAGAGAGCTGAGCCGTGCGGCGACGGTTGTGGCGGTTCCGCATGCGAATCGGTTGATCGTTACCGGCATTCCCAGTCAGGTGCAAGACTTACGTAAGTTGATTGAGGAAATGGACGTAGATGTGCCGACGGGGCAAGGTAGGCTTCATGCTATATTTTTACGACATTTGAATTCGGATGAAGCTGCTGAGACTTTAACGTCACTTTTGCAACAGAGGCAAGAGCGGACAGAAGGAGCGGATCGGCGCATGATTTCCGTGCAGTCCAGCCCTTCCAACAATGCTTTACTGGTGGATGCGAGCCCGGGAGATTACGAAGTGGTACGTCGCTTGATTGAGCAAATGGATGAACTTCCCGAGCAGATTCATATTGGTGTAATGATTATAGAGGTCAGTGATTCTGACGGGTTACAATTGGGCGTAGATTTTGCTGCGTTAGATGCGCCTTCAGATGTAGGTGACACCGTTGTGCAAGGGGGATTCAGCTTGGGCGATGCTAGTGGACTGCTGAATATTGCGCAGGAGGGCGTCTTTCCGCGCGGGTTGAGCGTGGGTGTGGCGGAGGGCACATCGGTTGGTCCTGAAGGACAGATCCAACTAGGATTTCCTGCTTTGCTGAATATTGATGCTTTTCGCAGTTCGAATCGTTTTCGCATTTTATCAGAAACATCCTTGCAGTCCCAAAACAATCGTGAGGCAACGGTGAGGGTTGTGAATGAAATTCCGATTTTGACCTCAGAAATTACAGGTGGCACGGGAACCGCGCGGGATGTGATTCAAAATATCGAACGAATGGATGTTGGAATCAAGTTACAGATTACCCCTCATTATATCCCTGGGGGGCTCGTTCGCATGGCATTAAACCCGAGTATAGAGGCTGTCATTGAGTCTGGACCTGAAGGACAGTTCACACCTACCATAGCCAAGCGTGAGGTGGAAACGACGGTTACGGTAGAAAATGGACGAACGATTGTGATCGCGGGCTTAACGCGTCGTGACGAACGTGAAAATGAGCGCCGTGTACCTTTTTTGGGATCCGTTCCAGTCATACGTTGGCTTTTCACGCGGACGGAACAAGTTACGGAGCGTAATGATTTATTAATTCTTGTTACTCCTACGATTGTCAGCTCCGTAGATCAGCAAGAAGCGTATCGTAGTCGTTGGCAAGACAAAACAGGGTTGTCACCGCATGAGCCCTAATGATCAAGACAGTTTGCCCCATGATCGTCTTACACGTGAAGCGACGGAAACAGGATTACGGTTGCTGGAAGATCGCGCAGGGGTAATGATCGATTCCCGACTGCTTGGGTCCCTACCTGTGGAATGGGTTCGGCACAATGAAATTTTGCCTGTGCAGTTGAACGGGGTACCCAGCGCATTGTTAGGCGGTGCTGACAAAATAGGTTTGCTTGATTCCGTTACGCTGATGGTTGGTCGGTCGCTTGAGCCCGTACTGGCATCTGACGAGGTATTGCGTTCCTGTATTGAGGAAGCATATGCGCAACGTCAGGAGTCGCCATCTGACTTGATTGCTGCCATGCATTTGTCTGATCAAGTGCCCGTGCGGCGTGGTGACGACCTTTTATTGAGCAGTCGCGATGCCCCTGTAACACAGTTGATCAATACCATTATGTTAGATGCGTTGCGACAACGTGCATCTGATATTCATTTCGAACCCTTTGCGTCTCGTTTGCGTGTTCGTTTCCGTATTGATGGTGTGTTGTATGAGCAATCTTCACCCCCCGGTCACTTGGTTGCATCTTTGGTTTCGCGCCTTAAGGTGATGGCTCACATGGATATTGCGGAACGACGGCTTCCCCAAGACGGTATGGCGCGTGTACGTGTTGGGGATCGCGAAATTGATGTTCGAGTATCTACGGTTCCTGTCTCAGAAGGGGAACGTGTCGTGTTGCGATTGTTGGATCAGAGTCATACGGTCCTGCAAGTATCTTCTTTAGGTATGGATGATCACAGTCTAGAGCAGCTTGGGGCGCAATTGCGCCAGCCCAATGGCATGGTAATCGTTTCGGGACCAACGGGTTCTGGTAAGACGACAACCTTGTATGCTGCGCTCGGCGCACTGGACGCAGAGCAACGTAATATCATGACAATTGAAGACCCGATAGAGTATCAACTGGATAACATTGGTCAAATTCAAGTAAAACCCAAAATAGGTATTACCTTTGCGACGGGATTGCGTCACATTTTACGACAGGATCCTGATGTTATATTGGTGGGGGAAACCCGGGATGCTGAGACGGCAGAGATTGCTGTACGGGCGGCGCTGACCGGCCATTTGGTGTTCACGACGCTTCACACGAACGATGCACCGGGGGCCTTGGTTCGTCTTGCGGACATCGGTATAGCGCCTTATTTGCTATCAGCCTGTGTACGCGCTGTATTAGCGCAACGTCTTGTACGATGTTTGTGTAAGTCCTGTCGCAAGCCGTACACCGTACAGGCGGTGAGTGCATTAGCTTCCCAGATACAGGGGGAGCAAGCTTGGGATGCTATTGGTTGTGAACATTGCAAGCAGGGCTATTGGGGACGTACGGGCGTGTTCGAGTTCTTGCAGATGAATGAAGCATTATGTGAGGTGGTGCGTGATCCAGGGTTTCATTTAGAACGTGTGCGTCAGGAGGCTTTACGTGCCGGCATGCGTCCACTTGAGCAGGATGGTCTGCAGAAGGTGTTGTCGGGTATCACAACACTGGAGGAAGTGGAGCGGGCAGCAGCCGTATGAGAACGTACAGCTATAAAGGGTATGATCGTGTTGGAAGCGTGCGATCTGGCCATATCGAAGCTTTGAGTGCAAAATCGGCGCGTGAGACGCTAGCGGACCAAAATATTTTTGTAGCGAAGCTTGTAGAAAGCCAGAGTCAGCATGGGCGTTTTCCCCAATATTTGCGTTGCATGTTCTATCGAGAGCTGGCTGCGCTTTTACGATCAGGTATGCCGCTTGTCCCGGCATTGGGCATGCTTTTGAAAACGCCGGAATTACAAGCGGTTTTTGTAATACTCTCTGGCGTGAGAGATCAGGTACGAGAGGGCCATGGGTTTGCCAGGGCGTTGGACAGTATGACTACGGGGATGAAATCCTTTGAAACTTCCGCCATTGATGTGGCAGAGCGAACTGGTACCCTGGCTGCCGTTTTGGATCAGCTCGCGACCGTAATAGAATCGCACCAGCAGTTACGCGAGCGCGTACAGCGCGCCATGATATACCCAATATTAATCCTCACGCTCGGAATTGTGGTTGCATTTGTGATGCTGGGTGTTCTTTTGCCTCGTATGCAACAAATCACGGGTGATTTTTTAGCGATGCCGGCTCTCACGCGTTTCATGCTGGCAGTTAGCCGTGGATTATTTCCGTGGGGTTTCGTATGGCTGTGTTTAGGGGCTATTGTTGTTATTCTTCTTATTCGAAAGGTGTTGCGTGAGCCATCACGTCGTATTCAGTTTGAGACTTTCGTATTGCGCTTACCTGGGCATCGCGCCTATCGGTACCTTCTGGCATCTCGGTTTGCCCATACGCTTTCCATCTTGACGAAGGCCGGGGTCCCTTTGGTTGAAGGGGTAGCATTGGCAGGCCGTGCCACAGGCAGTGGTTGGTGTGAGGAACGCGCGGAAGCCGCCTCTCATGCGGTAAGGCATGGGCAGAACCTTGAAGATGCGGTACGTGGCATCCCCCCTCTTGCTGAGATTCTCAGTGGTTGGGTTGCTGTGGGGGAAGCGGGGGGAGATTTGGCGGGGATGCTCGATCATGCCGCTACTCGATGTGATCGGCAGTTTGATCACCATTTGTCACGTTTCCTGACTCTATTGGAGCCAACGCTTCTGCTTTTGATTGGGGGATTTGTTCTGCTGATTACCTTAGCCGTTTTGTTGCCGGTCTTTTCTTTAACGGATGCTGTTTTGCGCTAAATAGCTGCCTGTCGGGAGACCGACAGGCAGCCTTGGCGTGTTTGCCCATCATCACGCAATGGGTGTGGCATTTTCCAAGAGGAATTTTTCCGCTTCAGGCGACCACAAGCCATTGGCATTTTCGACGATACGTCCTAGCTCCTGCATGATGGGGTCCGATTGGGCTTGTAGCTTGGCAAGCGGCGTGAGAGGTAAGCTGATACCGGTGTAGATCAGTTTTTTTCCGCCTGGGATTTGTGGCAGGTTCAAGGTTGTTTCAATAACGGCGTCAAGTCCCCCAATATGTGTGACCATCGTAGACGGGTCTACGCGGCCTTCTTCCATCAACTTCAGGGATTCGATCATATCGTCGGTATTTCCTCCACTGGTTCCAACGATATGCGTAGCCGCATAATGGACATTGTAGAAGTTGAGTTCTGCCTTGAAGGTTGGGTCTGTGGGGCCCGCAAAGAAGTTCAGGCAACCATCATGTCCCAGGATCAAGTCGGCTTGCTCAATTAACGGTTGCACGGGGGCAAATACGAATACATCATGAAAACCATCACCATCTGGTGTCAGGGATTTGAGGTAGTTGGTGTCTTTGCCTGGCTCTGCTGTATTTACGTACATAAGTTTGACACCATGCTTTGCGGCCTCTTCTACCGTGAAGATGGAAGCTGCCCGGTTTAGCCGATCATTGTCGATGTCTGTGACGACGAGTAGTCCCGGTTTGCGGTCACCATGAATCGCATAATCAATCGCTCCCAATCCCATTGGTCCAACACCTGCGAGAATTGCCGTTGAGCCCCCTTCGACGATACCCATTTGATGCTCATAGCTGCCAGGGGTTGTGTGATAGTTTGCGTGAAAGGCTCCTACGACACAACTCATGGGTTCAGCAAGGGATCCGAGGTAGAATGCATTGCCAGCATACGGTAGCAAGCACTGCCGCTCCATGACCGCTTCGGGAATAACAATGTATTGTGCATCACCACCAATGTAGGGATAAGAGTATCCCGGGGCCGAAAGAATTCCGACAGGCCCGTTAGGATCGTTCATTGCGGGTTGGATGGAAAATTTTTCACCAGGTTTGAATTGGTCCTTCCAGCGCTCTCCCACTTCGACGATTTCACCGCAGAATTCATGTCCGATCATGATCGGGTTTTCAGCTACATCGTCGGGAATGCGTTTGTGATCGGGTCCTTGGGCAGATGCCTTGTAGGATGACATACAAATACTGTCTGATATGATATGAGCCAGTATCTCTCCTTCCCTGATCGGGGGGAGCTCAACGGTTTCGAGGCGCAGGTCTTTTTTGCCATATAGGCGAACGGCTTTGGTTTGCATGTTATCTCCTTTGGTTTTTACTAGTTTAACATCACTTGACCACCCGTTACGGGGATGGCCTGTCCTGTTTCATAGACTTGTTCTATCGCATAAAAAATGGCTCGTACAACATCTGAGGGAAAGCAGCCCCGGTGCATGGGAATCTGCTGCTCGTAATGTTGCTTTACGTCCGCAATGCTTTTAGCCCCTGGTACTTTTCCGGTTTTTAAATACTGGACAAATAACCCTTTGTCTGGATCGCTCCAGAGAGGGCCCTCGAAAAAGTTTCCGGGACAGATCGTGTTCACTTTTGTGTTATCTGCAATCAGCTCTTTTGCGAAGCTTTGCACGAGTCCAACCGAGCCGAATTTTGATCCTGCATAGGCACCATTGCGGTTGGATCCTTCCAATGCGGATTTGGAACTGATGCTGATGATATCTGTATAATATTTGCCGGTAGGTTTGTTCATAGCCTCCATCACAGGGGCAACATGTTTTGTACATAAAAAGAACCCCGTATAGTTGACTTCTGTTACAAACCGGAAGTCATCCGCAGATAACGCTTTTACGCTGCCGGCTTTGAGAACACCTGCATTGGAAACAAACAGATCCATGCCGCCGCATGTGAGCACGATTTGCTCAGTCATTGCCTTGACGGATTTCTCGTCCGCCACATTCACTGCAACGGGGAAGGCTACAGTGCGTCCGGCTGCTTGATTACAGCGCTCTGCCATGATTCGGGCACCTTCCCCGTTTAGGTCTGCAATCCATACTAAGGCGCCGTATGCGATTAACTCTTTGACGATCCCTTCGCCAAAACCTTGTGCGCCCCCGGTTACAACACATACCTTATTGTGAACGATCGCGCCCCGCCCCGTTGCATGTGGTGCATGGCTCGTTCCATTCATGGCATCATCGTAGTCTTCCCCTAGACGAAAACTTCCAACGCCTTCGACCTGAACAGACCGAATGCCGGGCTTTACTTTTTCCTGTATTGTATCGACTGTGCACATCACATCCGCCTGGATGGGATCTTGGGTATGAACGACAATTGCGCCTTTGTTACCATCAAATGTACACCCGCGTAATAATGGGGCAATCTCACATGCTGTCATTTGTTCGTTCTCCTTTTTTCGACGGTTTGCAGTTTTACATTATACTCTTTCAAAATCGTATGCATGGAAGGTGGAAGATTTGCATCCGTAATCAGGTAATCTGCCTTAGCGAAAGGTAGAATATGGACAAATCCTGGTGTTTGAAATTTCGCCGCATCTGCCAGCACTATGGTTTCCTTCGCATTTGCGGCCATTTGCCGGACAAAGTCCCCGCTCTCCACGCTATTCGCAAAAAATCCTTGCTCAGCATCCACTCCATCGATGCCAATAAAGGCGCGTTGCACACGAAAGCGTTTCACAGCTTCCGTCGTTAGCGGACCCGTCAAGGATTCCTCGGCTGGCCGGAAGCTGCCACCGACAAGCGAGACGATGAGTTGCGGGTTGGTCCGAACGTAGGGCAGAAGGAGCGTGTTGTTGGTCACAATATGCACTTGTCGTTTCGTGCGAAGGAAGCGAGGAATCAGTGCTGTTGTCGTTCCCGCTGCAATCATGATGGTGTCTCCATCGGAAACCAGTGTTGCAGCTGCTTTGGCTATTTCGGTTTTGGCCTCTCGTGCTGTACGCATTCGCTTTAAGATGGCAGGGTGGAAAGCGGGAATGGCCCCACCATGTCCCCTGACTACCCAGCCTTCTTCTTCTAAGGTGGCCAGATCATTCCGGATTGTGACAACAGACACGCGTAACTGATCAGCCAACCCCGCAACCGTAATGCCAGATCTTTCCGCTAACATGTCTAGAATTTTCGTTTTTCTTTCTGTCAGGTTTAATTTCTTTTTTGAAATAGTTTTCATTATGTTTCTTGATACTTATTGTTTATAGTTTTGTCAAGTACGGGTCGGGTATTTTGCTGCCGGAATAGGTGCAGGAAGCATATGCATGCATGTGCACATATGTTTGTATGCACCTGATTTTGTTGTGCGTGCGGGCGCAAGAAATCCTCGACGGCGCGCATAAACGTAAGCGATCTAGCCTGCTTTATCGTGCGCGCGGGCGCAAGAAAGCTGGCAGGTTCATTCTGCGACCCTCGGCCAAGTAGTCTTGCTCTAATGCTGCACGGATTGTCTCTGTTGCGGCAATATGATTTGCGTTAAGGAAAGCGTACAGTTCATGCGCTATTTCTACTAGACCTATACCATAGCGCCCGTGTTGTCTTTCTAGTGTGAGACTAAAGGCGTTAAACGTATGCCATATATTGGGAGATTGTAATAGCAATTTGGTAGTATGCGGGAAATGGTTTCGATTGATCACACGTTCCCAATGAGAGGCGAACCGATGGACTTGGTCAAGGTCCGCAGGCGACATGGCATCCGATGCTATCACTTGATAGGGTGGATTCTTGTGGAAGCGCATACCTGGTTCTTGATGGAGTTTGGTCCCTGGCAGATGCTTTAAGCAGCCAAGCTGGATTTCGGCGGGGCCTGTACGATAGAGCTTTTCGAAACCCGCGATAAAGGAATGAAGCGTTTCGCCGGGCAAGCCGGCGATGAGGTCTGCATGCACCGTGGCATGCGCTTGATGCGTGAGCCAGTGTATTCCCTCGAGCGCTGCTTCTGGGTTTGCGGGACGATTGATCCGTTGTAGAACCTCAGGTGACAGGGATTGGATTCCTGTCTCAATGTGCAGGGATCCGGGCGGGAAGCGGACCATGAGATCGCGTAGATTTTGAAATAAAAACTCTGGTACAACTTCCAAGTGTATAAAAAGGTCATCCCTTCGTTTCTGTTCAAAGAACTGTAAGATTTGCACGGCGCGCTTGCCTGCTAAATTAAAGCTTCGGTCCACGAAGCGAAAGTGCCGTGCTCCGCGTCGGTAGAGTTTTTCCAAATGGGCCAAAACCGTATCCAGAGGGTAGTAACGCACACCACAGGTTAAGGAGGACAGGCAAAAGCTGCAAGCACAAGGGCATCCGCGTGATGTTTCAATATAGATATTGCGATGCAACAAGTCTTGGTCGGTATATGCTTCGGTTGGAAAGGCAAGTTTTGCTAAGTTGGGAGGAGTAGCGTGCTGTATATGCGCCACGGGTTTCCCATTAGCTATATTCTCGCAGATTTTTGGCAGTATTTCTTCTGCTTCTCCACAGATCACGCAGTCTGCCTCATTTGCGAGGCTGGATTGTGTGTCATATGTAATTTCCGGTCCACCGAGGATGATTTTCGTTTGCGGCAGATTCTCACGTACGAGAGGAACGATTTGATCAACGAGCTGACGATTCCAGATGTATACACTTATTGCAAGGATCGAAGGTTCCAACTGTGCGATTTTCGTGAAAATAGCTTGTGGTGTTTGTTTGATCTCGCATTCAAGCAAGAGCGGCCGGGCATGTTGCATGTTTGCCATCAGGGATCTTGCTGCCAGACTGCTGTGGGAATAGCGTGCATTTATAGCAAGAATGACGAGGTTCGAGTCTACAGGCGGCATAGTCTACAACACGATAAAGACAGAAAAGCGGTGATCATACTTTGCATCTTTCGCAACATGCAGCAGGAGGATGAATAAGGAACCGTCAAAGCGTCCGAGTCTATCTGTCTAGTGGTCGTCTGGATTCCAGATGATGGAGTCAATATCGTCTTCGCTGAAGGCTCTTGCGTGACCGTCCGCAAAACCGACGAGTGTTTCATTGCCGCCTCCGTGACGGTAGGCAATATGTCGGTCATCCATGTTGGCAAACCGTGTCGAAGCAGGATTGTCATCGGTTGGCCCGCGTTCTCCGATGATGGCGAATCGGGAAGCGAAATGTTCGATATTTTGCCAGCGGATCGGTTCATCGCCATGGTGTTCGATCCAAAGGTTATAGGCATATGCAAAAACGGCTTCATCATTACCTGGTGTGGCATCCAAATCAACCATTCGTAGGGCAGGGCACATAAAAATGCTGTTATCTCCTGGTCGCGGCATTCTGCCGTAGACTTCTTGGTGACGGTTGAGTGGTTCTTCGTTGAGGTAGGGTGGTAATGCATTAAACCAGGCTCTTTCATCGTCCATGTCGATGCCTCCACCAGACTGTCCTTCTGTCGGGAATCTACCGCGATGGTCGTCTGCATACATGGTAAAGGCTAAAACCCATTGTCGCACGTTTGACAGCCCCCGCGCTTGACGTGCAGATGCTCTTGCTCTACCGATGGCGGGGAGTAAGATGCCAATCAGGATCGTGATGATGATGATCACAACGAGCAACTCAATGAGCGAAAAACCGGCAGACTTTCTTTTTGTCAACATGCATGTACCTCTATCATACTTTAGGGTTATTATTATGGGATTGTGCGCTGATCTGGCGTGAAAGGCAAGTGCTTCTTTATCGATTCGTATATGGGGTATCGATCAAGATGTATGCCTATGTGATGCGAATAGGGTAAAAGTCAGTAATGCTGAATTAGGTTTGACAGCGTGACGGTAGGGTGCTACATCTTACGGGATTATGGGACAGCAATTAAGAGCAAGATTAAAACGTAAGCGGCGTGAGCGTCGGGTGAAGCGTAAGAAGGAAGAGGCGAAGGCTGCGTCGAAGTAGCATTTGCCTATTTACGATACCTTTTTCACATCGTTGGGCGCGATGGCCGAGTGGTTAGGCAGAGGTCTGCAAAACCTCGTACACCGGTTCGATTCCGGTTCGCGCCTCCATTACATGAACTTTATCTGTGAGCAGTATGCGGCAGATAAACCACGATGTTATGTGAATACGAAGCTTCTCAGTAAGGGGTTAGAGTTAAGAATCATGAAAAAAGAGATACATCCAAAATTTGGTCCAACGACGATTACCTGTGCATGTGGGAACGTGATGCAGGTAGGTTCCACGGCACGGGATATGCATGTTAACGTGTGTTCGGCTTGTCACCCGTTTTACACCGGAAAGTCTTCCATGGTAGATACGGAAGGACGTGTGGAGCAGTTCAATCGGCGCTATCGGCAAAAAGCCAAGGCTTAATGTCGCGTATTGGTAGAGGGGGCGTACGAAATCAGATTGATTTCGTGGCCCCTTTTTTCGTGCCTTTTTTGGGGGGCTGATGGTGAATAGGGGGCAACATGATCGATGAAAACATGGTTGATCAGATTTTAATCCGATTGCCGGAGCTTGAAGCTCAGCTTTCGCAGCCGGAAACGGCTGCAGACAGCAAGCTGTATCGCAAGCTTTTAAAGGAACATGCTTATCTGAAAAAAACAGCCGATAAAGCGGCTGTCTATCGGGATATCAAGCAACGCATTGGCGAGAACCGTGAGCTCATGCACGATAATGATCCGGAAATGGCACAGATGGCAGCAACGGAGTTAGCGGAGTTGGAAGAAGCACTACCTGCTGCGGAGCAAGAGCTACGGTTGAGTTTATTGCCGCCTGATCCGGATGATGATCGTAATGCGATTGTGGAGATTCGGGCAGGTACAGGCGGGGATGAGGCAGCGCTTTTTGCTGGCGACTTGTATCGCATGTATTGTCGTTATGCGGAGTCGCGAGGCTGGCGTACGGGCATTATCGATGCGAGTACGAGTGAAGTGGGGGGCTATAAGGAAATTATATTTACCGTTGAGGGAGATCAAGTCTATGGTTGGCTGCGTTATGAAAGTGGTACGCACCGCGTGCAGCGGGTGCCGGCAACGGAAGCCCAAGGACGTATTCATACCTCTGCATCGACGGTTGCGGTGTTCCCGGAGGCACAGGAAGAGGATGACGTGGAACTACCGCAGGATGAAATTCGAATCGATATTTTTCGGTCTTCGGGGCCTGGAGGGCAGAGTGTAAACACCACGGATTCCGCTGTGCGTATTACCCATTTACCAACGGGTGTCACTGTGCAGTGCCAGGATGAAAAGTCCCAGCATCGCAACCGTGAAAAGGCCATGGGCGTACTCAAAGCGCGAATTTTGGATTTGAAACGTCAGGAGGAAGCTGCCCGGCAGGGAGCGGAGCGTCGTTCGCTGATTGGTACAGGTGATCGTAGTGGGCGCATTCGCACGTACAATTTTCCCCAGAGTAGACTTACAGATCACCGCATTGGTTTGTCCCTTTACAGTCTAGACCGGATCATGGAAGGCGAATTGGCGGATGTGATCGAACCGTTGCGTCAGCATGCCATGGAGGAGAAAATGCAAGAGACGCTTCGCGAAGCAGCTGGTTAAATTCCGTCTCCGCGTGTGAAGTGCAAGCCACATTCCTTGTGCTCTTCGGGGTTTTCCCACCACCATCGTCCAGCTCGTTCATTTTCCCCTTCCTGACAGGGACGTGTGCAGCACTCGCAACCGATTGATAAATATCCCTTGTCGTACAGGCGGTTGTAGGGGACTTTGTTCTGTTTTACATATTCCCACAGTTCGGGTTTTGACCAGTGCACCAATGGGTTGATTTTCAGGCGTCCTGATTGGGCAGGATCGTCTTCTACGATGTTGATTTCCCGGCGGATTTCACTTTGGTCCATACGTCGACCGGTGATCCACGCCTGCGAGCCATCCAGCGCTCGGGCTAATGGCTCTACTTTGCGGATTCCACAGCATTCCTTGCGGTTTTCAACGCTCTCACGAAAGGAATACATGCCTTTTTCACGGATCAGTTTTTCAACGGCTTCATGACGAGGGAATACCCATTCAACGGTTATTCCGTAGCGGAGGCGTACCTGTTCGGCACATTGATAGGTTTCCTCAGGTAGGCGTCCGGTGTCCAAAGAAAAGACGCGTACCTTTTTGCCGAGTCGATGCACCATGTCCAGCAGGACGAGGCCCCCGAGCTGGAAGCTGGTGGCCATTACAACGCGTTCCTCGAACTGATCGATGGTAGCGGCCAGAATGGCAGCAGCATCATGCGGGTCTAGTTCTTGAATTTTTTGTAAGAATGCTTTCATGTTATTTTTCATCTGGAACTGGTTGATGGGTCAGTAGCGTGGCCTTCTGCAAGCTGATACAATCTACGGGACATGCGTCTATACAAGCATTACAGCGGATGCAGTCTTCCTGATTGATCCATATGAGTTTGACTTCATCCTGTTTTTCGGCAATATCCCAGCCCGCGACTGTACCATCTTGATTATAATGCAGCTCTTTGATTTTCAGGATACAATTCGGTCGGGGTTTGGCTTTGATGCACCAGTCGCAGTAGATGCACTTGTCGGAGTCAATTTCGTACTTGTAGTTGCATTGGTAGCAGCGCTGCGCTTCGTCTTTTGCGAGCATCTCGTCATAGCCGGTTTCTACCTCTGTGGGGAAATCGCGTTTGGCAAGATCTACGGTGGGCATTTTTTGCAGGGGAACATAATCCATTTCGCGGATTCGTCCAGTGGTTTCGGTATCTTCAATAAGCACGAAATCGCGGATACGGTCGCGACCGCTTAGGAATCGATCAACGGCTCGCACGCATTCTTTGGCATGTCCGATAGCCTGGATGAGCGAGCTGGCTCCTGTGGCAAAATCACCTGCAACGAAAATTTTGTCGCGCAGTGTAGCATAGGCGGTCCCGCTTTTGAGCCATTGGTCCTCAGCCACAAGATCTGCCTGTAGGGCCTGATCAATCCAAGCCGTGTTGGGGAATTGGCCGGTTGCCAATAATACTGTGTCGGCAGGAATTTCGAACTCGCTGCCGGGGATTTCGACGGGACGGCGTCTACCGCTCTCATCGGGTTCGCCCAATTCGGTGCGTACAAACTGCATGGCTTTGACTTGACCATTTTCGCCAATATACGCTTTCGGGGTCACCATCGTTTCGAGCGGGATATGCTCATGCTCGAGTTCTTCGATTTCGCCTGGGGTGACGAGCATTTCGTCGAC
>PXBF01000068.1 GCA_003567005.1 PVC group bacterium
CCTTGTTGGATATTGGACATTCAATTCTCAAGTTTCACTCCTGCATCATCCGCCCCCCCTCATAGCATCATCTAACCCCTGACTATAATCGGAATATATGCAATAAATAATAAAACATAATCTATATACACACAACTCTAATCTGTGCGTATTGTAACCTGTGGGGCGATGGTATAGGAGTGCTAGGGCAATAATGGATTGCGGGAAAGCAATTGGGGCAGTAGGTAAATCTACAAAAAAGGAGCAAATCAAATGAATACAAAACCGCGCGCAACACGATCAAATTTCTTCATCACAGCGATTGCATCACTCTCGCTGATCCTGCTAGCCCAGCCAGCTATGAGTGATCCCGTGGAAATCATTTATGAGCCTTTCGACTATGATACTGGCACAGTAGGTGGTCAGGATGGAGGGATTGGGATGACCGGTTCCTGGTCTCAGACTGCCGATCGTGAAGAGTTCGAAGTCGTGAGTGACGGATTATCATTTGGCGCATTGCCAGTGGAGGGCAATAGCATCAGACGGACATCAGCGCCAGGATCAGCCGAAATTAATCGAGAAATATCTGCCGCGTCTCAAGCTGCACTTACCGCCGACAACACCACAATATGGTTCAGCATTTTACTATGGGATCAACGATTTGCGACCGACCATGAAAACGGTACATTTGCATTTACATCAGGCCCCTTTACAAGTACCGGCGGTAACTGGGGCGCGCTACCGAACGTCGCTGGAGGCGATGGCTTCGGTGTAACTACGCGTCTTAATGAAGACTTCTTCCAAATTTTTGCTTATCGCATACAAAACGGTTCGCAGCAGCGATCATCCGATTATCATGAAGGTTCGACAACTGCAGGTGGAACCTACTTGGTTGTCGGCAAGATCGATTGGGGTGAAGATAATGAAGGTCATACATTGCATTTGTTCAATATCACCGATCCCGAGAAACAAGAACCTCCAGACGAAAGCACGGCATTTGCATCTTTCACGGCGGATTTTGATCAATCAACACTCGATACTCTTGCAATAGCGAATCAGCAGGTGTCTGGTTACGACGAGATACGTTTTGCCACAACTTTCGCTGCTGCATTGGGATTGGAGGAACCCAGCCCCGCAGGCTCGGTCTTCATCATAAAATAGATCTAACGCAGCGCCCCGTCCGTAGGGTAGCCCAGTCCCTTGGGCTACCCCAGCGCTACCCTAGGCGGCTTGCCCATACAACGAAGCTGCAATTTACATCATCATGGTACCCCATGGCAGCGGCTGTAACTCCGCTATTATCTAAACCCCTTAACCACATTTTTACACGTACTCTACTCGCTTCATCGTTCTCCCGCGATCTTGCCCTCGTAGTCCCGCCAAACAGGACGAAGCGAGATGGGTTAAGCGTAACCAACTAAGGGGGCGTTTAAGTAATCGATTACGATTGCGACAACGTGTCTCCCACGTTTCTGATCTGCGTAACCCATAGCACAAACCGGCCCAAGTCCAAGCCTGTAACTTCCGTTTTTCGTTGCCTCGGACCATTCTCTGGAAGCCCTTAATTGGCAGGGTAGAAAAAAAGCAATGCATCGTTAACCTGCTGATTACTGCATCCGCAAAAAACAGACAACAGGAGTACTGGTCTGCCCTATTCTTACCCTTTCAACAGAGTAATATTTCGTATATAATATGGAATATATGTAATATATTAGAATATTATACATTGTATTGCTACACAATAAATGGTTAAATTACTATGTTGAGCTCGTCTATATTATTAATTAGAGTAGGAGGTAAGCATGAAAAGAATCATCGCAGTGACCCTCACGTTAACGGTAGCCGCACTGTTAACCGCCGAAGCCAATCCGAATCTCATCGTCTATGAAGGGTTCGAGTACTTCCCTGCATCCGCTGACCCAGATCCGGGTGACAATCAAGGCACGGGTAGTGATATCATCCTCACCGGCAATCCTGGCAATCCCGAGGCGCATCCCAGCGATGTTGATGCCATCGGGCTCGATGGCATTTGGGCCAATGCAGCCAACGATGCACACAACATGTATCTGGTCGAGGGCAGTCTGGAATTCGGCGATTTACCCACAAGTGGTAACCATATCAGATATCGAAATAATCTAAATAGCGATCGGTATCACCGATCTTTGACTGAGGCGTCTATTGGCGCTATCGCGAACGCCAACGAAATCTGGTTTAGTTTTCTCGCGAAACAAAATATTGACGTCGGATGGGACGCTGGTTACGAAGGTTTTGCTTTAGGGAGTGACCTTGCTGGCAACGACCAAATCAGAAATATCGACGGAGCAGGCTATCATGGTGTTGGTGTCGGTCCAGCGAATGGTCACAAAGCCAGTTGGACAGCTTATGCGTGGGACGGCACAACTTCCCACGTTTCCACAGATGCAGGCGATCGTCTAAACACCACCCGCGGATCAGGCGCAACCACACACTTGCTAGTCGGACACGTTCATTTCGACGAGGAGACTTACACCCTCTACGAGTATCGTTTGGAAGAAGAAAACGACACTATGGCAGGTGGTGAATTGCACGAGATTGTCGCCCTTAATGTTGATATAGATCGCACAAAACTCAACACACTAAACCTCACCCGCCAAGTAAGTACTGCCTACGACGAAATCCGTATTGGCACCACCCTCAATTCCGTGCTGGGACTCGTCGACCCCCCCGCTGGCACCATTGTGATCGTAAAATAGCGGCTGGCCAAGAAATGCTTTGCCTCGTTCGAAAACATGTTATGCTCTTGCCCCATGAGAAAAAGAACATGTATCGATGAGAATTGGCGTTTTGCGGCAGGAGAGCATCTCCAAGCTATAAACGGGAACTTTGACGATTCAAGTTGGGAAAAGCTGGACCTACCGCATGATTGGTCCATTACCCAGACTCCCCATCCGGACTGCCCCGCAGAAGCGGGGGGCGGTTTTTTCCCTGGCAATATCGGCTGGTACCGTAAAGAACTGGCAATCCCGGCCGATTTGGGCAATCGCCATGTCCTGATTGAATTTGATGGCGTATATATGAATAGTGAGGTGTGGTGCAATGGCAAGCTCTGTGGCGTACGCCCGTATGGCTACAGTAGCTTTTGCTATGACATTACCCCATTCGTCAAAGCCGGCAAACCTGCTTTCCTTGCCGTACGTTATGATAACGCCCGCCAGAAAAATTCGCGCTGGTATAGCGGATCAGGCATTTATCGCCATGTTTGGCTTACGCTCGCCGCGCCCATCCGTGTGGCTCATTGGGGTACCTTTGTGACAACACCAGATGTCGCGACCGACCAAGCAACGGTTCGATGCGCCACGACATTGGTCAATGATACGAGAGATACGGCAACCTTGCAAACAAGTGCCAAAGTTGAAACCGAGACAGCGCGGGAAACCGTTATCATACCCCCCCAAAGCTGCAAAGAGGTCACGTTTGAAATAACCGTAGCAGCACCGCGCCTATGGTCACCCGATACGCCTGCGCTGTATGAGGTGCGCGTAACACTTGAGCAGGATGGCAAACTTCTTGACACCTACGATACACGTTTTGGTATTCGCACTATACGATTTGATGCCAACAAAGGCTTCTTTCTGAATGGAAAATCACTCAAATTCCAAGGGGTCAATGAACATCATGACGCCGGTTGCCTCGGGGCAGCGATCCCCGATGCTGTTCTCCACCGCCGTCTGCGCATCCTCAAAGCAATGGGCTGTAATGCCATCCGCATTGCACATAATCCTGCATCCCCTACCTTACTGGACCTTTGCGACGAATACGGTTTCATGGTCGTCGAAGACGCATTCGATGAATGGCGTGAAGGCAAAACACCATATGGCTACCAATTGTATTGGAATCAATGGTGGGAGCGTGACCTGGTGGACATGATCCGCCGCGACCGTAATCATCCTTCCGTTGTGATCTGGTCCGTAGGCAACGAAATCATCGAGGTTCGTCAAGGAAAACCGGAAGGACTGCCGATCATGCGCGATCTCCAAGCGATCTGTCATCGCGAAGATCCCACCCGCCCCATGACCTGTGGCTGCTGCAATAGCCGCACGACCCTGGATGCCGGCTATGCCCAGTATCTGGATGTGTTTGGCTATAATGGAGGCGGTGGAGGTTGCTTCGATTACGAAAAAGACCACGAACACTACCCGGATCTGCCTATGTTTGCCACGGAACACCCACACACACTGCAAACGCGTGGCGTCTATCGCACCAAAACCTGGTATCGTGATCTACATCGCAACAAGGACAATGTGCGTTGGTATGCATCGCCCCGTGGAGAGAAACCATCTCACGATCTGACGTCCAATCAAAGCAAAGATCGCCCCTTACTCGACCTCATGCATATTCCGGATCTCACCGAAGAAGAAGTATTCGAGGGTGTCGATCCGCACTACCAATCGTCCTATGGTAATGCCATTGTGCGCATGTCGATATTTGATTCCTGGTATCGCACACGCACTCTGCCCTACTTCTGCGGAGAGTTCCGCTGGACGGGATTCGATTACCTTGGCGAGTGCTATGGTTGGCCCGCCAAAAGCTGGAATTTCGGAATCATTGATCTCTGCGGTTTTCCCAAAGATGCCTACTACTTCTTCCAGAGCCAATGGACCACTACACCTATGGTGCATATTTTGCCGCACTGGACCTGGCCCGGACTCGAAGGCAAAACCATACCGGTATTTGCCTACAGCAATGGAGATCGTGTCGAACTGTTTCTCAATGACCGTTCACTCGGTATTCGCGAAATGAACGATACGCTCATGTATGCCCGCTGGGATGTTCCCTATGCGCCTGGCACACTCAAAGCGGTTGCATACCGAAAAGACGAAGTCATTGCCACAACGGAACAAACCACGGCAGGCGAACCAACGGCTATTAGAATCGCCCCCGAAGAAGCCACATTGAAAGCCGACGGCAAAGACGTTGCCCATATCCGGATCGAAGTGGTAGATGCCGAAGGGCGGATGGTCCCGCATGCGAGTCATGATATCTCGGTTGCCGTCGATGGCCCCGCCCAACTAATCGGCATGGAAAATGGAGATCCCATCGACTCTACTAACTACAAGCTGAACCACCGGCGTGCTTTCAATGGACTCCTGCAAGCTATCATACAATCGGAACGAACCCCCGGTACGGTCACCATTACCGCCGCCTCGCCTGAACTAGAAAGCACAACGCAATCCATTCAACTGAAATAGAAAACAACACAACGCTAACAGTATCCAGTCCTGCTTCCGGTGTTCACACCGGATATAAGGGCACGGTACCCACGGAGCGCCATATGCCTAATAGACGACCCAATATCTTGTTTATCATGTCCGATGATCATGGTGCACAGGCCATCTCGGCCTATGGCAGTGGACTCAATCAAACACCGAATCTGGATCGACTGGCGCAAAATGGCGCAAAACTGAATCACTGCTACGTCACCAATAGCATTTGTACACCAAGCCGTGCTGCCATTCTTACCGGTACCCATAATCACGTAAATGGCGTAACCACACTATACACCCACCTGAACAATCAGCTTCCGAATGTAGCCAAATACCTGCAAGCCGGCGGCTATCAAACCGCCATGGTAGGCAAATGGCACCTCGGAGAAGGGCCAGAGCATTGCCCAACGGGATTCGATTTCTGGTCCGTACTGCCTAATCAAGGCGATTACTTTGACCCCCCCATGACAGAAAATGGAGAGGCTATTCAACCCAAAGGATATGCTACCGAAATCATTACCCAGAAATGTTCAGACTGGATCAAGCAACGCCATCCGGATAAACCGTTTTTCATGATGTGCCATCACAAGGCCCCACATCGGCCTTGGCAGTATCATCCGAAATACGAGCACCTCTTTCAGGATGAAATCCCCTACCCTGCAACGTTTGACGATACCTACGAAAACCGCGCCAAGGCCGCATCGGAGGCACGCATGCGTGTGGAGTCGCACATGACCTACCTTGATCTGGATCTTGTGCAACCCTACATCCCTGCCGCGAATCAGGAATACTCGGAAATGGGTAAGAAAACAGCCCAGATGATGGTGCCATTTCCAGAAACCGATGAAGACTGCAAACAGCTTAAACTAATCTGCAGCCGTACAGGAGAAGTCTTTACCTTCGAATCGCGCAACCAACTCAAACGCTTCAAATACCAGCGCTACATGCAAAAATATTTACGCACGGTCGCCTCGATTGACGAAAGTGTCGGGCAACTACTGGACCTCCTGGAGGCCGAAGGTATCGCCGAAGATACCATCGTCATCTATACCTCCGACCAGGGTTTTTTCCTTGGTGAACACGGTTGGTACGACAAACGTTTCATCTATGATGAGTCTTTCCGCATGCCATTCCTTGTCCAATATCCGCGCGAAATTCCGGCCGGGGTCACCATCGACAGTATGGCTAGCAATGTTGATTTTGCTCCAACATGGCTCGACTATGCCGGATTACCCACACCGAGTCATATGCAGGGATACAGTATGCGATCGATCCTGAAAGGAAACGAACCCGACGACTGGCAGCAAACCGCGTACCACCGCTACTGGATGAATCAGGACGAAGATCATAATGCCTATGCGCATTATGGCATTCGGGATCACCATTACAAACTGATTTATTGGTATAACGAGCAACTGGATGCCCCCGGATCAAACCCGGCAACCCATCCAGAAAAAGACTGGGAATTATTCGATTTGAAGGCGGACCCACTCGAGCTGCGCAACAGCTTTTATGACACCGACAAAAAAGATATCGTCATCCGTATGCTGCACATGCTCGACCAGAAACAGGCTGAAATCGGCGATATCCCACAACACGACAGCCAACAAGTTATCGCCACCCTGTAACTTCATGTTGTACCGTCAAAACGCGGCGGGTTCCGCCAAGCCTGCTTTCCGAGTAAGCAGACTACGCTAAAACTACCGACACGCACTTCTCATTTGAACCATATTCCATTCGGTGATACTACATCTGTGCATCCATTAACCAAAGGAGTCTTACATGAATATTTTAGTAGCCGACAAAGTATCCCCCAACATGATTGAAGACCTGCAAGGACTGGGTGCGAATGTAACCTATGAACCAGATACAACGGCTGAGGATTTGGCCGCAATGATAGGCGACACCAAAGTGTTAGTGGTGCGCTCCAAGAAAGTCACGGCTGCCTCAATTGAGGCAGCAAAATCTCTCAGTCTGATTGTCCGTGCTGGCGCCGGGGTAAATACCATTGATCTGGAAACAGCATCCAAACTCGGGGTCTATGTTGCCAACTGCCCCGGCAAGAATACAGATGCTGTAGCCGAACTGGCAATGGGACTGCTCATTGCGAGTGACCGCGGCATTGCAGATGCCACCCAATCCCTTCGCAATGGATCTTGGGAAAAAGGCAAATACGGGAAAGGGGCAGGCCTCAAGGGACGTACGCTTGGCATTATTGGAACCGGATCCATTGGGATGGCTGTCGTGCGTCGCGCCCAAGCCATGGACATGACCGTCATTGCCTACTCACGTAGCTTGACACCGCAAAAAGCCAAAATGCTGGGCATTGGATATTGCGAGAGCATACAGGACGTGGCCCAACGATCTGATGCGGTCAGTGTCCACCTTGCCGCGGCCAAGGAAACCAAAGGAATCCTTGATGCTAGCTTCTTTGCGGCGATGAAAGATGGAGCCATCTTCATCAATACCGCGCGCGGCGATGTGTTAGATCAAAATGCACTCGAAAGCGCCATCGATAGCAAAGGCTTAAAAGTCGGGCTCGATGTCTATGCAAATGAGCCATCCGGAGGAAAAGCAGCATTTGAACAGACAGCATTCGCAAATAAAGTTGTTTGCACCCCGCACATCGGAGCCTCCACCGTACAATCCGAGACCGCCATTGCAGAGGAGGCAGTACGTGTTGTCGGCATATTCATGCGTGGGAGCACCCCTCCCAATGTCGTAAATCTTCGCACGGACCGCGGGACGGGACCCACACTCGTAATCCGCCACTATAACCGTGTCGGCGTATTAGCCAGTGTGTTCGATCGACTGCGCGAAGAAGACATCAATATCGAAGACATGCAGAACTTGGTATTTGCTGGCGGCGAAACCGCATCCTGTTCGCTCGCAATCGACAAAAAGCCATCTGCAACGGTTCTGACAGATTTGTCCGCTCTAGAGGATATCATCGAAATCACCATTTCAGAATGATGCGCACCTCTGTAGCTGTCCTGAACACATAAGAAATACCGACTGCTTTTCCAGCAAACGTGAGATGTGTACCCATGAAGGATGACACAGAGGGTGTTATGGCGCAATATTGGGCCCAGAACCGTTGGTTCGTGCAACGTCTTCCCGAACACTGGCAGCATGCGATAATTTGCGGTAATTACGGTAGAGCCGATAGAAGTATAGCGGCGCAAATATTTGATACTCGACAAATCCAATCGATACGTAGGCCAAGGTTCGAAAAGGCGTGAAATGAGCAGAAGGCCCCACTCCCGATCGAAGTGCCTCTCCAAGAGAAAAAATACGCACAAACGGCATAATGTTGTTATAAGGACCTACGGCTGATCCGCAGCAGGAACAAAACCAGACGGGGAGCGCATATGGAGTAAAGCATCGGTGGCATACCGGTATGGCATCCGAAGCCCTTGCGGCTGCGTCTTCCGCCTGAGACCACGGAAGGGGCGTCTCTTCTACCATCCACCAACTACGTATGCGCGCAGTGACAATCGCACCTAAACTCCGATGTTTCCACTCCTGCCAGATACGCATATCACCCCCGTTCCAAATAAAAACGGCTGCTGGCCATCTTCATTTCGATCCCAATCGGTAAATCGGATCGAATAACGGCAGTCAACCTCTTTTTAGATTACCGATACTTTCAGACATCATCCCTCCTTGTTTTGCACCTAGAATACACGCATATTGAAAATATTCAATCAGTGATGTGGTATCTTAACCTCAACACCCTTCTGCATTATAAACGAGATACACAAGAGTGATATATGTAACAAGCACTTAAAAAGAACCCTGTAGATGCTATGCATGCCCCGTAACAGGCAATCCTTGCCGCAACGTTTCTGGATCACGTGGAATATATACCTTCCCTTTTTGCTCGGTTCGCCAATCCAGCAATGCTTGCAAGCTGTGCGGCTCCTGATACGCACATCGATCTTCCATCTGTTTGGTAGCATGATCGAAGGTAAGAATGTCCATGTGCTCGGGATACATGTCCACGATACGAGTATGACGGCAACCATCTCGATGCCGGGAAACCGACCCAGCTGCCCCACAATGCACGAAATGAACGCCTAGCGTTACGGCAATGGAATTACGATAAAAATGCCCTAGATGATTATGCCCGCTGAACCATGCAAGTATATTCGGGTGCCGCCAAACAATATTCATGATCCGGCCTGGACAGCGGTTCTGATTCACTACCATATTCCCACCCTGCGCATGCAACTCGGGAATGGTAATTACACCACTTCCAACAGGAGGGTTATGCGCAATTACAAATATTGGTTTCCCCTCTAGCTCATGTAGTTGTTCTTCAAACCATGCCAACTGTTCATCCTCGAAAACGACTTCATGCTTGATAACTGTATTTGGTCTGAAAAAGGTCGTACTTAATCCCAGCACGGCTATTGGTCCAACTTCTGTTCGAAACCAGGGAGTCTCACGCCCAACAGCCTTGCAAAAAGACTGCACAGCCTCTTCATCCGTGGCAAATACCTTGGCCTCCATATCATGATTGCCAATGATACTGTACCAAGGGGCTTTTAGTTGGTTCAGAACCTTGACTGCGTGCACCGTGGCTTCATGCGTTCCAATAAAAGGACCATATCCTGTCAGATCCCCAACAACAAAAACCTTATCGGGTTTGAGCACATTGATGTCTGCTATGATCTCATCCCAACCATCTGCAACAGGATACTCAATATGGGGATCTCCCATTACTACGATTCGTGTTTTATCCATGTGTCTGCTCTTTCCATTTTTCATACCATTTATAACGCGTAGCAGGGCAATGGCGTTGTAAGCGCGGACCTTTGCGCCAGCAAGGCGAGACCTTGGAAGGGGAGCTTTCACCATCACGAAGTACGACAGCAAATCTTACTATCACTCGTCTTTTCCTATGATTTTGCCAGCCTCCTGCATTGGCGCGTCCACCATCTTGATTTCCTGGATCAACCACTTGGTAAACCCAAGCGTCGAGTGTGGGTCCGTCTCTGGACCGACAGGACGCCAGCGCCCCTCCCTATGCGGGAACGTATTCAGGTAATAGTGCATATTCGGATGATGTTTGGGTAAACCGGCCTCCCAGTATCTCTGCAGCCAATCACGCTCCATGAACTCGTAATAGACGTCTCCTTTCCAGCGAATCGGGCCATAGTAGAATATGAATTCCTTGCCCTGATCGAGCGTCCATTTTGCGCCACGCACTACGCGTTCTGGTTTCACCCAGCCGTTTTCTAAAGGCCAATGCCGGTTGAACTGATGCACTTCAATGCAAACACCATCCATTTTCGCAATAATCGGATGCACGCGAGAATCATCGACAAAGAATGTCGGATGCTCCACCATCATGATCAATTTATAATTGTCGTGCTTGGTTAGTCCTTGTGCATGAGCTTCCGCGAACATCGCACGAATATTGTCGACATCCTCTTCAAAAAGAATACGTGTGCATTCCTCAAAAGGACCGGGCATAGCATCTTTGTGACCACGCAGAACGGCAAGCCGGTACTCTCGAGCGATGAGAATGTGTTCAATTTCAGCCCCTTTTGTCTCCCAGTTGCGGATAACCTCGATCAAATGGTTCTTCTGCGGATCAAGATTATCGCGCTCCGCATCAAGCCCCCAATAGTACTCGAAAAACATGCGCCGGGTCTTGAAGTCACCATCTAGCCAATTTTTGACAACATCCAGATGCTCGGCAACGAATGGATAGTTACCAGCCTGTTCTTCGTACGTTGGCGTTCCGGCCCAGGATCCGCCGTGGTTATGACCGTGATCCATTTCCGCGGTACGCGCCAAGGGGCGAAGCCCTACATAACCATGCTTTCGGTTCATTTCTGACTCCATATCGCTGGCATATCCCCATCCTGCCAACAGAATAATAGATAATCCCATCGCGAAAAGTTGGACAGATCCATTTTTCATGATTCCCCATCTTTTTATGTCAATATTCTTTGAACCGAAAGCCCGTATCGTTTTTCATAGCCGTCTGTGTCCGCCCAAGTAGGGTCCGGGCGATATTTGGATCTTGCTTGATTTAGCCTTCGCTAGGTACAGCCTCGGATCCTGTTGGTTGAACGGGTTTCGCCCCTTTAATCTTCATGATGACAAAGACCATAATGGCAAAACCTACAATAAGAAGACTTATGCCTAACAAGGGGCGATAGTAGATCCAGGCTATCGCTATCGTAAGCAAAGACAGCACGGCAGAGATCAGAGACGTAATAAGCGATACCCCCGTTCCAACGATTTTGCCCAAGATCGGCAATACATCTGCTACGACTTTCAGTACGTTAAATACCATACCCAACCCAATCGACATCAGTGCAAAACCAACAAACCGCAAAATCCATGTTGTACGAACATTGCTAGCTTGCGCCTGTTCAAACATTGCCTCAGCGGTATGTACACCAACACTGAGCATCTGCAGATCGCGACCAGCTTGGGTTTGATAGGGCGAAAAGGAATCCCCCACTTGGCGGGCAATCAAGCTGACCGCGGTAGGTTCTACAACGCGGAACGAAATACGCAAATCACCGATTTGCGGATCTGCGGGGTTGGCTCCGATATAATAACCGCCATTATGCAATGTCGTACGCTCTTGCAATGGGGCCGGGACATCATCCGTGTCAGTCATTTCCAAGGAACGAAAGTTTGAGATATTGGCAATCAAAGCCGGATTCAACCGGAAAGCCCCGACCGTCACGTTTCGTGCCGTAAAAGTTGTGGATGGATGTGGAAAACTTCCAGGGTTCTGATGCCCCGTCGGATTTTCAAAACGGGATGAGTCGATCAGGGAAGATGACCAGGTTTTCTCATAGGAAAACGTCTCTACGGTTTCGGTGCTTCCACCAACCCGATTTTCGGTTCTTGTCGTTTTTCGCTCACGCCACTGGTACATTTCAACGCTTCGCTGCAACTTGATCGCATTAACAGATACCCCGAATGTCGTGTCGTTTAAGATCTCATCCGTAATGGCTTTTCCTGTCAGATGTACAAGATGATTCTCTTTTTCAGGATCTACCTGATCCGCGGATATGGACACAACGCTTGATGCGCCCTCTTGTAAGCTCTTGTACGTGGTAACCGCACGCCCTTCATTCCACCAAAGCAACGGAAAAGATGCTAGAAAGAGCAATAAACCGAAAAGGATACCCTTAATAGAGTCACCGATCCGGCTAAACCACGATTTTCGTGTTACTTTTGTCACTGTACCTTGCCCCATATTATACCTCTCTTTTTTGTTCAGCCACTCATTGGGCCGCATTGTTATATACTCGTCTTATACGCCATTTGGTGTACAACCCTGCACATTTTCAGCTCACCGGAAACGGGTAAACCCCATGCGATAATTCTTAGACTCTGTTCATGCCAAAATCTTTGAAAAAAAGATATCAAAAAAGGAATTACCAGTTCTCTAAAAATTCGTGGCTGTATGAAGATCCTCCGCCCATGATGCCGCCAGACTGCCGAACACCATAGGATCGTTGCGTATGATTAATGGTAATCGTGTGGGAGTAAGCTCCCGATAGATACAACGGAGGAACCACCAGTACCACCTCCATCTCATCGTTTGCGTCTCTACGCCCCCACCTCAAGCTCCAATCAATCACAGTTGCCAAATCCGGATTCAAATCCAAGTGCTGCAGAACGGTAAGCGCCGTTGTGGACAGCGATTCCGGTTTTTGCGTTTTTCTGTATAACGCTACTGTTGCCGCAGGCGTAAATTTTACCGAAACCACCACCTTTTTGCCACTCTCGGTTCCATCATGCAGCGTAAGGTTATACATCCAGGAATCATCCCATATCGCAACCTCTTTGCGCGTATCAACCACTATAGGGTGTCCATTAGGATGCACCAGCAGATCACTGTTGCTGTCCCACAAGAGCGCAGCGAAATCTCCCGTGAGACTGGCTTGCACAGACGTATCGTGCAGATATCCCCGGGCCATTTGGATGCAGCGGGCAAGTGCTTCCGCATCACCATCCATAATCACGGCATCGACAATCTCCGCATGCCCCTTATGTTCCATAATACGTATGGCATCCATCGTACATTTGCGAAGATTCCGCATATAGAAATCGATTGAATCCGCCCTCCCGGGATAGATTTCCTCCTGCGGTATCATTCCGAGCAATGTATAGGCAAGCGCTTCAAAGGCCACTGCATCAGTATTGAAATAGCGTCTGTAGGTATATAGACCGTTCCGTATCCCCTCATAGTGAAGACTCCAGCCATCCAGTGCCCCGACGCTGTGTTTTTGCTTACTGCTCCAGAAAAGACTGTGGTCGACAATCTTTCGAATATTACGGACATCGCTCCTAGCAAGTCGCTTGCTTGTCCGACTTGCCACTTCGGTCATCGTCTCCGGATACCCCGCTGCCCCATCTGTCACGATCCACTCGACCGTTGCGGGGGCACGCGTTGACTGCAAGATGACATGAAAGAGAATAGCAGGCGAAAAACTAGGCTTGGCAATGACCCGATATCCCTCGCTCACGTTGTGTTTTTCTGCCCATGTTAGAAAATCATTCTCGTCTGCCAAGCGCAACAGCTTGCGACTCGTACCGGAACCTGCTTCCGCCAGTGACAAGTCCGATGCCGGGCCTTGCATAAAAGGATCCGTTACACGGGCGGGGTCATCCAATTCCTGCCAATCGGGCAGGATACTGTGTTGCAGGACACCTTCTTCATAGTTGATCTCACGGAAATATTCGGTGTTGTAAATCTGCTTTAAGAAGCGTCCTGACCACGGACGATAGTCGCGGTAGATTCCTTCCGCTACGCTACCCCCCTTGTACGTCCAGATCTCTTGATTCACAGGAAGATCAAAATGCTTTTTGAGGGCATAGGTTCTCTGCAAATCCCCTCTCCAGAATATATTTGTGTGTGCTACGACCGCACTATCGCTGATTAGCTGTTCCTTCCATGCATCGAGCAACTCGACTTTGCGCTTGAGAACACGAATATCAGGAATGGGCTGGGGCCGTTCAAACCGCCAGGATTTTTCTTGCTGAGCGGGGTCTTCCGGAAACGTAAAAGCAGCCCATTGAAGCGATCTTGCCTGGTTGGGATTCGAAGCCGTCCAATATGTTCGTACAACCAGATGCTCTGATGGCTGATGCTCGTCAACAAGTAAGCCAGCCTGATTGGTTGTTGTCGATGTTGGATGGCCATAAAGCCTATGCAAATCCACACGGCGCGGATAGGGGCTCAAGAGCAGGCTATCGCGCAATGACGCAAACGCCTCAGTAAGTCTTTCCGCCTCGGAAAGGTGTAAGACCTGTTCCTCTGGAGCTGATACGGGACGAACAGAAGAACATCCAGCCAGCAACACCCCACAGAGCAAGGCCCCAAAAAATATAGTCCATATCTTCATAGCCTATGCTGTAAGTAGGGCTGTAAATATCTCTATAAAGATCACTCGAGGGAAGAGCCTCACGTGCTACTACTCATGTCCCGCGCCTTGCCATTCGGCGTTGCGGTCTGACGCGAACGTTGGAATCAGTCTTCTTCGGCTTCCGTTTTGTCTCCGCCAGGCGCTCATTGCCCAGACCTTAAACCGAACGCCTTCCAGTGTACCGCGTTCCGCCATTCATCGCTACCGGGCGTTGGACCATGCCCTTGGTCGTCATAAACGCCAAGTTCAGCACTAACGGCTTGCATCCATGCGGAAGAACCGACCGTTGGCCCATTACCGTCCGCGTCATGAACGTCGACAAAACGGTCAATTTGATGAAGCCATTCCTGACTTCCAACAGGTGCAATCTTTTCCAGCCTTGTGAGCGGACGTTCCGGCCTTGCGCCGCTTTCGTCCCTGACATAGTTATGTTCCCATGAAAGCATGACAACATCACCTTCTTCCAGCGCGTTGATAGCAGCATGCATCTCGGGAGACACCTTGCGGTTATTCATGTTGTCTTCAACAAGAAAAGCGAATTCTTCACGTTTGGGATCGCCATATTGGCCCGGCTTTTCGTAGGCAATGTAGTGGACGATCCGAAAGGTCGCCAGCGAACCCGAGTTGCCACATTTATCAGGACAGAGCCCTGTCCGCCCCATGCATCTATGGTAACGAGTCCCCTTGAACTCCGCTACCGTGTCATGTCGCGCCAGCATCTCTACACTCTTTTCCCCCTGTTCGCCCCCATGAGAACCCCCTGTCAGGAACACCAAAGAGGCAAGAAGCAAAGCAACACGGTTGAGATTGTGGATCATAGCTAGTCTCCTTCTTTCGGTTTTCGTATTGTAGATCAATTCCTACAGCGCAGAGTATGAATGAAATACACCCTCGATGCTACCTAAAACTATAAGTACATCTAATTGAAGCTGCTCATTCAATACTTCGCGAAAAATCCCATCCATCCGTCGATCATGGATTTTCTACGAAACGTTTTATAGACGGCTGGCCGGATGATACCCGAGGTTGTTACGCCCAATTTGCAGACCATATACATGATCGGCTGGCTTGATTTCATAGAAGTGCGAGCGCGTGCAGGTGTATAATTTTTCGCCACTCAAATCCTTGAGTAACCCGCAGAGCAAACCCTCGTGGCTGACGTAGATCTTATCCCCCGACTCATCGGCTTTCGATTCAACAAAATCGAGCAACCGTTTCCGAGCTTCATCAACATTCTCGACTTTCTGGACAAAATCACGGAGATGCCCAGGCAGCCGCGCCAAAAGTTCGGGTGTCTTTTCACGAAAAGGATTCAATGCAAACCATTTGTCAGTATGCTCTTTGGTGGCCATCTCGAGCCCTGATGCAAGCACGGCTTCTTTGAAAAGTGGCCAATTCCAATTATGTACTTCCTGCAATTCAATGGCAGACACCAGATGAACGTCCCGTCCCTCCTCACTAAGAATTTCCTGGATGATTTGTGCCGTGTGGATGGCTCGTCCCATCGGGGACGTGTAGATCGTGACTTTTAGAGAGTCTTTTAGAATCTCGCGAATTTCCTTTGCAGAGGCCGTAACCGCCTCGATCCCCTTTTCATTGAGATCATTGGCTTCGCCAATCGCAACCGGAACATTGCCCTGTTTGTAATCCGTGTAGCCGTGCCGCATCAGAATCGTAATGCCGTCTCCCAAAATACTCATGGTGTCGGTTCCATTGCATTGTATGCTTCGCCTTTATTGCGATATTCTTTTTCGCAAGCTTCCCACTTGGCAATCATTTCCTGCAACTTTTCTGGCATATCTTCAGCGAGATCATGCATTTCGCAACGGTCTTTCGACAAATCATACAACGCCCAGCGATCATCGGGCTTGCCCCAATCGGTCAGGGCCTCATTCACGATCTTCCAGTCCCCTACCCGCAGGGCACGGTTACCTTGATGATGAATATAAATATGATCGCGATCTACGACTCCATCCTTGGCAAAGCTCGGCACCAAGCTCTTACCGGGTAACGGCGGAGCACCTTCCGGAAGTTCCATATGTACGGGATCGCCCCCAGCCAACTCAATAAACGTTGGCATGAAGTCAATCACATGACCCATATCATGACGTAGCGAGCCACCTGACTTGATGCCATTGGGCCAATGTGCAATTAAGGGGGTGGATATCCCTCCCTCATGCGCCCAGATCTTGTGACGGCGGAACGGCGTATTGCAGCTCGTCGACCAGCCGGGCCCTAAGCATAAATGCGTGTACTCTGATCCAGGCAAAGCCTCGGGATCATGGCCTTTCCCGCGAATCATAATCTCGGCACTGCAACCATTGTCGGAGAAGAACAGGATCAGCGTGTCATCCAGAACCTTCATGGACTCCAATTGATCTAGAATCCGACCAATCTCGCGATCCGTCCGGTCAACCATGGCTGCATGGATTGCCATTTTTGTTGCCTGAAAACGCTTCTGTTCTTCTGTAAGACTGTCCCAAGCCTTAGCGTACTCGACCTCACCTGCCCCTAATTGTTCTCTCCAATTTTCGGTGTTTTCTACAAAATGCGGGGCTGGCACTTTCGGCTCTCGATCAGATAACGGGCAATCCACCAGTCCCATTGCTTTCATACGCTCGTATCGCCGTTGCCGAATGGCATCCCATCCCTCGAGATATTTATCGCGGTATTTATCAATGTCTTCCTGCTCGGCCTGAACGGGAAAATGAGGCGTCGTGTAGCATACATAATGAAAGAAAGGATCATCCTTGCTGTTCTTCTCATGCTCCTGCAAGCACATGAGAGCATGGTCGGTAATGGCTTCTGCCGAGTATCGGGTTTTACCATCATCGCTGTGGAAGAAGTGATTGAACTGCGGGATCTCATAACCCCAGCTTATGTCAAACCCACCACCCGTAACCGGATCTGGCGTATTGAAAAGATGCCACTTGCCCGAATGATAATTCCGATAGCCGAGAGGGCTGAGGTGATGCGGAATCAAGCGTTGCCAAGACGCACGATATTTTCTCACAGGCGGATCCATGCACACCTGCGGCGCGTAATAGCCCGTTAATACCGACGATCGTGTAGGCCAACAACGCGGTGTACTGTAGAATTGCGTGTACCGCACCCCCTGATTCGCAAGACGATCTATGTTCGGGGTATCGATTTCACCACCATAACACCCAGGATCGGAAAACCCCATATCGTCCATCAAAATAATCATAATATTCGGTTTTTTCATGCATCTACTTCCTATCTGCTATTGCGATATTTTTGCCAAATCAACCCAGTACGGATGCATGTTGATGACCGCCCCCGTTTCCCGTGCCTCTTCGATGCCGAAACACGTAAACGATGCGCGCAGACCATCCTCAAGCGTTGTCGGTGTAGGCGCACCACGCAGCATACAGTCGAGTACATCCTGCGCCATGGGCTCTTCGGCTCCACCGTGATCATCACCCGCAATCGGACGAATTGTCTCTGTCTTGGCATCCCAACCAACCGGGGTGTATTCCAACGTTCCTGTCAAAACATTTCCGCGTATGGTACCCTTGGTTCCGCACATGTAGAAACGTCGCTCTTGCTGGGCACTGTGCATGCAAAAATGAAACGAAATATGCACCCCGTTTTCCAGTTCCATAATGGCAACCTGATTGTCAATCGTATCCTTGTCATCGTTAAATGGCGTTATATTTTCTTCATCCCCGACCGCATATCCTGTTGCTAACCCTCGATCATAATACCGATACCCCTCTTCTCCAACGGGATACATATCATTATGATGCGCATTCTCTGGCTTGAAGAATGTTAAGCCACCAAAACTCGCCACACGCGCCGGTTGGCTTCCCGTCATCCAAAGCATCAAATCCATGTCATGACAGCATTTTTCGACGATCATGGGGCCGCTCCACTCGCTCTTTCGGCGCCAATTGCCATGCATCGAGGCACCATGATAAGGGGAAAGTGTTTCATTAAATTCCATACTAATCAATTGTCCCAGACGCCCCGCTTCAATCCACTCCTTCATCGTACGGTAAAAAACAGAATACCGCAGCACAAACCCAACAATAAACTGTTTGGAAGGATTGCGTTTACGGGCAGCTACGATATCCATGCATTGCTCGCGCGTCGTTGCTACCGGTTTTTCGCAAAAAACATCCTTGCCTGCATCTAAAGCAGCTACGGCATGTCCGCTGTGCAAAGCATTGAAAGAGCCAATAAAAACCCAATCCACATCGGAAGCCGTGACGACTTCCTCAACCGAATGGCACGAGCGGATGCCGGGATACGCTGCCTGCACACGTTCCGCTGCCTTTGCTGAAGGGTCATGGTAAGCGACAACCGTAACGCGCCCATCACTCAATTTCGTTACATTTTTGAGAACATGGTCAATCCGTCTGCCAAACCCAACCACACCAATACGTTTCATATCTATACTCCTTCGTTCCAAAATCAGCGAAAAAAGCGTTGCGTTAGAGACAATGCCGTTTAGGATGCTTGCAATGCAACAGTATTTTTGCACAAAAACGAAGGATAATGACGATGTCGACTTTTGAGAATACACTCTCGCTCGCAGGCCAATGGCGCTTCAAACTGGATCCGCATAACGAAGGAATCAAACAAAACTGGTTTAACACCGTGTTACCCGACAGCATAGCCCTGCCAGGCACGACCGATGAGGCCGGCTACGGCGAAGAGACCAATGAAGCCTGTGCTGACCGACTCTCGCGTATCTACCGCTGGATCGGTCCTGCTTGGTACCAACGAGAAGTGGATATCCCTTCAACGTGGAAGAACAAAAAAGTATTTCTTTACTTTGAGAGGACAAAAAACAGTCAAATCTGGATTGATGGCGTCTGGGCTGGTAGTGATGACTCTCTCTCAACCCCCCATACCTTTGACCTTTCTGCATGGCTGGCCCCTGGCAAACATGCCCTTACCATTCTCATTGACAATGCAAAGTTACCCCCTGTCGGGCCATGCCATCAGGTAGATGAGCGTACCCAAACAAACTGGAACGGCATTCTGGGCGAAATGACCCTAACAGCACGAGAACCTGTTTGGATTCAGGATTTGCAAGCCTATCCCAACGCAGCGAAGCGTACGCTGCAAGTGAAGGCGACGATCATCAATGAGACGAACTGGAGCGGTGCCGCTGACTTTACCTGGAAAGCAGAAGTCTTGGGCAACGATGCCCCCGAAATACCTACTGTAGAAAGTGGGACCTTGCTACGCGAGCGCGTCACAAACACGGCAACGACCATCACGCTTCCCGAATCCGTTGGTTGCTGGGATGAATTTGATCCCGCATTACTTCGCATAACCCTTGAAATGAAGGCCATGCCTGTAGCGACTTGGCTCCATGATGCGGCTAGCGTTGTATGTGGCTTGCGCGACTTTTCAACGGACCGTGGCCAATTTGTGATAAACGGACGGCCCACCTATCTGCGGGGGCGCGTAGATAGCGCCATTTTTCCGCTAACAGGATACGCCCCGATGGAAAAAGCAGAATGGAAGCGGCTGCTTGCGATTGCCAAATCATACGGGTTGAATCATTACCGCTTCCATTCCTGGTGCCCCCCAAAAGCCGCCTTTGCTGCAGCAGATGAACTAGGCATGTACCTGCTCGTGGAACTTCCCAACAAGCGGGAAATTACCGCCCCCGACAACAAAGCGTATCGTCCTCCCGCAGAAGCCTATGAAACCTTAGCCGAACTTGAGGGCGATGGTGGACCACCCGCTATCCGTACGGCCTATCTTTTGCGCGAAGGCGAACGCATTCTTAAAGCCTATGGTAATCATCCTTCCTTCTGCATGCTCACACTCGGCAATGAGCTTGGTGGCGATGAGAGCGTCATGCGAGACATGTGCGATCACTTCCGTTCGCTTGACAATCGCCACTTCTATGCAATGGGATCCGGACATTTCCACTGGGACATTGCACTCCGCGAAGGTGATGATTTTTGGGTTACACGGGGCACATCAAGAAAACGCCCTGTTCGCGGAGCGTCTTTTGAATCGAATCTCCACATTGACCATCAAGCCCCATCCACCACCGTTGACTATGGCTCCGCTATCCAAGGAGTTCCGATTCCTGTTATCACGCACGAAAATGGCGAATTCGAAGTGTACCCCGACTATCGCGAAATAAAAAAATATAAGGGCGTATTGCGTGCGCGCAATTTTGAAATATTCCGTGAGCGACTCAAAGCCGCAGGAATGCTCGATCAAGCACTGGACTTTTTCAAAGCATCTGGCGCCCTTTCTGTCATTTGTCATCGCGAGGATATCGAGGCCTGCTTGCGGACAGCAGGTCATGGTGGATTCCATTTACTCGACCTTATGGATTTCAGCGGGCAAGGAACCGCTCTGGTGGGAATATTAGATGCATTCATGGACTCCAAAGGCCTTATCTCCCCTGAAGCGTGGCGCGCCTTCTGCTGCGAAACCGTTCCCCTACTCTGGATGACCAAATATACTTGGACCAATGACGAAACCTTCAAGGCAGGTATTCGCATTGCGCACTACGGTCCTGAAGATTTCCCCAACCAGCATGTACAGTGGAAAGTCACCGACGGCAGAAAACTCGTTGCCAAGGGACAAACACGCGCAGTGAATATCACAACTGGAACCGTTACGGATGTGGATTTGATCTCCGTCGATCTAGGTAACATGAAGAAAGCCAGCAAATTAAAAGTCACAATATTCGTACCCGACACACCCTATCAAAACAGCTATGACATCTGGGTGTATCCACAAGAGAAGCAATCGATTAAAAAACCTGCCAAGGCTATTGTCTCGCGTACATACAACCGTAACGTGGAGTCTGCCCTAAACAAGGGAAAAACGGTTCTGCTGCTACCGGTTCCGGAGAAAATGCAGAACACCGTACGAATGGCATTTCAGACCGGCTTCTGGTCACCCATGTTCCGTATTGGCAACAAAAAGACACCAGATGGTAAGCAGTTCCCGGGTACACAAGGCATTCTTATCGATCCGAAGCATCCCCTCTTCAAGGATTTTCCCACGGAGTTTCATTCCAATTGGCAATGGTGGCAATTAGTCAAGCATAGTGCCCCCATGATTTTGGACAATACGCCACCATCATTCCGCCCGCTTGTCCAGGTCATTGATGGTTTTGATCGCAACCATAAATTGGGGCTGATCATAGAAGCAAGAGTCGGCAAAGGCCGTTTGATTGTCTGCACGATGGATCTACTGGCTCTAGGGAAGCATCCTGAAGCAAGACAACTGCTTCAGTGCCTCTACGCGTACGCAGATGACGCAGCGCAAAAGCAGCTGCAGGAGCTTCCGACGGACACGATCAAATCCGTCTTACAATAGAATAAAGACGTTGCCCACCAGTTTCTGCAAAAGGCGCGCGGCCAACACTTTCAGCGCTATCTACGTATACTGGAATATGATCATACGTTCTACAAGTGCGGGATCCGCACCGAACAGAATTTGCAATACAGGTACAAGCGTCCAGAATGCATTCGCAAAAATTTCACCAAAAATAATTCCCAGAAAAAATGGAATGCCAGCCCGATAGGCTCGATTCCCTCCATAACGCAAGATGAGCGACTTGATCAACCAACCGAAAAAGAGACTAACCACCAATCGTAAACCGATAGATGAATAAACAAAAAGTAAGCCAACAGGGTGTAGCGGCCAAGACGGAAACCGTGCACATAACATCAGCAATACGGTTGCAAAGATCGCACCACCTACCATAATTCGGAATGTTTCGGCATTGAAACTTCTTTCACGTCCACTCAGAAGCTGGCGAATCGGCTCTATGCCCATCATCTCGGCACCACGACCGGCAACAGGCACGTTGACTCCATCGAGTGATGAATAATGATGATACCCCATATGAAGATGGACGGCACCACACACAAGAAATCCAAGCACCAACACGCCAAGCCCGAGCCATGCCAGCCGAACCTTATGCCTCGTTGGACTATTCACATGCAATCCCAAAGCCAGCATCGCCATAACGGCGGCACTCACGGCAGAAGCCCGATTGGCAATAACATAATGCGCTCTTTGCATAAATACAATTGCCGGGTCAAACCAACGGCTGGGAAACAACCCAAAGATGCGATAGGCAGTCAGCGGAATAATCCAAATATAGGTAATCCCTGTTTCAGCAACGACACGAGCAACCATGATCATAATGACGATCGCAAGAAAAAGCAATGCGGCAGCAGCAACCCAACCCATGCCAGCCCAGATAAACCAGATAAACATACCCAGCGCACCCAAAACAAAAAGGCGCACGGCAAGCTTGCCATCCCTATCAACCGAATCATCCCGCTTCAGACCGAAAGCCGATAAGAACAACTGACCATACGTGTGGCGACCTAACCAAATCACCCAAACCGACATGGCAATAAAGGCACCACTGGTCTGATCATATATTGTTGCCGGTCTAAACAACGGAAGATAGCTCCTTGCAAACATCAGAAATATCCCATAGCCGAAAATGGCAAACCAAATCGAAAAGCTATAGCGGTTGGGCATAAAATAAGCTAAACCGATAAAAAGGAAATAGAGACGCGATCCCCTGAGAAATCCGGGCGCATGCATCCAGATGCCATCGGTAAACAAATAGGATATATCCCACTGCAAAGGAAAGGCCGGAAAAGCACCTTGCGTGAAAATCGCGAGCCCATTCGTTGAATGTAAAAAGAACACAGCACCACACCCGATCCAAAAAGAGCGCGAGGTAAAGAGCTGACTCCAGCGCCCCCCATCCTCCGGCCGTTCCGCAATCGCCCGATAAATGCGTAATAAGGGAAACGCCAGCCGTTCATGATGCAACCACTGCGGCAAAACCATGAAACCAAGGCCAATCATTAAAACCCAAAATGCTACGATGAGCACGCCCCAGGAAAACATCGGTCGTACCCAAGCAGTCCAAGGTATGACATCTCCTGGGAACAACTCCCCTAAAAAACCATCGATAACGGGCGTATCCTGCTCTGGACCAATTGCATCGGGAAATAACGCAGCGGGAAGTCGAGAGTCGGCAACTGCCTCGGCAATCGTCGCATGCTCATTTATATGCCGGTTGGCCATAGCCAGGCTGTGTGGGAAAAAGCGCATGAGCCCATTGCTTGGGACCACAGCAGCAAACAAGAGTATGCTGATGATCAGGATGAGTTGCGACTGGTTCAGGGTAAGGCTATCGGAAACGCGCTGTAGCAAAGGATTGACCAGAAGCACCAACACAACAATCAGAAACATCACGATTTCAGGTAAATACCCATCACTAACGAAACTGTTGTTCAGCAAGAAATTGTTATAAGGCACGAGTAGCCAAATCAGAACAGACAGGAATAAGCCTATCGAAAGTGCGACTATAGCTCGTATCGTCGTCATGCCTCTCCTTATCCTTATGCGCAGCCCACGTCGTGAGCCAGTTTATTCCATCACATCTGCCAATGGGATCATTTCGCGTTCTATCTCTGATTCACGAATGGATGCAATGATCGCAGCGGCATCTTCTTCCCCGAATTTCTCCCTGATCATAGGTATGATTTCCTCCGCTTCGCGACCAAATGAGCGTATAAGCCGTGTCCGATTGCGAATGCGTGGCCCCGGTCGCCCAGTCGGTTCGTGTATCGTTTCCAAGGCCAGCGTGAGCACCTCTTCTATCTGCAAACGATTCATCAGATCCAAACCTCCCTGCCGGGGGCCATCTCCGTGATATAGCGTATAGGTCAGGTCCTCATCCCGGATTACATGGATAACGGTATCGGCTACACGATGAAAATCTTCCAACGGCATGTTTTGCAGGAGCCGCATCCCCGCATTCCGAGCCCACATATGCGGATGATCGAGCAACCGAAGAATGCCTGCATAAAACAGATCCCCATCCAGATCGTGCGCGAACGGATCCGGTTGCAGCATGGTCACCAGCGTCTGCCCAATTGCCCGATCAAGATCCTGGAACGCGTCATAAGGCTTTTCACGTAAAAGCAGGTGCATCAGTTCTTCCAGATAGATCTTTTTCGTATCCACCTGTGCAAGCTCCCTGATCGCGAGTTGACGAACCCATAAATCCTCCGACTCGTCCCGTATGATCGCCATCAACGTTTCCAGCGTACCCTCGACCCTGCCATTTTGCAGGGCATGCAATGCGCCGATGCGCTGTTCCCGACTCCCTTCAAGAAGGATGGTAAGCAGAGATTCCCCCACCTCCGCCTCTTGCTCCACCAACGCGCCGGCCGCCTCCAACCGAACGGGAGGCAACGTATGACCAAGAAGCTCAATCAATGCAGCAGTAGCCATCTCGGTATCCGGAACCGGGCGTTCCACCGCAGCAAGGGCTGCATCCCCCCTGAGCCAGAGGCCTTCGTCCATTCCCTTGCCTGTGATATGCAAAACGCGACGCCCAGACGCCATGTTCAGCAAGTTAGGTCCTGTTGAATGCAAATCTCTGTACTGGAAAATATCGCCGCGCTGTTCCATATGCAAGAACCGGCCATCCCATGTGCGGCTGAACGTTCGTAGCCAGCCTATTTGCCGTTCATAGGCGGCCCACACATCAGGCCCTAAAACATTCGCGCCAAGTCCAGACCAGAAATAGTTGAAAAAAGGCCCTGTATGCCCCGTGAATATTTCAGGATGCGAGGCCGCCGATAACTGCCCATAGAACCGTGCTGCATCGGCATCCCCTAACAACGCAAAACCAACCGCAACGCTGCCACTGGTTCCGTTGCTGGTGAGAATGTGTTCCATGGGGGCATGATTGCCATAGGGTAATGCTCCACGACCCGCCCAGTTCCCATATAATGCGCGCGTCTTATCGATAGCTGTACGAATCACGGGATCATCTACCCCGCACTTCTCCGCCAGAATCAAGCCAATCCACAATACGGCTGAGGTCTGATTGATCGCACCGTAGCCATAAAGCCGTGCATTATAGTGACCGCGATTGGCTTCCGGATTTGCCATGCGATGATTCCAAAGACCGGCAACATCCTGCCCATGCGCAATCGTGCGCGCATAGGTGCGTATCGCCGGCAGTACATATTCATCACCCGTCAACAGGTAATATTCGCACAACGTAATCAAGCGATAAGACCAAGCCCAACTGACCATCGGCGTGGCCAAGGAAAGTTCAAGGTCCGGACGTGCAAAATCTGCTTCGCGTAAACGCGCACCGACATATTCAATGTACGTTTCGTTGCCCGTCGCAAGCAGCCCCAGTAACTCGATGTTCATGCGATCATCCTTACCGGTTTCCACAATGATGTCAGCCGCCCGGGTTATCAGGGCATCGACTTTCGGACAATCTGCAGGGCTCGTTATACTACGGGATCCGAGAGCCGGAAGCCGCAACGTCTTCTCAAAGGATTCCGGTGCCTCATCCTCTAACGCAGGACGTAAGACACGGAGATTCAATTGCCCGTTTTGCGCCTCGCTCTCTGCCAACTCGATTTGATCGGCAAACAACTGATACAAATCGCCCCTCACCGGCTTGCCGCCAATCGCCACAATACGATCCCCTACCGCAAGAATCCCATCCGCGGGAGAACCATCCTTGATGCGGGTGATCTCGACATGATCTGCGTACATGGACGCAAAAATTCCTATGGGACCGAAATGCTGGATGGTGCCCGGCGGCGCTGGCAAATGCATGTGCACACTGAAAACCGACTCATCCCCGCCCGCTTCTCCCGGCCGCGCAAACGTTAAACGGAGGCGTCCGTCGTTTTCCCGCCACAACCGCAGCATGTGCCTGCGCATCATCGATGAGAGGTCATTCGCCAATCCACTCCCCTGCACCCGTATCAGTCGATCTCCGGGAAGCGCGCGCCCGTCAAGAGGGCTTTTTGGCTTTACACCTGTTACCAGAACATAGCCATCTTCGACGGTCCCGATTAAGCCCGTTATGGATAACCGATATTCTTGCCCAGCATCATACGGCCCGCCTTCTGACAAGTCAGGCAAATCACTTGCTACTGCGCGAACCATGGAAAGCAAAAAACACAACATACATAAAACAATGTTACGTCGGATATCGGCAAGTACTGTCATAATCATATGCACTTTCTCTCATGGTACAGCATTCTACAGGATGCACGAAATTGGCATTTGCAACGGACGTACAAGTACCATTTGAGAGACACTACCAGATGAAATGCGTAATAACAAGAATTGCGATACAATATACGCTATCAGGACGAACGAGATAGCGGCAAAACTTCTGCCAGGACGGCCTGCAGTTCATCTGTTAGATAGGGTTTTCGCAGAAAACCATTCGGAATGGGATAATCAGGTGAAGGCGGATCAGCGGTTTTTTCATAGGCACTCATGAAGATTACAGGTATGGATGGATATTCCTGACGCAAAGAAAATAACAGATCCCACCCGCTCAGTACCGGCATGCGAACATCACATAAAACAGCCGCGATTTCGCTTTCTTTCGTCTCTGCCAGATATCGCAGTGCTTCTTTTGCACTGGTCATCAGAATAGGTTCATAGCCTAAACTTCGCACCTGTAGGCCAATCATTTGCACTAAGGGCGCTTCATCATCCACGACTAAAATATGTTTCTTCGACTGCCCTTCGATAGCCTGCTGCGCACCCAGCTGCGAGTCTATCTCTGCTGCACAAGCAGGACCTGCTATTGGAAAGCATACCGAAAAAGACGTTTCCACATCTTCCGTGCTTGAAACGCACATGCAACCACCATGCGCTCGCAATTGTTCCACTGCTATCGATAACCCAATACCGCGTCCCAAAAATTTGGTACTGAAGAAAGGATCAAATACCTGGCGCATCATGGTCGGAGAAATACCTGCTCCATCATCACGAACCGCTACACAAAGATGACCTTTTTCGCGGTGTTCCCAATCCTCGGGGATGCAGATAAAATCCTTCTCACAATTTGAACGTTCTTTGCCACAAAGAAGCAACTCCACGTGTTCTGCGCCGGGAGATTCAAAGGCATTCTGGACAAGTGCTCTGATAATTTCACGCAACCCGTTCGCGTCTCCCAAAACGATCCCTTCAGAAATGTCCTCTTTCAGGCTAAAGGAAATATGAGCAGGCGCCGTTTTCTGAAACTCTGCATGAAGTTCCTTGCACAACAGACTTAGGTTCACATGCTGTTGTGGATTCTGTATTTGGCCTGCACACGCCAACATACGCGAACTGATCCTGGCCGCATCCAAAAGGCAATCTTGAATGGGCTTCAAGGCACGGATCACGTCATATTGCTTTAAACGTTGCTGTTGTAATTCTGCCATTTCCAGAAACCCTAATGCCGCATGAAGCTTATTGTTAAATAGGTGCGCAACAGATCCCATCACCCGATGCAAACTATCCTCTTTCTGCAAGGCATCAATTCTTTGTTGCAAATCTTGATAGGCACGATCGTCTGTGTGCGATTGCATCATGGCGGTTACATCAACAATTAACCCCTGCACATATGCTGTCCGTCTATCGTCGGCGTCGCGAAAGATCGTGCCACGCTCAGACACCCATTTGATGTCCTGGTCCTCTGACAGAACCCGATATTCGCATTGATAAGGCTCTTCACGAGAAACCGCTTCATCCATGATACCGGATACCGCATCACGATCTTCCGGATGCACATAGTTCATAAAGGATGCCAAAGGTTGTCCCGCGAAATGCATAGCAGGCTGACCGGTTAGCGACTCCACCCCATCTGTGATAAAAACCACATTTCGATTAGCGTCACACGCTGCGCAGTATAGTGTTTCAGGAAAGTTTTGTAGTAAACCCCCGACAGGTATGGAACGTTCCGTACCATCTGCCCTCTGATTCAGGTTGGCAGCAACCGCCATTACTTTACCCCTTTCCTAGTAGGTGTGCTCTCTACATAGATAGGCCGTGCCTCGCTTGACATGTTAATATCATAACCAATAGCCATTATAGCGCAAGCACGAAACACAACTTATCAAACTGTAAAACAGCATGTTTGTCCAATATTACGCCACCAGAACGATGCTTGACTTCCGGTCAACTTCTCTGGTGATATTTATCAGTAGCACCGATAGTACAGATAATAAGGCACTTTATGTCAGACAAACCAAATCCATTCAAAGTCAAGGAAGCGGAACGAACAACCGCTTGGAGCGCATATCGACAATTATATTTTGGTGACGTTTCTCTGCCAAACGCGATACGTACTGAAATGATCACCTTCCTTTTCAGTACTACGCCCGGAGCGATCGGCTTAGGCTTTCGCAAATTGCTCTATCCCTGTCTATTCGCCCAAACCGGTTCCAGATGCATATTTGGTCGCAACCTTACGCTTCGGCATACACATAAAATTCGTCTTGGAACAAATGTGATTCTGGATGATGGCGTTGTGCTTGATGCCAAAGGCCACACAAATCAAGGGATAACTATCGGTAACAATGTATATGTGGGACGCAATACAATCATCTATACCAAAAACGGGAATATTCGCATCGGTGACAATGTGAATATATCCTCTAACTGCCAGATTTTTTCTTCGGGTGATGTCGTTATCGGCGAAGGCACGATGATCGCTGGTTTTTGTTATATCCTGAATGGTGGCGTTTACAACATGGATCAACAAGCATCACCATTTGCCCGACAAGACGGAACGTCATCTGAAGGCCCTACCGTAATTGGACCAAACTGCTGGCTCGCAGCGCATACAACCATCACGGATGGCATAGAACTTGGCAGACACTGTGTCGTGGGGGCAGGCTCTGTCGTGTTAGCCGACATGCCACAGGATAGTTTGTGTGCAGGAACCCCAGCAAAAAAAATACGCGATCTTTAGTTCACTCTACTGTAAACGATCCCAACCGTACATACCGGCTCCGTATATTCGCTTCTAATACATCTGGCGCGCGAAAACGAAACCGTCTTAGATTCCTGGCATGATAAACACCGCCATCGATTACATAATGGCCGGATGGCAGTGGCTCGGCAGGATGCCAATTCGTATACGAATCCGTTAGTGTCGCTGCACGTAAAGGAATATCCCAACCGCCCACTACTTCACCTTGCTCGTCTTTGACGTGTAAAAAGAGAATGGCATTATCCATGCGCTGATGGGATATGCCGTCGTCCACATCAAACCGCACTGCGTAAAAGGGCCTTCCCTCTTCCGTTCTGACGGCTAGACCATGTAGTATGCCGAGTCGTGGATACACAATTTCTAAAGACGTATCCTGTGGCCACGCCTCCCATGACTCTTCTCGTACAAACCCCGCCATTCCTGCTGGGTCTGGCTTCAACTCCCATCCTAAAACCTGCAAACCGGGATGGTCAGCCCGTACCTCCAGCATACCATCGAACGGATGAAAGGCCTTGGAAAATTGCCATATCAATTGCGTATCGCCTGGGCCCACGTCAATACTGGACTCCAGTCCATCTTCAACAGTAGGACCACGCACCAAACGTACATGCATGCGGTTCGTAACGGCTACCGGTCCCAGATCGAGTTGCAATGCAAACGCACCTGCAGGCAGAACAAGGGGATCTGCGCCAGGCAAGGCGGCAAACGCCTCTTTAACGGTCATGCGTTTCTGATCGCGATAATACAACAATGGTTCCAAAGCTTCCGTCACGCCCGCATCAACGGCAGTTGATAAGGCCTCAGCAAAATCCTGCATATGATCTCGGTAAGCGCGATCCGCACCAAAATACGCAAAACGTTCAACGGCAAAATCGTGATCCAATACCGTTACCCAAACAGGCCCAAGATCGCTCTCCACCTGTATGTCCACCCCGACAGCACGTAATGCCTTCTCGTCGCTTACATGACGGTAAGCGACCCGAAGGGAGTCCAGCGTGATGATCTTCTGTGCATGCTGTGGCAAAAGCACATTGGAGACAACACGACCACGATGACGAATCGAGAATCGCGCCGGTCGGTACCCGGTTTGAATGCCCAAACGAATGTGAGTCGGTCGTGCATCAAACACAAGTGTCTTTCGCACAGAAGATCGGACCGGAACCTCGAACATACGTGTGCTGCGGGGGAAATCAGCACCATGCATAAAAATCCAACGCTGTCCACCCGGATACGGTACCGGCGGGTACGGCAAACTCTCATGGTCCTCCCACCAAGGCGTTGGTGCCAGCATAGCAGAGGGACGATTGCGAAATACCGGTTTTGTAGCTCTCTCTGTAAAGAATCGATTACTTAGCCCCTCTAAAGCAAGATTCTCCGTGCCAAGAGAACGGTCGTCGACAACGGTTTCAGCAAAACGTGCCCCAAAACCAGCATTTTCCGGACGACGCCAAAAATAATCCTCTCTTAGACTCCCCCACCCTAACTCAGCAAGGAGCAATACAAAAACCACACCAGATATTCTTTTCCCCCATTGGCTTCTGGATGCAAGCAGTAGCGAAATGCCGAGCATGCTCGTCAGTGCCAAGGTCGGCAGCAAAAAGGAAAAATGGAAGGGTTGCACCATTGGCTTGAGTGCAGTAGCCATGAACAGAGCCCCGATCGAAAAGCTGATAATGGCCAAGCCAAAGAAGCTTCTCCTGCAGACCATACCATCCAGCGTTTCGCGCTTACGGAGATCCTTGTACAGGCGAACAAGTTGCCAAACACATACACATATAGCTATGCTAAACAGCATAATCCCAATATGCCCAATCATAGGCAGCAAATTTGCACGGAGTCCATGTATCATTTTTTCGTGTACGGGCAGATCCATGAATGCTTGGGGTACATTGTAATTCCTAATAAATACAAAATTCTGCCGCATATATCGCCATGTTCTCGTCGCATCGATAAGAAAAGCAGGATTCAATAGCACGACACCGAATACAAACCCGAACAATCCCAAACCAAATCCCTTCCAAGGGCGCTTTAGGGAGACGCGTCCTGCGTGCCAAACCGATGCTACAAGCAGCAGTAGTATAATCCATACGCTAAGAAGCCCTTGAAATTTACAGACAAACCCCATGCCGCAGGCTGCTCCCATGAGAATAAACCACCGCATTCGACCACTGCAGACGAATCGAGTGCCAGCGACAAGTAACAACGCAAGAAAAAGATCTACCCCTATATCTCCTGTCACACTGTGCGTGACGGTCGAGCCCAAAGGCGCCAGCGCATAAATCGCTGCAGCACCAACACCATACCAGCGCCCCCATAATTGGGTTGCACTGGCATACAGGAACGCCATAACAATCATTCCATATAAAACCCGCAATACGCGCCCCTTGTAATACAACATGACACGCCCCCTGCCGACGCGCGATGTGCTGCTAGGCACAAATAGATATTCCTCTACAGGTGCTGCGACCTTTCGCCAACCGCGGATAAAGAGTTCATCTACGCGATTTAAGCCATAGGGGTATCCATCATAGTACAAACTATCATAATATTGCACATAATTGCCGGATAGGTAATTGTATAACGCCATGACTTGCTTCGAAGAATCGGGATGAAAGACCACGCCATCTTCCAGGCCGCGGAACAGCCCGCTGGCGCGAAAATAGGCTCCCAAAGCAAAAACAACAATCAACGTCACATAGAAAATGCTTTTACGCTGCAACACCATGTATCATTCCCACATCAAATTCGCGTATTCAAGTCCCACAGGGACCAGATATAACCAAAGATGTTCGCGTTTGTCATCTTCTAACCCGCATATCTCACAAACTTCGTAGCGAGAGTGTGAAGCGTGCGTCATAGCGGGTTCGTGGCGCAGTGTGGCGGGCGACAGTGTGTAGAAACACATGGAGGTCGCCACGCAAGTCGCGGGCCCGATATGACGTGCGATTCGCGCTCGCAGTAGATGGCTTGTGAGATATGCGGGCTAATGGCGCCACCCCCTGCACACTGCTACGGTTGCCTATGGTTGCCAATTAGACCAGAAACGGGTATATCCCTTACCTATGGAAACAGAACCAAAATCCAATGTATTGCGGATTCTCTTTGTTAGCGATCATCTAGGGCATGATGCCGGGCGTATTCATGGCGCCACACGATACTTTTTAGATGTACTGCCTCGTTTGCATCGACAAAAGCATATAGCGCTAGATGTTGTATTCCTTCGCGAACCGCATGATTGTGCACAAGAATTGCGGGCAAAAGGTGTAAATCCCACTTTTTTATCTCGTGCAAAGCATGACCCTCGTGCGGTAACCGACTTGATACACTTGATCAGGAAACACAAAATTGACATCGTGCATTGTGCTGGGATGAAAGGCATTCTAGCTGGTAGAATGGCTGCAGGGATTACAGGCGCTATCTGTATGGATCATTTTCACGACATGATTCCGCCAACCAGAAGCATTCAGATGCTCATGCGAGCAACGCGCAAACGCAGCTCGCATTCAATCGCCATCTCTGAAGCAGTTGCGCGCTTTCTACAGACTACGTTTCATATCCTGCCGGATCACATAACCTGTATTCGCAATGGCATCAATACAGAACGATTTACGCGAAGACCATCGCCTGAAAAACAATCCCTGCTGCGACAAACATGGAAGATTCCGGATGACGCTACCATTCTTATCTGTCTAGGGCGCCTCCACCCGCTCAAAGGGCAAGAAGATGCAATTGCTGCACTTCGCTTTTTGGACGACCCCTCGATTTGGCTTTTGATGGTAGGGGATGGACCTGACGAGTGCCGTCTGAAACAAGCAGCACAGCATGCACAAGTTGTCTTTACAGGTCAACGTACGGATATCCCTGATTTACTGGGCATCGCGTCTCTATTGCTGGCACCCTCCAAAAGTGAAGGCTTAGGGTTGGGCGCCATGGAAGCACTATGTGCGGGCGTTCCCGTACTTGCTTATCAACAAGGTGGCCTGACAGAAATAATCGAACATCACAAAAATGGCATCCTGATACCAACCGGTGAAATAGAAAGCATGGCACAATCGATTCGCTATTTGCTTGATAACCAAGATGTCCGCAGCAAAATGTCAAGGTATGCGCAACAAAAAGGGCAAACCTATTCTCTCGATCACCATATGGAGCAATTGACACGGCTTTATGAGACCGTGAAACTACCTCCATCACTAAGACACCGGGACCCAGTCGCCGGAAGCCAGGAACGAACATGAACTTTCTCGCCCAAAGAATTGCCAAAAATGGTCCGGAACTACACGCCTTACTTACGGGCGGTTTACCGTATTTTATCACTGCGCGTTCCCCCGTTCCGCTTGCGGATGCCATTCCTGTGTTTTGTTACCATGTGGTGTCAGCATCTGTATTCAAGCAAGATCTGCAGTTTTTAAAAGACAACGAATACCATACTGTAACTGCAGATCAGTTGCTGAGCTGGATCGCTGGCAACGCCAGCCCCAAACAAAAGACCGTCGTACTCACTTTTGACGATGGAGCCGACAATTTTTATCGTGTCGCATTTCCGCTCCTCCGCGCTTTTCAACAAAAAGCGGTCCTGTTTATTTCGCCGGGTTTACATCGTAGCCATAAGGAAGAGCCATTGAGACAGGAGCGACCCTGCACGTGGGAAGAGCTCCAGGAGATGCATGTGTCCGGTTTCGTCGATATCCAATCCCACTCCTGGGAACACCGATCCTTGCAACATTGGCCCACACCTCTCCCCCTAACGGGCATCGACAACCAAAGCATGCAAGACCGCCGTGGAAGGCCGCTGGATATAAAGGAAGATGTAACAAAAGCACGTCATGAACTCGAAAAACGATTTACAAAATCCGTTACCCATCTGGCCTGGCCGTGCTATTATAGCGAATCGCGAAGCATACAGCTAGCAGAGGAGGCCGGTTACAAGGGATTCTGGACGGGCACCCTACCTCGCATCCCACTCATTACACCGGGGCATGATCCGCATAAAATCGTTCGCATAAGCGGCGAATTCCTGCAGCGCCTGCCGGGGAATCGCCGTAAGCCACTGACCGCGATTCTGGCCACCCGCTATAAAAATGCATACTCCCGCCTCCGAAACAGACATGCTACTCATACACAAAATGGCGCTAAGCATTGCATCGGTGGCAGTGATGTTCTATGAATGCATGATCGTCACATATACCAGGTCTGCACACACACTATGAAAGCTCTACTACACTGGGTTCGCAAACAGGATTTTTCTTATGTATATGCCTTACTTGGGGAATCAACCCTAGGGCTCATGTTTATCTTGTATGTAGTGATTGCGCGCGTGGTCGGCCCAGCACAATACGGCATCTTTTCGGCGGCAGTTGCATTAGGAGGTATCCTCGGCGTCTTCATTCAATTCGGACTACCGGTCCTGTTGACTCGATGTGTTGCCGCACAGCCAACCGAAGGCCCCCGTGCAACCATGCGGTTTCTCCTCATACAAGTCGTAAACAGCATCCCCATTTTCATATTCCTTCCGTTATTGACCGCTGCCCTAGGTTTTTCGCGCGAAGGACTGATTCTCTGCTACCTTATGGTCGCCGCCGAATTATGCCGGAGTATGAAAATGTCCTGGCGGAGTGTCATGAAAGGGCACAGTTGGTTCAAAATCGAATCCATCAGTGTATTCCTGGAAAGATCTTTTACGGTGATCTTATCAGCCACTATCCTTTTCGCGACGCATAGCCTTATCCTTACCACGGGAACACTTGTTCTCGCACGGATCCTCGATAATCTCGGCACGGGTATCTTTCTAAAACAACGCCTTCGCCTATCTCATAGCCAGCAATGCGAAACCTGGGGCCATACCTACCGCCGAGCTCTCCCATTTGCCTTACACGGTTTGATGTGGGTCGTGTACTATCAAGTTGACATGATTATGCTCAAAGCGCTCGCACCTGAAGCCGAAGTGGGGTTCTATGGCGCAGCATACCGGGTAATGGAAATATTCGGAGCCTTACCGCGCGTTGTATTTTATGTCGCCTTCACGCAGTTCGCAAAATGCCATGCAGAAGACCCAGCCACAATGCCGCACCATATTTTCAAATCCATGCGAATGCTTTTCTTGCTGATTATCCCCTGCTTGGTCATTGCAGGATACCTTCAACCGCACGTCATCCCCTTCATGTTCGGCGAGGCTTTTGTTCTTTCGGTTAGTCTACTGGCCGTTCTTTTGCCTGGCCTGGCCATAAAAATGTTCAGCACCTTGAGCGAAGAATACTTGTTGGCCACAGAACGGGAAAAGCAACTGCCGTATCTACTACTCATTGTATCGATAACAAATATTGCCACAAACATGATTCTGATTCCACGCATGGGCGCTATGGGTGCCGCAATCGCCACGGTCGTGAGCGAAGCGGTATTCTGCTTCCTCGGCATCATCATGTTGCTGAAAAGTCCCATTCGCCGCATGGCTGTTGGCATTTCGATCCTTGTCTTGCCAACAATCGCTATCGCTACGGCACCATCGCTCTACCTTGCCGGAATCCCCATACTCTCCACGCTCGGCATTCTCGCATTTAGCATATCCGCAGTATGGTTCATGATGAGCACGCTATCCCGGCAAACCCAGTCCCGTTAGTCTAGCCGCTCGATTTCCATTCTCTTGACTTCAATAGAGGCCGCACGATTATATTCATACGCAAGTGTCATCGGCAAAAAAGCGGTTTGATGAAAAAGGATCTCGGCAACAGTCTGTCCCCCATATACCTCTACTTCATGCGTATTCCCAGCAGCAGCATCTTCACGAAAGCGGATCGAACCAAGAGAAACATCGTCATCCGCGCGATAAACCAATCGCACAGCATAGCTGCCTATCGGTAGTGGTAATCGCGGACCATACAACACGACATTTGCAGGAACAGATTCCGGGCGCAGCATCACGCTATTTGCCGCGAGATCAGTATAGCCAGCGCGAAACAGTGTCGGCGCTGGAATCGCGAATGTGTCCCCCACCTCTAAAGCATCCGGCACACGACCTTTGGCAATATACACTTGGTCTACGTCGATCTGCCCCTCCTGCAACGCAAGGGTAAACGAGAGGTTGGTAGAAAATCCAGAAAAAGAAGAATATGGTATATCAAACCAGGTCCAGTCCGTAGATTCAACAGGATAAGACGCCTGCACGATTTCCTCTTCTATCCGCATCGAGCGTTGCAAAACACCCTTTCCGCGTAAACGCGCAGACACCCGCAAACCATCCAGATCATGCATCCCCCAATCAGGAATCTTTATCCCTTGGTTTGGTGCTGCTAGACGCAAGAAAGGCGCACCACCACGATTGGGGTCGGCATGAGTCGCAATGTCCGCAGACAAAGCAATACGCGTTGCATCCCACCGATAGGTTATCGATGCAGTGTCCCAATCCACTACCTTCTCATTTGCGCTATCGGCAGTTTCCCGAATTTCAAAGGCCCAGACTGATCGATCTTGTGTAAGATAACGAAGACGATCATGCGCAAGAAAAAGCTGTAATGTCTGCGCCACGCCAAATGGACTTACGCGTTCAGGAAATGCATCCTCATGCAAGAGCAGATGACGAATCCCCATATCAAGGAGCGCATCCAGTTGCGCATCAGAGGCATAACCACGATTCAAACTGATAAAACGATAAAAAACATCATCAATATAGCGTTGCGATACATTCGGGCTATATCCATTGAGCATTCGGATACGATACATCATACCGTAATACTGATACAAAGAAGACCAATGCGTATCACCTGGCCATAAAACGATCGCTAGCGCGCGGGGATCCTCGCCGTGCAGCGCTGCGTTGTCCACAACAGCTTGATAGGCTGCTTGTTCACGATCCAACAAACTGATTGTGGGTTCAACACGCAATCCCACTTCCAAAACCATACAAGCAACAGCAATGCCGCTTACCATGCGAACCCAGCGTAACCGTTTTGCATGGATGATCGTAAGCGCACCAGCCATAAATACCGCGACCAAGGAAGGAAGCAATACTAATATTTTGGCTGGTTGCCGGATCATGCGATAGGGCGGAACGACACGTCCCAACCGTTCCCACCAGACCTCAGCTGCATAAACTGGCATTCTTGGGCCAAGCGCCAATAATAGTACCCCTAATACCCCAACCAGCAATCCACAAAAAAGAAGGTCCTTGCGACGACGATCCGCCTCTTTTTGTGCAACAAGTCGACGGAACAAGATTACGGCTCCAAGAACCATGCTTAAGAAGATGGTCCAAGTAAGATATACATAGCTATAAGGATCCAACGCGCCGCGAAAGAGATAAGACTGCCAGACAGGTGAAAACAATCGGACCTCATCAATCGTGCGCCCGCCAGACATGGCTGTGTCTTCCAACCCTTGCCGCACAAACCAAGCTTGCAGCAACACGAGCACAGCAAATCCGACAAAAGGAAGCATGCCCGAAACAATGCTACGAAAACGTTGCATCGACAAAGACCATCCATCATATAAATACAACCAAACGCACCAGAATGGAGCAAGCAACGCAAGAAAGAAGAACACATGCATATCGGCCCATCCGGAAAGCAAGAACACAAGTCCTGCCATGGCGCCCCCTCGCATACGCCCGTTGCGTATAGCCCAGTCTAATCCGAGCAAAAAGAATGGTACGTACGCCATTCCGAAACCAGTAGGACTCCCATGCAAAAAGGTTGCAAGTCGGTACGGGAAAAGTGTGACGACCGTACTGATCCCCCATTGTATAAATGAATCACGACAATATCGCCGAATGAGCAACAAGGTCCCCAAAAGGGTAAGCCATAATGATAGCAGCCCCGTAAGATTCCATCCAAATGCGCTACCGCCCGCAAAAGACCCCAAAGCATAAATTGCAGAAAAGGGCATATAATAGAAATCGGGCACAAAGCGATCCGCATCCACGCCCTCATTAAATTCATAGAGATTATGAAACCATGGCGTCTCCCCGCGAATGAAGTCAGCAGCGAGCTGAAAGAAATAGAGCAACTGCAAATGATCGCCAGCGATCATTTCTCTTGCCCCACCGAGCTCTGGGGTATGCGATGAGGGAATCCCCGTGCTGGCGTAACGAGCCAGAGGCCACGTGATAATACTACTACATACCAACGCAATCAAAAGCGTACCAAATCCAATTGCCACACTGCGTTTCCAATCAGACGTCATACATCCATTCCTTTCGTACCCGAAAAAATCAATACATCCTGTTCGCACGGGCCATCGCTCGATGCCGTTTAAGCACACAACTCCTCGTATACCTTGCCAAGCTCGCGCTTGAAGTAGGCAAAATTATATTTTTCCTGTATCAGCCGCATCCCGCCTACTCCCAATTTCTCACGCAGATTCTCATCCTCGACCAACCGAAGCATGGCTTGAGCATAGCTGGCCGCATCGGCCGCTCCAAATACGGCTGTCGATTCATTCAAAATTTGACGGTTGGCCTCATTCTCCGTGGCAACGATCGGACGCGCAGCTTTCAGATAATCAAGAATTTTAAGTGGTGTATTGGTCCCGGCAATTCGTGGTGACAAAAGAATATCCGACCCAGCCAATATATCCGGCAAACGATCAGGAGGGATCAATCCTGCAAAATGGACACAATGCGCGCAGCCAGCTTGCTGCATCTGCTCCTTACGGGAGGCTATCTGCGCAGGCGAACCACCGATAATAACAAAACGGGCCCGCGGATCGGCGCGGCAGACAATAGGAATACTCGAAAAAAGCAAATCAATCCCCTGATATACGGCAAAAGACCCAACGTATGTCAAAAGGATATCGTTCGCATGTTTTACTAATGCTTTCCGTTGGGTAGATGCACACTCCGGCGAACTTTCTGCAAGCGACGAAGGGATGTCGGGAATTTCAACCACGGTTTTGTCCGGACACAGCGCGGCCGCGTATTCGGCCAATTTGGGTCCTGTGCCAATGACCGCCGTTGCACGCCGAATCGTCCATCGTTCCACCGCCGCATACATGCGCATGACAACATTGCGCAAGTACCCCTTACGATAGGAACGCGGATCCGAATGTTTTTCAAAAACAAATGGAAGGTCATACCGCCGTGCCAACCAAGCACACACAGCACCGGTATCTTCAACCCCATGCAAACATGTATACACTTCGTTGCGTAACATACTACGGGCACGTAAGAGCAAAAGAACATCAAACAGGATTTTTGAAATGGATGGCCCGATCGGGAGATTTCTGACCCCCGGAATCGACCGGGTGCGCACAATCGTAACCCCCTGATAACCGGGGTCTTCACCAAAAGGTGGCACGAGCAGATCGACCACATATCCCAGTTGCACTAATGCCTGTACATCAAAGCCGACGCGAATGGGCGACCCGCGCCATTGAAAAAAGGGCTGGGAAACAACAAACAAAACGCGCTTTTTAAACCTTGGCATACAATCTCCTTGTACGACAAAGCACTACCAAAAAGGATACGGAAAAGGAATACTTAGTTTGCTCGTGATTGTGTTTTCCTCTATGCTCTCTGGCTTAGCAGCTATGCAGCAGTAGAAGGTTGAATATTTTTTTGTCCCTAACATCGTGACACCGCGGAGAGGAGTGAATGATGCAATGCGCCATTGTGACCGGAGCCGGCGGCTTCACCGGAAGCAAACTCTGTCGACATTTACTCGAACATAAGGTTCGTGTGAAGGCCATGATACGGCCAGAGGCGAATACGGACAGACTGAAAGACCTCGATGTCGAAATCGTGCGCGGGGACATCGGACACGATGATGGTCTTTCCTCAATCGACTTCCAACATGTGGATACCGTTTTCCATATTGCTGCAATGTACCGGCAAGAGGGCGCCACCCGAGACGTCTTTCGAAACATAAATGTGAATGGAACCAAACGTATTCTCAAAAAAGCATCGGCAGCAAGGGTCAAGCGATTTGTACATTGTAGCACAGCAGGTGTCCACGGCTGGATTGATCGCGAAAACCCCGCTAACGAAAACGCACCTTTTCGCCCCGGAGACTGGTATCAGGAGACAAAACTGGAAGGAGAACAGTGCGCAACCGAATGGGGCAAATTGCACAACCTTCCCGTAACCGTGATTCGGCCTACGGCAATCTGCGGCCCCGGAGACACACGGTTCTTAAAGCTTTTTCGGGCCATTCATCGTCGACGCTTTGTCATGATCGGGAGTGGCCGGCACCATTATCACTTTGTCCATGTAGATGACTTAGCCCAAGGATTCATCAAAGCCGCACAAAGCGAAAAAGCGGCGGGCGAAACCTTCATCATCCCGGGACCCTACTCCATCACGCTTCAGGTCATGGTGGCATATATATGCCAGATCCTTGATGCCCCGCTCCCACACTTGCGTATCCCTGTATTTCCGGTAACGCTGGCTGCCCATACCTGCGCTGCCATCTGTAAACGTATCGGAATTACGCCTCCTTTGTATCCACGCAGAGTTGATTTCTTTACCAAGCATCGCTCATATGATGGAAGCAAAGCGCATACCCTACTTGCGTATCAGCCACGCATTTCCCCATTCGAAGCACTATCGCAAATGGGCGCATGGTACCGGGAGCATAAACTCTTATAATCCTGCAGAAAGGAGCATATATGCCTTCCCCTTACGCTCACACAGTCGCTGGTGTCATCCTCGCAACACCGTGGTTGCAAAACAAACAGATTGCCCTTAAACATAAAGAGGATATTGCTACCATACTCGGTTTTTCCCTTGCTCCCGACCTCGACGTAATCCCTGGCTTTATCACTAATGATCTACCCTCGTATCACAACCAATTTTCTCATAGCATCCTGTTTGGCATAAGCATATGCCTCATATATGCTGGATTCCGTTTACTCCTTCCTGCCCCTAAGTCTTTTATGAGAACCGCAATCATAGCTGCATCCGCATATGGTTTACACCTACTCATGGATTTGTTTACCTATGGGCGCGGTCTAAAATTATTTTGGCCCATTACCAACCAGCGCTTCCACCCCCCCTTTTTGCTTTTCTACGGCGTACGCCACTCAGAAGGTTGGTTTTCCTATCACCATTGGATTACGATTGCAACGGAATCACTTACCATGCTGCCACTGTTAGCTGTGGCATGGTTGTTTGCAAGACAAAGGAGAACATGCAATGAGCAATGATGTATCAATGCCACATAACCTCCCCCATCCACCCATGGCAGATATCGAAACCGCGTCTGAAGACTACGCAACGCGTTTTGCAGGCCCCTCTGGCAAATGGTTACTCAAGATACAAGAGAGAGGTGTACGCTATGCCCTCAAACGAGCTACCCATACGCCAACCGTGCTGGATGTAGGGGGGGGGCACGCACAATTAACCCATGTGTATCTGGAACAAGAACGGAACGTAACCATTGCTGGAAGCGCTGCTGAACCGGCTGGACGATTACAAACATTTCTTTCAAATCCGAATTGTAAATATCAATACGCAAATTTGTTGCAATTACCATACCCCAAAAAAAGTTTTCAACTAGTTGCCTCTTTCCGGTTATTGACCCATTGTGAGCAATGGGAACAACTCGTAGAACAACTCTGCCGCGTCTCGCAACAGTATGTAATGATCGATTACCCCACTTCTCAAAGCATAAATGCTATTGCGCCCGCTCTGTTTGATGCAAAAAAGAAAATCGAAAAAAACACACGTTACTGGCGCTCTTTCCGCCACAAGGAAGTCGATGCAGCCTTTTCTGAGCATGGATTCAAACGTATTACCACATACAAGCAGTTTTTCTTTCCCATGGCATTGCACCGCATGCTGCAATGCCGCCCACTGAGCTGCGTCATCGAAGGGATCGCGCGAGCATCCGGTTTAACTCGCTGGCTCGGTTCTCCGGTCATCGCCCTCTACCAGTTTGCGAATACAGAAGAAGATTGACCCTACGCTGTTTTGCTGTATGTTTAAAACCATGTCTGGTAGAGACATGGAAAGGAGGCATGATAATACCACCGATTCATGACGAGTACGTTACAAATCAAACAATGTCTAAAAAAATATATAAGGAGACCAGTTATGTTACATAAAATGTCTATTACCATGTTAGCGTTGATTCTCGCTACGCCAGCCCTGGCAATTGTTAGCCAACCCATTGCAGAAGATGCGTCGGTAACGCCTGCGGGAACCATTCGCATGAGTGGCGGTGTCACGCTGGAAAGCGATTTCCAAATGTACGGCGTGCGGGGATCCTACACGCTCATTGATGGGTTAACGGCATTTTTGGGTGCTGGTATTGCGGATCCCGACTTCTGGGGAACCGGCCCATACATTCAGGCAGGGGGTTCCTACGCACTACCTAACTTAGATTTACCCGTAGACCTCGCGCTTCGCGGCGGACTTGGGTTTACAACGTTTAGCCGAGGAGGCGCTGATCTGGATATCACCAGCTTCAATGGTGGTCTACTCGCAAGCGCACCTGTGCACGATATGGTTACGCTCTATGGATTTGGTGGCTTGAGTATTGTGCGGACCGAAGTGAGTGGAAGTTTTGCTGGTTTCAGAAGCTCCACAAGCGATACGGACACGGAGCCAGCCATTGCCGTTGGTGGTATGTTTGACTTGGATCAAAATATCTCCTTCTATGGAGAGCTTGCACACATAGATGAACTCTTTATCAGTGTAGGCGCCCGCTACACATTCTAAAAACCGTTCCTTGCGAAGCCTGCGTGTAAGCCAAAGGCCTATGCACGCAGGCTTCTTGTTTCCCGCTTTTCACATTTCTACCTTTTCCAGCTCCAGTATGGTAATTATACGTTTATGAAATCATCTTATTGTATAGGCACAGTCTGGGGCATACCGCTAAAAATCCATATTTCCCTTTTCTTTCTACTCGCCTTCATTTCTCTGGAGGCATTTCGAATCGGTTTGCAAGTATTCGGGATCTGGGTTGCCATCCTCGGCGTTATGGCTGCTGTGCTCTTGCAGGCATGTTTATTTGCCAGCATCGGTTTGCACGAGCTTGGCCATTGTTATATTGCCATGCGCAAAGGCTGTAAAGTCCGTGAAATCACGCTTCTGATCATGGGCGGTGCTGCCATGATGGAAAGCATCCCGCGAAAGCCGAAAGATGAATTTCAAATGGCAATCGCAGGGCCTGCCGTAAGCGCCTCTCTGGCTATGGTCTTCGGTACAATTGCCTACCTGTTTCCAATCGATGAAGAAAATATATGGGCTTGGTTCGGATTCTTTTTCTCCGTGTTGGCTTGGGGGAATGGAGCACTTGCGATCTTTAACCTTTTGCCTGCTTTTCCGATGGATGGAGGACGCGTGACGAGAGCAATATTAACAAACCGGCTTGGTCGTCTACGGGCCACCCGCATAGCAATGCTACTTGGACGCTGTTTTGCTATCCTATTTGGAGGAATCGGTTTTCTGGGCATGATCTCTATGATCGAAAGAATACAGCCGTTTCATGGGTTCATCTTACTCATCATTTCTGGTTTTGTGTACATAATGGGAAATCGCGAATATCAGCAGGTACGCATAGAAACACTGCTGGAATATCGTGGTTTCCATTCGCGGAGAGATACGACGTCTTCACACGATTTTCACGAGATACCTCCGGATGACGAAACCGCAATCATTAGTCCCCCCCCCTATAAGCGCGGGCCATCAGATCAAGCCCACATTGAAAAGCAACCGCATGAGAAATTCTCCTTTTTCGAATAAAGATACCATGACCATATCGTGGAGAGGAAAGCATGATGTTACAGCGTCACTATAAACCTGCAATAGAATGGATCAACCAATACCAACGCGACCTCCAGCAATCCCATACGAATCAGGCGCAGATTACAATCGGACTTTGCCGCGATCATAAACCGGTAGCGCGTACGACAGTACCGATCTTTCCCGCAGATCAACAACTGCATCGCACCTGCAAATACGTGGAAAGACACTTGAAATCGTTACTATGGATGCATGGAGGAAACCGTATTTTGCTCGATGCGCCTGCTCCCCTCCAGCAATGGTTGCAAAACTATTATACAAAATCCCCAACGGGCATGTTTGATTCTACCGTAATGGGAGAAAAAATTTGTGGAAGCCCCATAACGATAGAACCTATGGCAGGGCAATCCATTCCTTCCCCGGATGCAGGTGCCCAATCCGTGGGAAGAAATCTTGATGGCTGTCGTATCGGATTCGACCTTGGAGGCAGTGACCGCAAATGTGCTGCCCTTATAGATGGTGAGGTGGTTTTTTCCGAAGAAATCCCTTGGGATCCATACTTTCAGAAAGATCCGCAATATCATTTTGAAGGAATTATGGACGCACTCAAGCGTGCAGCAAAACACCTGCCTCGGGTGGATGCGATCGGAGGGAGTGCCGCAGGTGTATATGTCGACAATGAAGTACGCGTAGCCTCGCTCTTTCGCGGCGTGGAACCAGCGGAATTCGAAAAATCAGTGCGAAATATCTTTCAACGCGTGCAAGCCGCCTGGGACAATGTCCCCTTTGTCGTGATCAACGATGGAGAAGTAACCGCTTTGGCTGGGGCCATGTCGCTACAAGCCTCTGCGCTATTGGGCATATCTATGGGAACCAGTACTGCTGCTGGCTACGTCACGCCGGAAGGACACCTCACAGACTGGCTCAATGAATTGGCATTTGTCCCCGTCGATTATAGCGATCAGGCTCCCATAGACGAATGGTCCGGAGATATCGGATGTGCCGTGCAATATTTCTCCCAGCAAGGCGTTGCGCGCCTCGCGCGCGAAGCAGGTATGCCCTTTCCTGCTGAGATGCCACTTCCCGAACAATTGATCGAGGTCCAAAACCGTATGGCAACTGGAGACTCCGTTGCAGAATCCATCTACACAGCCATCGGTGAGGCCTTCGGACACACCCTCGCGCATTGGTCTCATTTCTACGAATTAGAACACATATTGATACTGGGACGCGTAACCAGTGGTCCAGGTGGCGAACAAATCCTATCCCAAGCCCGGCAGTGCCTCAATACCCACTACCCGGATATCTCGCGGGAAATCCAACTGCACATTCCCGATGAGAAAATGAAGCGTCACGGACAAGCCATCGCCGCCGCAAGCCTCCCCTCCCTCGCCAGCAGCCGTTACTGACGCAAGGCGTTTGTCGACACATAAGGGCCACGTCCGCGCATCGCGTCGCTCAACGCATGGGGCCAGCATCGAAAATACTGGCCCCACTTGTATTTCTCCCTTTATCGAACAGGATTTCCTCCGATGAAGATATCAGCACATTCTCTTAGAAACGAACCGTAGCGCCCAGTTCAAAACTGCGCTCCGGTCCAACATAGATCCCTTGACGCAATCCTGAAATATACTGTTCATCGGTGATATTCTTGATGGCACCAAATACATCAATTGATTCACTGACGGCAAACTGACTTGTGAAATCAAACGTATGATAACTTGGAACCAACCCACCCCAAGTGCCTTGCTCCTCCGAGGTGAAATCTCGTACATTCATGCCATCCCCATACGTCTCGCCAACATAGTTTAAAAGGATACTCGTTTGCAAACGCCCATAGGTATAGCCAACAGTAAGGTTCCCTGCCAGTTCTGGTGAGTATGGCAAACGGTTTCCCTTCTCTGCCTCTCCTTCCCGATCTTCGCCAAATTCCGCAGTGGGGATCCAGGTTAGGTTTCCGTTAAGGCTGAATCCGCTTTCGAACGCATATCCAACTGTGCCTTCTAGCCCTTGAATCAGTGCGCTGCCTTCATTCGGGTTCCGAATACCCGAAACCCCCGGATCGACCTGATTGGAAAAGTCCATTTGAAAAGCGGTCACCTCGTAATGCAAACGTTCATCGCCGCCTCTTACCCCAAACTCCACATTAATAGACGTTTCAGCGTCCGTTGGGGGTTGCTCAGCCCCTACTACGCTACCGACCAACGGCGGAGCAAAAGCACGATACACGCTACCAAATATTTGGGAAGCGGGGATGACTTGATAAGTCGCTCCAATGCCAGGCATGAATTCCGTGTTCCTGAAACGATCGTGGTCATCACCCACCTGGCGGTTTTCGCGCTTCTGCTCATAAGACTCCATACGAAGCCCGGTAGTTACCGCAAACCGTTCCGTAATGCCGGATCGATTCTGGACAAAAAGCGCGAGGCTCTCAGCCGAGTCTAATCGGTCACGCAGCAAGGGTTGATTTGGGGTGCGTGGCGAAGACCGATCAGCGCGAATCGTCTGGTCCAACATTTCCTCACGCATGAGACGAACCCCCCATTCGGATTCGTTATCCCAATCAAAAGCCGCATGTTGCACCGTTAAACGCGAATCGATACCAAACCTTTCAAATGAACGATTGTTACCCTGCACTTCATCGCTATAATTCCATACGCGAAACCCATTAGCATTAACGCTCGTGGGTTGATCCGAGACAAGACGATATCGCCAATAATCACGGTTCATGTCGCTCCAGTACCCCACTGTCAACAAGGATACTTCAGGGGTAATCTGCCAGTCATGGCTCATATCAAATGCCTTGCGCTCGGTCAGGAACCAATCATCGGGTGCAGGGTTAAACTGTTCGCCTGCACGGTATGCATCGGGAAATAACCCACGATACGAAATATTGGCGTCGGTCTCATAATACAAAAACTTCAGTGTCAGAAAATGGTTATCACCAATCGCACTCGTTGTCTTGAGCATGAGATCTGTCATCTCATACTCTCGATCCATAAAGCCATCGCTCCGCGCATGGGTCGCAATAACCCCATAACGCGAGCCCAGTGATTCTGCGCCACCCCCGATTTCTATGGTTGCTTCTCGCGTGTTCCAGGAACCATAGCGTCCTCGAATCATCACACCATCATCCGGCGTTTTGGTCTGATAGTTAATGACCCCACCAACCGTGTTGGGTCCGTAGCGCAAAGATGCTGCACCCTTTAATACCTCAACTCCGGCCATCCGTTGCACACGCGGATTGTAATAACGTGAATTACCGACAAAAATGCCCGGCTGCACAGGAACACCATCTTCCAGTACCAGCGTCTTGTAATCGCCAGCAGGAAGTCCGCGGACCCCCACATTCACCACCACCGCGTTCTCGTCCTCCCCTTTGATATAGATGCCCGGAATCCGGCGTAACACATCTTCTGTTGAACGCGGTTGCAGCTGATTGATCTCCACCTCCCCCACAACCGAGATCGATCCCGGCTGCAGGCCAGCATCATCCTGGCGCCCAAGTACCGTAACTGGGGCAAGCACTTGTATCCTTCCACTATCTGCTCGAACTGATTCCCCAATAAAAAACACGCCCACCAGTAAAGCACCCACCTTAACGATTGACCAAAATCTCATCATCATTACCCCCATATTTTGCACACACGCAATACAACAAGCTAAACTTCATGAAAGAAAACATAGCAACAACGCCGCATAGTTTTATAACTTAAACTAGATTAGTCAAGACTAACAATATAAACGAATAAATGAAACATGAAGGATTTCCACAATGAGTCGCTTGCTGGCACGCGATTCGTTTCTAGCGGATTTACACTTCTTCAGCAAGTGCCGCTTCCGCCAGAACCATGTCGTGGCGGCGTAGCCACGTATAGACAGCGCTAAACGCTAATAGCAAGACATTCAACCAGATTGCACCTGCATATCCGCCTGTCCAATCATATATCCACCCACCAAATGCAGGCCCTAGTAATGCAGAAATGCCATACAAAAGAAATAAGATTGGATACACGCAATTTACCCCCTCCAGCCCATAAACGCGGGAAACCTCAGCGGCATATACAACAAAGCAACCGCCAAAGGAAAACCCGACAAGCGCGGTAAAGATCAAATAAGCGACGGCATTTCCCCGCAACAAAAACATGGCAGGGATCATTAAGGCTGTCAGCAACAAGTTGGCCGGAATAGCGCGATAGCCAATTTGATCAAAGACCCACCCCCAGGTCAGTCTACCGGTAGCGTTACCAAAAGCAAAAAAACTGATTGAGAGAATAGCGGTAGATTCGAGAACGCCATGTGCTAAGCCTAGCGGTTTCAGGTTTCCCACCACCAACAAACCGGCGAACGTACCGGAAAAGATTCCCATTCCCAACAACCAGAACCGCCTATCGCGTAACAGCTTTGCAAGTGTGGGTTGCGGAACCGGAACGCTACGGCCCTCCGGTGGCCGAAACAGGCACAATGCACACAAACACACAATGCCACCATAGCCAAAAGATATCATAGTAAATATCTCCAATAGCCCTGTACCTCTTTCGAGCAATATAACTGCCAGCTGGGAAAGCAAAATGGCCCCCCCACCGAATCCCGTCACAGCGACACCCGTCACAAGTCCACGATGTGCCGGAAACCATAACATGCCCGACTTAAGCGCCGCAACGTAACCAAACCCAATAGCGGCCCCGCTCATAATGCCAATTCCAGCAAAAAGCCCCCAAAAGTGACCTTGGCTCAATACAGCAACCCCATATCCACTGCCGTACAAGACCCCGGCAATCAGTCCATTGACGCGTGCTCCAATGCGCAACTGCAACCGTCCTGCCGCAATCATGGCTACCGTAAAGCTGGCTATGGTTAACCCAAATACGATTTGTGTCTGCATGCGCGTGAGTCCAAAATCACGCTGTAAAATCGGCACAAACACACTCCAGCCGTAAAGTCCCCCCATACAAGTCTGCATCAAGAATACAGCCAACAGCATAATCCAACGCTTTACGCCTGTCGTTACGGGAGGGCATCTCTTCATCGCATAGCTCCTGCCAAAATGTTACGTATGCACACGACAAAATGCTTCCATGCGGTCCAAACCCTTCTCGATAGTTGCCATATCCGTGGCATAACTGATTCGAATGTTCGCGTCGGCACCAAATGCAACGCCTGGTACGACCGCAACTTTCTGCTCTTCCAACAACAATTCACAGAATTGCACAGAGTCGAGCCCCGTCCCGGAAATATTCGGAAATAAGTAAAAGGCACCTTCCGGTTTACAACACATCACACCCGGCATAGCCTGCAGACGTTCTAATGCATAGTCACGTCTCTTTTGAAAGGCAGCACACCATTCCTGCATATGATCCTGTGGACCATCCAATGCAGCGACGCCTCCTTTTTGCGCGAAACTACAAGGATTGCTCGTGCTGTGACTCTGTAATGTCGTCATGGCCTTGGCAATAGGCAAAGGCGCAGCACAGAACCCCAGACGCCAACCCGTCATACTCCATGCTTTTGCAAACCCATTCGCAATAATCGTGATGGCTTGATACTCACTGCCGAACGATGCCGGACTCCGGTGCCGAGCTCGCCCGTAAATTAAATGCTCATAGATTTCATCACTCAATATGTAGACACCATGTTCCAAGCAAATATCGGCAAGATCCTGCAACTCTTTGGGGCTGTAAACCGCTCCCGTCGGATTGCTCGGAGAGTTGAGAATCACAATCTTGGTCGCAGCAGTAATAGCTTGACGAAGTTGTCTCGGCGTCATCTTGAAACCGGTAGATTCATCCATAGGTACAATGATGGGCTTCGCATTCGCCAATTTTACCATTTCAGTATAGCTCACCCAGTACGGCGCGGGGATAATGACCTCATCACCTTGCTGGCAGAGCACTTGCATTGCATTGAAGCAGGTATGTTTTCCACCGCAGGATACCACAATTTGCTCGGGAGCATACGAAACCCCATTGTCCCGCTCGAACTTGCCTGTGATAGCTCTTCGAAGCTCTGGAATACCTGCTACCGGTGTATACTTCGTAAAGCCTTGGGCCAAAGCCTGAGATGCTGCCTGCTTGATGTGCGCAGGTGTATCAAAATCCGGCTCACCGGCGCCAAAGCCCACAACATCAATCCCACTCTGGCGCATTTCCTTGGCCTTGGCGTCAATGGCCAAGGTCATCGAAGGATTCATCCGCCCCACTCGATCCGCAAGTTTGTATTCCATTTCTTATCGACCCTGTCAATTTTCACATAGGATATGTTTGATCTTTACCCAATGCTCCACATGGATACCACGCACTACCATCAGGAAAAATTTGCCCCAGCGGCATTACACTTCTCAGACTAGCTTGTCAAGACGTCTTCTATATTATGAGCTTGAATGTTGTAACCGCGAATCGCTACTCTACCCCCTATTATGAAGATCAAATCAATACCAGTAGGTGCCTTTGAAGTAAATTGTTGGATCTTGGTGAATCAGCGCCGGGAAGCCATTATTGTTGACCCAGGTGCGGATGCTCCCCTCATAGAAGCTTGGTTGCAAAAAATGCGTCTGCATGTGCAAGGCTATTTGCTCACGCATGGACACATGGACCATGTATCGGCGCTAGCCACATTAGTTGCAAAACACCCGGCCCCAATCCGCATACATCCAGCCGACGCAAATTGGGCCTTCTCATCATCCAATCAGATGCCCCCCTACTACCCCGCCCCTACCCCACCACCCGAAGAACTGCTGCAAGCTGACCTCGTTGAGTCGACCGGAAACGAGATGGCTGGCTCGCTTTTCAATGTGCTGGAAACCCCCGGCCATTCGCCCGGTTCTGTCTGCCTCCACTTTATCAATGAAAACACCCTGTTTACCGGCGACACAATACTCGCTGGTTCTGCAGGACGCACCGACTTTCCTGGCGGAAGTGCCAGCGATATGAAGCAATCACTGAAACGCCTATTGTCCCTACCCCCGAAAACAGTCATTTGCAGTGGTCACGGTCCAGCATCAACACTGGAAGATGAAATACAGACAAATCCTTTTCTACAAGAGTTCCAAACAGCGAAATAATATACCATGCTTACCGTTCATGCCGCAGGGATAGATACCGATAAGGTTGCACAGCAAATCAAAGCGCAGGCAGCCAAACGACATACGTCTGCCAAACTTACGATGGAACGCTTATCGAATAGCAAAATACAGTCTCCGGATGGATTTGCCAACAATACAGCTTTCATCGAGGCGTTGCTCGCTACCCTCCACGATACTGCATTTGTTGATATTAGCGACTTTGAGATCGTGGAACGACGGCAACGCTGGAGCTTGCCCCTTATTGCGCTAAAAAAATGCATCTGGAGTATGCTCCGTTTCTACACCTATCGCCTCTGGTCCCAACAAAATGAAATTAATGGATTTCTGTTGGCGGCCTTGCAAGGCATCCATGAAGACAGCAGCGAACGGATCAATGCGCTGGAAGAGAGAATCACAGAATTGGAATCGAAGCGCGACCAATGACGAATGTGTATGGAGCGCTGACATGTGTAGACCCTAAGCTATTGATGTACGAAACGTTGCGAACCCTACCCAAATGCAATAAGATCATACACATGAAGGCAAAACAGAAAACGAAATGGCGACTCGATCGCGCACGCTTGGTCTTTGCAAGCATCTTGATCATCCTATCACTATGTGCGAATCTCGGCATTGCACGCGAAACGGGTGATCACAACCTCCCGCCCCTCTCTTACCGAACATGGACTAGCGAAGCTGGACAAACACTCGAAGCCGCTTTCATCCATCTGCATCAGAACCAAGTTGTTCTCAAAGATCGCGAAGAGCAGCGTATCGCGATTCCAATTAATCGTTTGAGCTGGCGCGATCAAATCATGGCCCGTAGATTATCCGGATTACGCGGCACGGAGCCATTGTCCAGCGGAAGACGTGCAGTAACCCAAAGGCGACGCGCAGCCGATGCAAAAGTCATCGCTGCCTTCGGATCCGATTGCGAACCACTCCTGATCGATGCGATACAAGATGCGCGGCGCGAAATCCTGGTCGCCATTTACACGATGACGAGTCTGCCCATAGCCGAAGCCCTGCGCGAGGCCGCACAACGCGGTGTCGATATTCACATAAAATATGACAAAGGCCAAATCGAGGTGGGACGCATGTCTGAAATCATCGAAAGCCTTGAACCGGAACGCAACATCACCATAACCCCTATAGAAATGAGCGGACGTTTTGCATCGATGCATCACAAATTCGCGGTCATGGATCAGGCGGTCGTATTCACAGGGTCATTCAACTTTACCGTGACAGCGGCAACGCAAAGCTATGAAAATGCCGTCGTTATCTATTCCGACAGCATTGCACAACGCTATACGCAGGAATTCGAATCCATTGAAAGTCGCTAAAGCATACGCATACTGCCTTTATGAAAGGCCGTATCCACCGTAATAACCATTGCGCCTTGACGAGTCTGCATATCACCCGTTATCAACTCAAGACCTTCCAGCAGAGCAGCTTCCCGTTCTGCAGGTATCAGCGACAATATGGTTTGGCTGTGCTGTTTACGCTGCTGCATAAAGCCAATATATTCGGCAAAAACGGGTACATTCGAAATATAATGCCCCATACCAAGCCCTTCGAGCACCGTAGCCCCTTCGATCCCCTGCTCCAGAAAGTATTGCAGCACATCATAAAGCAAATCTTCATCGTATAAAATAACGAGTAGAACGCGCATACGTTGCACTTGCGCAGATGCCGCAGCGGTTGGATCGCATTGTTGCACCATCGCTTCATGTAATGCTTCGGGGGTTTTGGCCGAAAGCAAGGTTCTCCTGCGGCGCGCCGACCCCGTAATGCGCGAAATGCCGGCAAGTGCCTTCAAGTGGCCGCTGGGCTCTTCTGCAGGGCCAAGTACAACAAATAACAGACGGCATTTACGGCGGTCTAATGATTCAAAATCTACCCCTTTGGGGGCAACGGCCACACCCACAACAAACTGTTTCAAGCCGGGCACCCGGGCATGCGGCAACGCCACGCTACGACCCAGCCCCGTGCTGCCTTTGGCTTCACGTGCAGCCAGCAACTGATACACACGCTCAGCCCCAATTTCGGCAACAGCGGGATGCTTGGCCATGAGTTCGGCGAGCTTGCGTAACACCGCGTCTTTGTTTCTGGCATGAAAATCAACACGGCAGCAGTTTGCATGTAACGCATCGAGTAAAATCATTCGTCTTCCTCCATCTCATTCCCGCGAATAATGGCTCCTTTCGCCAAAGGCGGCCCTAGAAGCTGATTGATAAACACCGACAACAGCACAACATTGACCAATGTCTCCACTACTTGTGCTTGCACGTCAGTCATATTCGCCGCCAGCGGTGATGCCTGGATCAGCAATACCAGTCCCAATGCAACACCCGCTTGCGGGAACATGCAAAGCCCTAAATTCAGCCGAATCGGTACCGCACATTGCGTAAATCTCCCTCCGAGGTAAGTCGTCCCCCACTTTGCCAGATTTCGACTGCATATAAACACAAACCCCAGCAACAAAACAGTCGGGCGCATCAGAATGGAAAGTTGCAACTCACTACCCGCCAACACAAAAAATAATGCATAAAGCGGCGGTGTGAGCGGCTCGAGCAGTCGGAAAATACGGTGATGACGGGCCGAGACATTTGTCAGAACCGCTCCTGCGGTCATATTCATCAAAAGCGGAGAAAGATGAAATACGATCGCGATGGCTGTTGCCATACAAACAATCCCAAGCACGATCAGCAAAATCTCATTCGGATGGTTCTTGCGGGCAATTGACATATGCAAAATACTGCCCATAACCAGACCTGCTGCAAGGGATAGTACAACTTCACCCAGCGCACTCCAGAAAAGGCTACTCGCAGATTCTTCTCCCCCAGCCCAACCCAGCATCCCAGCGGCCAACGAAAAACAAATGCCAAACAAAATAACAGCGCCTGCATCCAGTAACGCAACCGTGCCGTACAAACAATCTACGAAAAAGCCTTTTGCACGAAGCGATTGCACCATGGCAACAACCACGGCTGGAGAAGAGGTTGTGGCTATGGCCGCAAGTATCATGGCGAAAGGCAAGGCCAGACCAGCCAGAACCATAGCACCCAGAACAATCACAAAGGTACCGACCAACTGAAACAATGAGATCCACAATACGGGGGATCCCATGCGTTTGAGCTTCGATAGAGAAAACTCACTGCCAATCGTCAAGGCAATCAGTCCAAGCGCAATCTCCGTAATCATTTTCATCGAGCCAGCAACCTGCAAAGGAACAATTCCCAGCATGCTGTCGCCCAGCATGACGCCCGCCAAAATGAACCCCGTTATTTCCGGCAATTTCACATAACGAGCCAAGATACCAATGCAATAGCCCATGAGCAACATCGCCCCCACTGTGAACAATACATGTTCACTCAGTAGTGCTCGCAACGTGATCAGCGGTTCAATGAGAATATGCAACATAAGCTATCTTTCAGGCATATTGATCCAACGCCCAGGCAGCATGCTCGCGAAGAATAGCGTCAGATCCATTTCGCAATTGTTCCAACGCAGCAATGCTGGCTGTATCCTGCAAATTTCCAGCTACGATGCAAGCATTTCTCTGCATCCGCCAGAGGCCTGTCCGCATGAGTGGCGTCCCGGAAAATCGTTTAGCAAAAGCGTTTTCATCCATCTTCAGAATTTTAGATGGCCAAATGCCGGGGCCAGCACGCCAAGCAAGAAAATCATCCTCTTTTGTCAACTGTTTACGCAATTGAAACGGACAGACATCTTGACACAAATCGCAACCAAAAAGCCAAGTTCCCATGGGCTTACGTAACGCCAGAGGAATCGGCCCCTTATGCTCAATCGTAAGATACGAAATGCACAAACGCGCATCGATTTCCCCCGAACGGATCAAAGCGCCCGTTGGACATATATCCAGACATTTACGACATCCGGATGGACAGGCCCCATGCTTCGCTTCAACAAGAGGGGTGGCCGCCCAATGCCGCGTCGACAATACTTCTCCAATGACAAACCAGCTACCCAATGCGCTATGAATCAGCAGGGTATTTCGACCGATAAAACCGCCCCCGCCCGCACATGCATAATAGCGCTCATCTAAAGGCAACGCATCCGTATAGCCCTTGAAAGCTTCCGCAGGATAGTTCTCGCGCAACATACGCGCCGCTTTGCGCAATCGATTGCCAAGCACTTTGTGGTAATCGCGCCCCCAGGCATAACGTGCGATGCGCCCCTGCCCCGACTCACAACTGCCTGGTTGATAATAAGAAAGGCCAGAAATCAGTACAGAGCGACACCCCGGCAACATATGGCTCGGATCGTATTTGCCTTCCGCATGGCGTTCCAACCACTTCATATCGCCATGCCGACCTGCCCGCAGCCAGGACTGGTAACGAGCCGTTGCCGCCGCATCCGGCCCCGCATCCGCCACGCCCAATAACTGCAAACCGACATCTTGAAAGATTGCCGCCACATCCGCGGGAACAGCAGGAAAATAGGAGGACTGGGGCATCATGGATAAGCCTCCCCATTCTCGTTCCGAGCACGCAAAAGGAGTCTAGTCGTTATTTGGATCATCCATTTCATCCTTTCGATGATAAACCGAACGAGCACGCCGCTGCGATGCATCATTCCATTGTAAAAGAAGCCACAACCCCGCAGCACCGACCAAGACAATACCGGTAATAATCCAGAAAACGATTGATAAGGAAATGCCCGTAACCAAAAAAAACCAGCCGAGAACGGGTCCCAGGATACCTCGCACGCCCATGAACCAGAAATGCAATCCAAGATAATGCGGCGTTCTATGCGCAGGCGCCAAACGCAAAACAGACAATAAACTGGCAATTTCCAACCCTGCGATCATAAAGCGAAAGATGGCTTCTGCAGAGGCAACGACAATCACGGGATTGACTGTATGCATGGCTAGCGCCAACGCAGCGGGACGAATGGCCTTGAACGTCATGCATATCGCGAGAACAAACAGCGGATTGCCTGTTCGACGTGCGACCTTACTCCACAAAAAATATCCCCCTATGGAAGCAAGCGGACCCGCAATCCCCAATGCTGCCGCCACATCGCTATAACGCAAATTCAAAACATCCGTGAAATACACGGGCAAAACCGGCATGCCGATCTTCTCGGCAAACGTACCAATAAAAAACACCAGCAAAAAGATGCCAAATCGTCGATCTTCTAGCAAAACACGGAACTCTTCGCCAAATGCTAATGGCCGCGAACGTTGGGACGCACTCTCAATTTGACGGCGTGGAAGCGCAAAAAGAAAGCCCACAGTCGCCAATGCCAAAAGCCCTGCAAGCGGGAAAACAATACGATAGCTCCACACATTGACATCAAAAAGATTACCCGCCAACCATGTAAGCGGAACCGACGTCAGAACCGTAGTCACACGAATCCATTTCATCGTATCGCCCTGTAGGCCCGGGCGCACATGACCCCGCAATAAGTTACCCGTTAAGCTGATGGATGACGAGACGATTGCAACCACAACGGTTGCCAAAATCGTAAACGCTATCGGTCCTGTCGTTACGGCAAATCCCAGAAGGAGAAAGCAAGAGATCACGCGGGAAATACCGAGCAATCGACTCCAACCAATGTTTCCCGCCAAGCGTGCGATCCGCATCGAACCGAGAAACCCCAGAAAGGGAGCCATTGCCAAAAGAGCCATGGCACTATCACCGGCTCCCAGCCTGCGCGCTACCACACCGTAAAAGGGAATGCCGATTCCATGTATGAAAGCGAGCCCAACGGCATCCCACAAGGCTGCCCGCACAAAAGGCTGGCTCATTCTGGGGATTCGTCCGTATCGCTTCATCAAACCAACGTACCCCTACAGAAAAGCAAAGACAACGCAAAGGGAATCCCGTTAATCCGCCTTTCGGGACAAATGAATCGATAACACCTGCTCATCATAACATACTTCAGATAAATCACTCATAAGCGCAACCAGATACAGCTCGTTACTGTTCTCTACCTCGCCAGCCAGTTGCCAGTAATAATCCTCTAATTCAGGATTGCGTTCCGCTGATAACTTATCACGCAGCTCCTTGATCTCTTGTTCGCTCACGTCGACATTTTCAAAACGAAAAAGCAGCTCATATCCCGATTTGCACTTTTCTGTCGTAAAATACGTTTTGGTCGGCTCGTACTTGTACATGCAAACCGTCATCACTTCATCCGCAATTTTCAAAACTTTCTTCAATTCATGTTTCATGATCTATCCTCCTTTTTGAGGGAATTGATGATCGGCACGAGAAAAGACGCAACAAAGCCCCCCGCAAACCCATTATTGTACAAATTTACCCCGCCATGCAATACGCCAACATTCATCACAATCGACAAATGACAAAATCCTGCAACGATTCCCGCAAAAACTCCGAATTGACCAGCAATTGGTGCTAATGTAGTACCAAAAAGTCCAGCAATGATGACCGGCGTACTCCCTCCATCCCACATTTTTAACATAGACGCAAGATACACCCCTAGTAAAATAGGCACGCAATTTTTAACATGTTTACCAAATGCCGCGAATCCCACAACGGTTAAAATACCACCAATCACCGGCCCATTGAAACGGCCTCCAAGCGCAATCACAAAAAAAGATGCAATGAGCCCCATGAACCCCATATTGAAAACGCTCGAAGGCACATCACCAATCCGCATAAAATCACTGATCAACCGACCCGACGATGCATGAATGAGACGCATTTTTTCTGCTATCACGCGATTCCCACATCGATCTAATACATATCCCGCAAACATAAGAAACACAAAAAAAACAAGTAAAAGGACTTTCAGGAAAAAGTCATAGCGATCTTCTAACAGCGATGTTGGCGCTACGGTAAAGTCAAAACTACGTAGCCAAGCCGTAAGAAAAGACCCCACGATGCCCCCCGTAAATCCGATATTGTAAATATTGTAACCATCGTGAAAACGCAGCATGTGCGATGCGAGTGGCGGCAACACGAATCCGGCCAATACCCCCAAAAGGGCTCCAGTAACAGCGGCAACGCCGCCCGAAAGGTGCGAGCCGAAGGTAATCGCACTTACAAGCGGAGCCAAGGTTGTACCAAACAAAGCAACCAGTGCATAGTTACGCGTCGGAACCCTTTGCACCTTGGCAAACAGAGCAACGCCAATAAATATCGGCCATACATTGAAAATATTTTTACCAAAGAAAGCAAACCCGATCACTGTATACACAGCAGCAACAAAGGGGCCATTCAACTCTACTCGCAACAACGCCAGTAATACGCAGCAGATGATTCCGCATAGCCCCGCATTCACCAGTGTGGCACCTACCCCCCCAATATGTAGGTAATCATGCAACAGCACACTGGGTGATGTGATGATATTTCGCATGCCCGCTATAATGGCGCTTGGTGTCTCACTGAATAGCCCAACGATCAATAACAATACAGGAAATACGTAAATCCCGTATTGTAATACCTTATCGTACCGCATTTCGTCTGGCTCATCTTTTACCATTATGCCCCCTATCCATGTATACATGCTTCTATATCAAGATCATACTGCAACACAGGAAAGTTTCTCCTTAACTGCCGGACTTGGTGTACGTCTACGTCCACCAAAAGAAAAGCAGGATTTTGCTCATCCGCTTCGGCGCGGATTCCGCCATCCGGTCCACAAACCATCGATTTTCCCCCAAATGACAAGTTGCCCCGACTTCCGCAGTAATTCACGCCAACAACGTATGCCTGATTCTCCAATGCACGCGCACGCAATAATAGCTGCCAATCATCAATCCGCTTCCACGGCCATGCAGAAACCACGACCAGCACTTCTGCGCCAGCTTTGGCATAAGACCGGTATAATGCAGGAAATCGAAGGTCAAAACAAATAGATAACCCAAAGAGCACACCATCTACATCAATGAGACAAGGATCTCTTCCAGGCAAGAAATGAAGATCTTCGCGCGCATCCGAATTCGAGAAAATATGCAGCTTCTCATAAGGAACGATAAGGTCCCCCCGCGGAGAAAAGCTGTACAGTGCATTGGCGTCCCGTGTCCTACCCGGCTTGCGCATGCCGGCAAATATCCAAAGTCCAGATTCCTGTGACTGCTTCGCTAAAAAACGCGGGGACTCCGCTGTCTGAGCAGACGCGATATCCAAGTCATATCCACTATCAGATAGCTCCGGAAAAAACACTGCATGGCAACCGGAAGCAACAGCAGTTGCAATATAGTCTTCGTAATGCGCCGTTGTGTTCGGTATCACGCTACAAGCAGATAATTGGACAACGCCGACGCGCATACCTATTCTCCCTCACCTGCATCATCCGGCAACACCGCGTCAAGGGCCGCCTGCTTCACACCGTCATCAACTGCTTCGAATGCCATGCGATAGGTATGAATGCTATCCACATACTGCTGAACGTCTTTAGGCGACACCTTCTGCGACTTTTTACCTGTTCGATAAAGGGCATGTAGAATATCTGGCAAAGGAATCAAATCCTCAATTTGCCGCGCTGCACTCGTACGTCCATCATAGAGCCCAATGCGTTGCAAGACTTCCAGCATTTTCGAACAAAGTTGCGTAGTACAAGTCACCGGCCGACATTTCTGCAAACGGCAGCCCTGTCTGCCGAGCGCCGGGCAAGGACCATTGCCCGGCATGCGCCCCATCGGCAGTGGTTCCAATCTTGCATACCACTTTCGATCAAAATGCGCCTGAACCGGATTTAAGGTGTCCCAGTGATCGTGTACTTGGTTATCAATCATACAACAGCACCAGGATTCCCGCGCATCACGCTTTCCGGCACCATGCTCTCGTAACGTTTTACGGGCGCATCGACCACAAAGAGGCCCAAAACCATCAAACAATTTCCACAAGGCACGCTCAATTTTATGAAAATGCTGCAAATCGCGACTATGAATGTTTCCCATGACGCACCTCAAACTGTTACTTAACGCCTCAGGCCAAAAGGACTGGACCCCTGACCGGATTGCTCCTGTAACAGTTGGCTTAACCTAGGATGCGACTGAATCGTCATTTGTGCTTCTGTACCGCCATAGCGCATAGCTGTGCGCAGGGCATTGCTCGCAGCCTGTACCTCATTGCGCGCAAGCCGAAACTCCGCCAGCTCAATCCACTCTTCCCATGCTTGCGGGTTCCGATCCAGGTATTTCTCCAAGACCTCGACAGCCGCATCATAATCCTCGATAACGCGCAACGTGGCGAGAGCATCCAGCAGGGCTTCCGGTGCTGCATCAGAGGGCAAGCGTTCAAGTGCTAACGCAACCACTTCTCCTGCACGCGCACGCATCTCGGCCTGCGCATACATGCGAGCCAACGGCAGCAATAAAAAGGCAGGCGCCTCAGGGTTCGAAACCAAACTATCCGCCAAGCGGCGAAAACGGTCACGCTGCCCACGATGAAGATACAATTGCGCCAATTGCAGCGCATCTTGCGCGCCAATGGTTCCCTCCTGCAATTGACGTTCCAGCTCTCTTACGTGGACTTGCATACGCTCCACGCGGTCGACTTGTTCCAAAAAATGATCGATGCGCGTATTCGCAGGGTCGCGTTCCTTAAAAGATGACATCAGCTCCCGTGCATCGTCAAAACGAGTTAAACGCATATACAATTCAGCTAATCTGAAATGCGCTTCGGGACTCAACGGATACAGTGCCAAAGACTCGTGAAAGGCGATTTCGGCTTCACGGATCATACCGCGGTGGGCATATAAGCCTGCAATCGCACTGCGTAATTTCGAGAATGACTTTTGCCCTGGAACATCACGCCGAAACATCGGGTGCGCTAAAAAGCGTCGCGTGTACCAATCCCAAAAATCTAAATCATCTTCAATCGTTTCGCGCGGTATCCGATCAAGTGGTTCCGAATTGATCTTCATAATCAAACCATGCGGCGAAAGATACGGATACATCCAACGCATGACATAACTCTCCTCAATATAAAAATCATGTCGGTCTCGGTTATGTTCAAATATCTTGCGCGCTAGGATCGCATTAATCTCCATAACCCCCATTACACCGCTTACCTGTACACGCCCCCCCTCAACCGTAACACCCGGCACCGACTGCCGCACCCCCGTTTCCATTTCTCGGACAAATTGCCTAAAAGCTGCGGCATTGTCCGCCACACTCGGAATCCAGATGTCATTGCCATATAAATCACGCATAACAGCCATATACGTGCCATCTGCTAATGCATTCTGCGTAATTAAATGAACGTCTGGACGGACATCGGCGGAGTAAATCATGTAGGTCGGCACAAAACGGCCGGGATCCGTTCCCCCAAAGAAAATAGCATCAGGACCCATTTCTGAGGGAAAAGACGGATTGGGCAAAGGCTCTTCATCTGGCGCCAGCTCCTCTAGGATTCCCACGGCACCGCGTAACGCATAATGACCAAACTGCCATCCAAAATCACGGTTGTGTTGATCCGCTCCACCATAAACCAAAAGTAAACGCTCATTAAAAGCATTCGACCAAATAGGAACCACAGGTAATGCCAAGGCAATAAGGAGTGCGAAAGAACTGGCACCCGGGGAAACATGCCGTAGCTTGTCATCCAAATACGCCAGCAGAAATACCAAGCCGTAACCTACCCAGAAAGAAAACAAAAGATGCGACGATATGAATTTTACGCGTTGAATAAACGTGTCTTGAATGTCCATTTGCAAATCGGCCAAGGCAATTAGCCCCAAACTGAGCGTAACAAATGCAATCAGGGTAGACACCATCCAACGCTGTACACCGGCATCAACCGTCAGTATAAAACGATCTTTCAGCGAAACCACTTTTAGCGCCAACCATATAAGTAGCACTGGCACAACCAGAAGCGCAGGAATAAGCAGTAATTCGGCCGCAAACCCGGGAGGCAAGGGATCCCCTGTCCGCAACGGTTCAATGACGGACAAGAACTTACGCATCACCAGTGCGAGATAAATGAGGCCAATCCCGACTACAACCAAAACGGCTGTAATGCGTTCCCATGCTCTCGCGCCACGAGCGAATACATGCTCCTCCCATAACCCCCTGAAGCGTGTAACAAGCGTCATCGTTGCCCCTATAGCCAAAAGCAAAAAGACCCCGAATGAAGGTATTTTATAAAAGGGGAAATACTGAGCCAGCGGCAACAATAACAGCGCAAACAGCGTGAGAAGAATACCCCATTTCATCGCATCAAATGGAGGTTCGTTGCCTTTCCGGTTCCAGCGCCACGTACAAAATGGTAGAAATGCAACCAGCGACACGAACATGGTAAAGTTCAACCGCAAATCGGCCAGATATGTGCCGATTTGCTCAACAAACCGCCAGGAAAAGATGTCAACCGGGGCAATTTCCTCATACTGTCCGCGACTGATGGCATGCATAAAACCATCCCATGTGCGCGGATATCCCCAGTTCATGGGGGGATTACGCAAATCCGACACGATCGGCATGTAGGCATAGACCGCAACACCGACTTGCGCCAGCAAAATCGTGATGGCTACCGTTTTACCGCGCGGGAGAAAATAATACGAAAGGATCAGCAAAGTACCATTGAGTCCCAAATACCAATACCACAACGGCTCCGTGGGATGCTCAATGGCTGGCAGAATGCCCACGTAAACCAAGGCAACGGCCCCTACCAAAGGACCGCCGACAAGCGCAAAATCCCGAAACAATTCGAAATCCTTGAACAATACGACGATTGCCAAGGCTAAGGCCGCAAGCAATAGCACCTGGTAATTTGTCAAACCAATACCAAAAACAAGCGCAAGCCAATATAAATACTTGTCTTTCGGGCGATTGAGCCACAGATACACGAAAAGCAAGACAAAGACTAAAAAGAACGCATTTAGACTATATACCTCGATAATTGTCGACTGGGACCACATGATGGGCGTAAAGGCAAAAAACAGACTACTGGAAACACCCGCAACAAAACAAATAGCATTTTCCATCTTCTTGGTCATGTCATGCGAAATGGCCTGCGAGAAATACAAAACATCGCGGCCTGACCGGCATACGAGTATGGCCGTCAAGGCCGCAGCCAGGGCACCGAAAACCGCAGAAACAAAACCGATACCCCACGCAGGATTCGGTTGTCCCCGGAACGTAATGAAAGAAAATACCCTTGCAAAAACCCACGCAATCATGGTCCAGCTCGGATATCCTGGCGGATGGGGAACACCTAGCCAGTCAGCGGCAACTGCGAATTCGCCTGAATCTTCTAGCGTTACAGTTGGAGCCAATGTAATTGTGTAGACAACAAGTGAAATGAACCCCGAAATCCAAAATGCCAACCAATCAATGCGCCGGAAAAAAGGCCCCTGCTTTATGTTATTTGATGCATGCATACCTTTTGTGGATTCCTCCCAAATAAATGTAACTACATATAAAATCGCTCTTTTTTTGCGTTTTGTTTGTACCACGATGCGTCTGCTAGATGCAAGAATCAAGCCCATCCAGTTGTGTGTGAATTGACAGCATCCCAAAGACCCTTTACCATAACAACAGTTTTTACAACAAAACGCCACAAACAGGAAAAAAGGAACGGTGTACATGTTCATCAAAGTACGAAATATGATAGCTATCGCCAGCATGATAGGAACGATTTTTGCGTTGACCGGTTGTGAGACAGAACCATCAGATCAGATTGCGATCTCTGTTTCGCCCAACGCCGCAAACGTAAGACGAGGACAATCACAAGAATTTTCTGTATCCGGTTGGCAAGATTACACGTGGGAAATCTACGAGGAACGAGGTGACAATGTTGGGGTCTTATCCACCCGTAAAGGGGAGAGAACCGTTTACACTGCGGTGAGTGGCACCAACGACGTAGTCGTTCTGCGCGCATATGCAAACGTGAGCACTGCAATCACGAATAGGGACGATGAAGGGCAGGAACGCTCACGGGTATTCGCAGAAGCCATCATCTCACATCGCCCGTGAGCCCATGCATGCATCGTTAGATATCACCAGCACGACAAACCCACGCATCAAGCATAGTATCAAATTACGCCAGCGGTCCCACCGCGATGCAGCAGCGCAAATGCTGATCGAAGGATACCGCGAAATTCTGCGTGCAAACCGCAACCAACACGAAATCACCACTGTTTTCTATTGCGAAGAGCTATTTCAAGGAGATAATAATCATGCGCTGCTCAAGAGGCTGCACGCATCCGGCGCGACATGCATTCGCTGCAGCAAACCTGTATTTCAAAAGATTTCATACCGAGACAGACCGGATGGACTCCTGGCAGTGGCCCCGCAACTTCACCAGACACTTGCTGACATTACGCTTTCAGAAAAACCATTCGTCGTAATTGCAGAATCTATTGAAAAACCAGGCAATCTTGGCACCATCTTACGCAGCGCAGACGCAGCTGGTGCAGATGCCGTGATTGTCTGCGACCGATGCACCGATATCAATAATCCCAATGTTGTGCGTGCAAGCATTGGCACGCTCTTTTGCCGTCCTGTTGTGGAAGCATCCACGACAGAAACCATACAATGGCTGCGAAATCACAACATTCAAAGCCTCGCGGCAACGCCACATGCAGAGTTGCTTTATACCGATGCAGACTGCACGGGAGCTGTTGCCATCGTGATGGGAACGGAGCAATATGGGCTTAGCGAAGCCTGGATGCACCAAGCCGACATCCAAGTCCGAATCCCTATGCATGGACAGGCAGATTCACTCAATGTCGCCACCGCCACCACAATATTGCTCTATGAAGTGTGCCGCCAACGGGAAGTCTTCAGTAAACCAAAATAATGAGCCCATAGAGGAAAACGGCAAGGGCCAAATCGATTACCCCCCATATCCGACAATGCCGATCTGATGGTAACAAGCGCGTAACGGCCAAACGAAACCAATAGGGACCGAGCAATAAGGCTAACCCCATCACGACGCATACATAAGCAAGCACGGACATTACGACACTCCAAGGCGAGGGATGCAAACGCGCGGCAAATAGAACAGGCGCTGGATATAATAGCAAGAGCGCACCCAATGCACGCGGACCAAGGAGCTCATCCATGTAATACCAGATAAAAGCAGCCAAAAAAAGCGCCACGGGCCAGACGAGCGGCTTCCACGGCTCGAATCGCCCAAGTGGCATCATATAGACAACCCAAGCTGCCCATAAAACGGCCGCCCCCGCTAAAAGGCGACCGCTCCATACATCACGCGGAAATCGTTCCAACCAATATCGTACCCGCTTGGGGGCAGCCAGTAAAGCAACCGATTCAGTTGTCAATAAAACCGCCAAAACAAGTGTCCATGCTGCAAGTGCACTCAATACCTCATCTCCTGTCTCAGTCTTCAATATCCTTATACAATACGTGCTCGTAGCATGCCCCGAGAAGAAGTAGACGGCAAGCATATCTAACCACATACCCTAACTTCCGTATTTTTAAATCTCCTCTTGTCCGAGTAAATGTAAAATAGTAAACTACGAATAGTGGAGGTGTTATATGAAGACATGCATAATAGTCACATTGTTAGCATTGCTAATACAGACACAGGCTACACAGGCAAGTTCGCGGCGCGATATAGTACGCGGCGCGCTTGTTGGCGCAGCAACCGGAGCGCTGGCCTCCGAACTCAGTAGCGATATTAGCGCACGAACCGCCATCCCCGTTCTGGCCGGTGTTGGCGCACTCACCGGGTATGCCAGAAACCAATACCGCTATCATGAAGGCTACCGCTACAGTCCCCATTGGAATGTATACTATGGCAGGCATCCATACTACCACCCTATGGGATACCGTCACCGCCATCGCCGCCGTTTCAGGACACTTCAACCCGTGCGAGTGGCACCTGTCACGCAGACGACTCCAAACACAAATGCATCTTCGACTCGATCGGTCAACAGGCACCCCGGCGTTTCTAGAATTCCTGTTTCTTTTGAGACGGAACGAGGTTTTCCGCTAACCATTACCATCACCAAAGTTGGAAACCAATATGTTGGGCCGAGAGGAGAAACCTACGACCAGATGCCCACCATCGAACAGCTACAACAGACATACAAACCATAGCATCCGTTCCTATAGCTCGCCTTTTCTCCTATAGAACAAGCATATAATCAAGCAACTATACATTCATATTCACAGATCCAAAATACAACAGAATGTAAAATGGTATCGCTGCTAATCCGAGTCGTAGTAGAGAGATAAATCGGCGATACGAACGGAGCCAAGATACAAAAGTGTAAAACGATTTACTTGCACTTCTCCCCCGATCCTGACATCCTACGCACCATGAAAAAACAAAAACAACAGGAAAAGCCGCCCACACCACCAGCCGAATGGGTGGAATTATACAGTGACTATTTATACCGCTATGCCCTCATGCGCTTAAAAGACCCGATTAATGCAGAAGACGCTGTACAAGAAACCTTCCTGGCAGGCATTAAAGGACTCAAACAATTCGACGGACGCGTTGATGTCAAGTATTGGCTGCGCGGTATCTTGCGTAATAAAATCGTCGATTATATCCGCAAGAATACACGCGAGCACCCTGTCAATAATGACGACGGACGGGATATCGTAGAAAGCTATTCCTTCGAAAAATTCGGCATCGCCGAGCGATCGCCGAAACCATGGCAATTTGCGCCTGAACGGGAATTTGAAAAAGGGGAATTCTGGGAAGCATTTGAAAAGTGCCTATCCAAACTCAGCGATACAATGCGTCAGGCGTTTGTCTTGAAAATGGTCGATGGAATGGATTCAGAATCGGTATGTAAGGCATTAAATATCCAGCCGAACAATTTGTGGGTCTTAAATCATAGGGCAAGAGCGCAATTGAAAGCTTGTCTGGAATCTAACTGGGATCGCGAAGAGGATTAAATGCTAACCTGTAAACAAGTATCTAAGGCTCTTGCCGAATCTGATTATAAAGAGCTGCCTCTATACAAGAGGTTGCTACTACGCTTTCATATTACCATCTGTTTTATTTGTAAAGGCTACAACAAAAACGTAATGCGCTTTCACGATATGGCGCGTGCATTTCGGCGCTATGAAGACGAAAAAACAGCCGAGGCCGCCCCCGAGAATGCAAAGAAAAAATGGATCCAAAGCATTGAGGTTAACGCTTCCACGAAAGACTAGCCTACACGAGGTAAGGGAAAAGGGCATACCTTTAGCCCGCATATCTCACAAACTTCGTAGCGAGAGTGTGAAGCGTGCCTCATAGCGGGCTCGCCACGCAAGGTCGCGGACCCGATATGACGTGCGACTCGCACTCGCAGTAGATGGCTTGTGAGATATGCGGGTTAGTAAAGGCACTTGGGTGACCAAGATGATGCATATTGTAACTTTTGGCAGGTAGGGCGAGGCGTCCGCGCCGAGCCGTTGCTCGGTAGTCGCGGCGCACCGGGGATCCTACTTCGTCCCGCTTGGCGGGACTTCGCAGGACAAGGCTGGTTCGCCCCACCCGGATTGGCAAAAAACAAACATGAAGTTAAAACCTAGGGCGCTTGCCGGCAGAGCGCCCAGCCTTCACCTGTTGATTTGTAAACAATGCGATCATGTAACCGGTTCGCACCGCCCTGCCAAAACTCCATAAGCGACGGTTTCAATAAATATCCGCCCCAAAACGGCGGACAAGGCACAGCCTGATCCCTGTACTTCTGCTCAACTTGATTATATTGCTCTTGCAGCACGCCCAATCCACCTATCGTCTGACTTTGCGGAGAACTCCACGCCCCCAATTGGCTACCGCGAGGACGCCCCGCAAAATATGCTTCCGATTCTGCTCGGGATAAGCGCTCCGCACGCCCCTCCGCTCGAATCTGTCGCACTTGCGTCGGCCACCAAAATGTAGCAGCAAATCGCGGATTGACAGTGAGATGCTGCCCTTTTCGACTCTCATAATTTGTAAAGAAGCGAATCCCACCGGCATGAAAACCGCGCATCAGCACAATACGCGCAGAAGGAGACCCATCAGGAGTTGCTGTTGCCAAGAGCATCGCCCCAGCCTCCCATGGCTCCGTTTTGCAAGCGTCCTCATGCCATATCGCAAACAGATCCATGGGATGCTCGGGTAAGGTGCTCCAATCTAAACGTTCGTCCCGCCACTCTTTTGATTGCATCAATCACACTCCTGCTTTTTTTCACCTTATGGTTCCATTCAAACAGGACATCCTTACAAACCCAACATGGACATATACGCAGACCGGCGAAAAAAAAGCTAACCTAATGGCAATTCGTCGGCATCCGGTGTGTCGCCATGCGGAAAGGACTCCGTTTCTACAGGCCCCTCCTTGGTTAGAAGCTTCTCAATCTTACGTTCAACTTCATCAAGTTTTCCCGAACAGAATTTGATCAACTTCTGTCCCTCCTCAAACCGGGCAATCATATCGTCCAAACTTAATTCGCCACTTTCCATACCAGCGACAATCTCTTCCAGACGTGCCAATGACTTTTCAAAAGACACATTCTTTTCATTGCTCATACCCTATCCTTTCTCCTTGCCCTCTACAACACGCGCCAATACTTCGCCTTTCGCCAATCGCGTCCGTACATGATCACCCGCTCTAACAGCAGAAGCGTCCCGCAAGATCGTTCCATCATCCAGTCGCGTAACCGAATATCCACGTTGCAAAACAGCTAAAGGATTCAGTGCCCGGAGTTGCAACGTCAAACGTTGCACCTCTTGTGTCGCACGCTGCTGCCGTAATCGTAACGCCTGCTCCATATGGCGCGAAGAAGTCTCGAGCCCCTGACGTCCTGCTTGCATAGCCGAACGACTGCGCTGCTGCAAGGTACTGCTGACCCAATCCAATGATTGCTGCGCCGACTGCATACTTCCGCGTAATTCACGACGCATGCGCTGATCCACAGTATCCATGCGTTCCCGATACCGCGCGACGGCATTGCTGGGCTCCCGAAATACATAGTGCTGTGCGGAACGCGTCAAACGATGTTTTGCCCGCTCCAGCACATGCTGCATGCACCCCTCCAAGCGCCGACCGTATTCCGCAAGCATATCCGTAAAGGCATCTTTACGACCAACCACCAATTCTGCTGCCGCCGATGGCGTAGGAGCGCGCACATCTGCCACGAAATCACAAATAGTAAAATCGATTTCATGTCCAACAGCAGAAATAACGGGAATCTGCGAACGATCAACAGCCCGAGCAACCACCTCCTCATTGAACGACCACAAATCCTCCAAACTGCCGCCACCCCGACCAACAATCAGAACATCCAAACCGCCAATTTCATTCAACCGTCCGATCGCTGCGGCCACTTCCTCTGCAGCACCATCGCCTTGCACCTTTACGGGCGCTAGTAATACATGAAGATTGGGGAAACGACGGGTCACAACGTTCAAAATATCGCGAATAGCCGCCCCCGTTGCAGATGTAACCACCCCTACATGCTGAGGAAGCAAGGGTAAGGGCTTTTTGCGCGATGCCGCAAAAAGCCCTTCCTCTGCCAATCGTTTCTTCAAAGCTTCAAACTGCGCTTGCAGGGAACCTTTTCCGCCAGGTTCCATGCGGCGAATTAAAATCTGATAATTGCCGCGTTTTTCATATACGGTAATTTCACCAAAAGCACGTACTACATCGCCACTTTTGGGGGTAAACCCCAGCCCCCGCTGACTCCCCTTGAACATGACAGCCTGAATTTGCGCCCCTTCATCCTTGATCGTAAAATACATGTGCCCTGAGGCAGGACGCGCCAAGTTGGAAATTTCCCCCTCGACCCCGACAGCACCGAATCCTCTCTCAAGCGTCCCCTTGATCCGGCGTGTCAACTCGCTGACACTCCATATTGAATCATTTCTCTCCATCAAACCTTTGCTCACTTCCCTGTTTCGGTAACATTATGGCAGAGAGTAAACTAACGAGGATCTCCTCAGTCGCCAAGCACACATTTATGCGCCACGCACAAACAGAAAAAAAGCGCCTGGATCATCCAGACGCTCCGCAGCACATTGTAAACGCATCTACAAATTCTTCTTCTCGAAGAATACAAAGACGCCAAGCACAAGACACCAGAACGCCACCACGACAAACCAAGGATTCAGCCCAACCATTTCTGGAACCCCCAAGTTACCAAAATCTTTCCAAGCCATCACAGTGCGCGAAAGCCAAGGATAAAGTTCAGCAAAAACGGCAGCCCCGATCACCATTCCGATAACGGCAAATATAGCATGCCATCGGCCTTCCCCAATCGCCCCCATAGAGGTTCCCGGACAATAGCCCATGATCGCCCAACCAATACCGAAAAGCAAACCGCCGATGATTACAGCCCCCATGTTCATGGGTTTGTGACTGAAAGAGTCTATCACGCCAAGTTCAACAAGGAGATGCAAACCCACACTACCAACGATAATGGCTGACAACATGAACTTGAGAATCGTCATATCTTTCAGCAACATCGCACCCAGTTGCTTCTCATAGCGAAGCACACGCCCCTTCTGCAACAAAAACCCAAAAATCACACCTGTAACCAATCCTAGAATCAGCCTATCCATGACGTTTCCCTCCTTTGAATACGAGTTGTGCAACGACTACACCTGTACCGAAGAAAAAGGCCAACGCCACAAAACCGCTTACGGAAAGCTGCATCAGGCCACTTAGACCATGACCACTTGGACATCCATCGGCTAACCGTGCACCGATCATGGCAATCATACCGCCGAGCACTGCGCCGACCGCACGTACGCCTATAGAAGATCCAAAGCGATCACGCCAAATAGGGGGTGAGGATTCAGTCTCAAAACTGCGATCTGTCAAAGATGCCAGCAAGGCCCCAATCAAGATTCCGATTACAATCATGTACTGCCAATCAATCTGCGGCGGGGTTTGCTGATAATAAGGGTTCGCCGCCACACGATCGGGCAAAATGGCACGATGGACATAACCCGCTGCCCGCACGAACGTAGTCGAAGCCCCCAGAAAACTGGTCTGCCCAGTTATTCCGGTCGTTGCCCAAGCCGAACCCACTGCAAGTAACCCTACGAGTGCACCTGCCAGATAGGGACTCCAGCCGCCACCTTCCTGCTTCCATTTCATCATGACCTCCCCCTGTAATTCACATGTCTATCTCAAAACAACCACCGACACTTTACGGTAGTTGCAAAGGGCATTAAGTTTCACAATGTGCTAATTAAACAAAAAGGACATAAACGTACAAGACTATTTTACTCATCTTACATAAAACCATGCCCATTCACGCAAAACGTAGTGATCCGATAGGGTGATCGTACCCCCCCCCAGAACGCAATTGTTTTATGGTACGCTAAAGTCCAATGGCAACATCGGATACCGTCTCATCAAGACCGCCCTGTGTGCGATTCCGTTGCGCTTGCGTATCGATCTGATACGTCGCACCATCGGACGTAATGTAGATGGCCTGATCGCGATCGGTGCTCCATACGCGGACTCCATAATCTATATAGAATCGCCGGGTTACCCCGAACCGATCGAGTGCATCGCGCCCCTCGCGTCCCAGTACGGGACGTGGGTTACCGAACTCCAGAATGATATCTTCTGGTTCCACGGCAGCAAGCAATACCCCCGTCGAATCCTGTAATACACTGCGCATACGCTGTACATTTCCTTGAACCGTGGGAGGAAAAGGCGCAGCCGCTTGATAAGGCGCAACCAATATATTTGCGCGTATATGGGCTGGATCCGCTGACATAGCAAAATCGCGCTGCGCTTCGAGTTCCATCGCGCCAGGTAGTAGCATGGAAAATGCGCCATATAAAATGCGTACTTGCATCGAACGTGTATACCATGGGCCCTGCTCTGGCAGAACGGAGACCACTTCAATACGAAATATTCCCCCATCATGCTCTTCCTCAACCAGTACCGTCGGCTCTTCCACAGGCGTTGCCATCAGATTCCACGAAGCCCAACGGTTAAACCATGTGCCCTCTCGCTTGTGTAAGCGCTCCAACACAGATGGGCGTTGCGGCCATTGCGGATCCCCTGCCCAAACAGAAAAGATGTCATCCGCGCGCGGGTGAGAATGATTTTCACGATCAATACTAGTAATTTCCGATCGTTCAAATGGTAAAATCAGGCTTTTTATACGCTGATGCATCAGGATATAGGATAAACCGCCCGCTCGTTCTGGACGTGGGGATGAGGCTATGAACATATCCAGTTTGCCAATACGTTGATGCGAAAAGGTCGGCAAGATCGTTCGCATGGCCTCATTGCGCCGCCCCCGTTCATACTCCACAAACCCACTATCTATTAAATAATGCGCACCACCAGGACTCTGAACATGAATAGCACTACCATACCCCACCGGCAAAACGGTTACCTCCAAGGGATCTGAGCTATCAGAACGCCACGGTGTACCACCCCTCACGAGCAGGAGTAAGAAACCGACCATAGCAATACCATAGGGGATCCAACGCTTGGGACCCTTCCATGAAACACCAAGTTTTCCGAGCAGTCGGGATCCATATCTTTGCACGGGATCCGGCCAAACCAGCAGGGCAAGTACGCCGTAATAAAAGAGAAGCGCATAACCGGATGGACGCGGAACAAAAGGATGCGGGAACACGCGTGCAAAAACATAGGCCAACCATAGGAACAAACTCGCCGCCAACCAATTCGCGGCATTCAGGAACAAGGCCAGAAGTGGCCCCAGCCCCGGAATCAACCCCAATAGGCCAGCGAGCACGCCAAGCTGTACCACCACGCCGATAAGCGGGATCGCAATCAGATTCGCATACATCCCCCCAAATGGCCACTGATTGAAATAATAGGCCGATAACGGAATCATCATGCCGATTTGAATCGCAATCTGCGCGGCCATAAAGGTACCGATACTCTCTGGAATACGAGTAAAGCGGAATCGGGAATCTATGCCGATTCCTGTACGATCACAGGCTCTCGCCACCCAAAAAACCAGCCCCCAAAACATGCTCCATGGTATCCAGAATTGCGCGGTTGTGACCAAAGCCCAGCGGATCGCGGCAAACAGGGTTGTCAGAACCGTGCATAGGATAACGGATGCAAAACAATTACCGCGCAACCGGCATAATTGCGCATAAATCGGTCCCGTCAACAAGGCCAGTGACAAAATGGCACCAAAGGAAAGCGTAAACGATGGATCGACAACGACGAGCGGATTATGAACCAAAATCAGCGCTGCGGCGATTGGAACACCGGTTAATACGGATGAGCGTAACCCTTTATCCAGATAGGCCCATGTCAACAAAAAGAGGCTATTCATAATAACAGCCCGAAGTGTGGAAGGCCGCGCACCCGTTATGATCGCAAATATAACCAATACGCCAATAACCACAGGCACAAACACTTGGCGGGGAAATTTGATCAAAGAAAAGATTGCAACAAACATAACCGTCAGAATCGTCACATGCAGACCGGAAACGGCCAGAACATGATTCACCCCGGAGGCACGGAAATCCGATACGATCTGCGCCTCGCTAGGGGCCAGACCAAATCGCTGCATCCAACCCGGACCTTCCCCGGGAAACATCACACCATGTAATCCATAACGTAAGCCAAGCGTTACACCGCCTAGAAAGGCGGACTGCGGATACGGCATGGTTGCCTTGAAGATACCCAGCATGCGATCACGTAGCCCTAAAGAAAATGCCACCAGTGGGTTCCCACTTCGTTGTGGCTGCCCCGTAGGAGCCAATAAAGACACTGGAGACGGCTCTCTTGGGCGCGCATAGGGTCGCATAACCGCATAGATATTATGGTTTTGCATGAAACGGCGCGCGTCAAAACCACCTTCTACCGATGGACCACGCGCAACGGTCAATTCGCCCCGTATCACTATATCAGCCCCATAGGCTTCTGTTTGCGCCAAACGCGTAAAATTCTCGAGATTCGGATGTACCGTAACCTGAATATCCCCACCTTCCACACGATAGTATGGACCGCCAGCGGGATACTGAATGTAAGCAGGTTCGACCGTAAGAACGCTCTTGAAGTCATACACATTGGGATCCTGCGCAATGCGCCCTAACACGGTTACGTCAGACTGGCCGCGAGCAGGTCGGACAAAAGACCCGATATGATTAGATAAGCGAAAAACCGTCAGCGGTAGATCCGCATCACCAACATCCCACAGTACATCATCTATACGACTAAACGGTTGATCCACACGAAACGTGGCACCTGCAGGTGTATGCGCCGGAATGTCCACTGTAGCACTCTTGATGGGCATCCTGTGCTCGTTAAACACCCAGCGTCCCGCTTCATCCAGCAAAGGATTTTCATCATAATCTAACACAGCTTGACGTGCTACGAGTTCGCCGGCAAAACGAAAACCTACCGCTTCCTCCACATCCGCATCTACACGGACAATCAGTCGGCTCGTATCGCGAAGTGGTTCGCGTTCAATATAGCGGCCATTTTCTATCTGCCCGATGCGCCGATCTGGAACACGATACGCAACCGAATAACGTGTGTATCCAACAAGAACAGCCAAAACCACAAGAACATACCATAACGTGAGATTCCACAGATTGCCTTTGGAACGCCAACCCAACCAGATGGCCAAGACAAGAGTGACACCCAGACCTGTCAGAATCCAATAGCGCGTTGCATGCGATAGCACCTCAACCGGAAGAAGCATGGCTAGGATAAGCCCGCCAATAAACAAGTAACAGGTAGTGATCAGCTTAGTGTTCATCCCCGCCTTCCTCCCAACCGGTTTCCGGATAATAGGCCCGATTGGATTCCCAAATGGGCCCTGCCGTTATGTCCCCGGATGCCCAAGCCCGAACAGTACCACGGTAATCAGGATGCAAGAATAGAACCACACCACCAATCACGAGCGCCCCAGCAAGAATATATAGTAAAAGGCGTACACCGCGCTCCATACATCATCCCTTTCGACCCGGCTCTTCCGGATCCTTCACACGTAATAGCGTAATAAAAATAAAAGCAAAGGGTACAAATGGAAAAAAATACAGAATACCTTCACGCGTATGAAAAACCCGCACAGACCCAGATGCCAACCAGAGTAAATAGAGCAACATTCCCACAGCATTACAAATCAGAATACAGGTCCGGATGATATCACGCTCCATCATGACATCTCCAGAAACATATGTAAAACAGCATCAACGGTATCCTCCGATAAAGCAGCCGGTAAACGGTGTGTCGCAATAAAACGCGCTGCAGAATCTGGCTGCAAGATAGGAACAGGCGCATCCGCTATGCTCACTTTCGTGTGTGGCGATCGAAAGACAATAAGAGGAATAACCGAAGCAGATGACAGACCGACATTTCGTAACATACCCCCCAGAATCTGACTACTACGCTGCACTTGCCGGATGGGATTCGGTACCCGCAACGGTTTGCTCCCACGTGTCTTTTCTTGCTCCCAATAGGGCTGATCGGCTACACCGGAAATCTGTCCCCGCCAGTTTTTTGTCTCAATCACAAAAATCCCATTGGGAGAGACAACGACATGGTCAAGTTGTGCGCGCTGCAAGCCACTCCGCACAATTTGATCATTGAAAATGTAGTGCGTGTTATCCAACGCGCGATCCAATGTGCGCGTAACGGTTGCTTCTCCCTGCAAACCGGCCTGAACATTGCCTGCCTCCTGTAGATTTTGCTGGATCCGCAAGCGGTGTGCATAACCAGCAACCAGCCCGATTACGCCAAGAATGAAAATACCGGGCGCACCAGCCACCAGCCAGCGCACCGCCCCCATCACAGTAACAAGAGCAGCAAGACCGAATTCAATGGGAACCCAGCGTTGCAAGGCGCGCGACTCCTGCAACATACGCTTATGTTTACGCGATAACGAGGTCTCTTCTGTAAGGATGCGCGCCATATTTATCCCTCGGCATTCTCGGTACGCCCCAGATGCTCAACGACCTCAGCACGTGCGGCGCGCCGCAGACGCTCTGCAATACGGATCAAAACCCGATCTCCAACCTGCGTATCGGGCACAAATACAACGAGCCCATTAATGCGGGCAACCCCATCGTTTTGCGGATTACGGCGATCCCGTTCCACAATGGTAACGATGTATTCATCACCTACCGCAACGGTTTGTCCGGATCGCTCAGATGAAGCCGTTTCCCGCTCCGCTCGTGATGCTGGATCCGCACGGTCCAGCCAATCAACAACCACACCATCTGCCGCGCTACGCCGCAAACGCGTGATCTCAATAACAACCTCGTCTCCCACAACCGTATCCGGCACAAAAACGATGAGACCATTGATGCGCGCGATACCGGCAACACCATCTCGTGATTGATCCCCAATGCGAACGCGATACCGACCGCCGACGGAAACAGATAGGTCTGACCGTTCGCGCGTATCCACAACGTCCATTACGTGAATACCAGCATCCCCTACCGAAGCATGCGTGTGAACACGCGCGATCACCGCGTCATCCGGCTCCTGCCCTTGCAGGATCAACCATGCAACCACGCCTATCGTCACGAAACATAATGCAGCAATCGCGAACATGGCTGCACGCGAATGCACAAAATAACGACTGGTAGCCGACCGATCTGGTGTTTTTGACATAGCACCCTTATAGGTATGAAGCGCCTGCGCCACCGGTTAAGCGACGAAACGAATCGGATAATTTATGCATAAATTCATGCAGACGATGCCGAACCTCTGCCGCACGCATATCTTCAACAAAGGCCGTTGTATAATCACCCTGCCGAAATTTCCGCTCTGCAAGAATGCGCCGCAAAAAAGGGACTGTCGTTTTTACATTCTTAATCTCAAATTCTGCCAGTACACGTTCCATTCTCGCAAGCGCATGTTCGCGCGTCTCAGCATACACGATAAATTTAGCCAACAACGAATCATAGTGATGCGGAACGATGTAACCATTATAGATATGACTATCAATCCGTACACCAGGTCCCCCCGGCATAACGAGACCTTCAACCAAACCGGGTGAAGGAGAAAAATCATCGTCAGGATCTTCCGCATTAATACGGCACTCGACTGCATGTCCGCGCAACTGAAGGTCTTCTTGCCGTAAGGGAAGGGGTTCACCCGCGCCAACCTGTATCTGCATGCGAATCAAATCCAGCCCTGTGACCCATTCGGTAACCGGATGCTCAACCTGAATACGTGTATTCATCTCAATAAAGAAAAAGTTACCGGCCCGATCCAGCAGAAACTCGACCGTACCGGCTCCAACATAATGAACCGCCTTTGCGGCAGCAACTGCAGCTGCACCCATTTCAGACCGCAATTTGGCATCTACAGCAACCGACGGCGACTCCTCGATCAATTTCTGATGCCGACGCTGAATCGAGCATTCGCGCTCACCCAGATGTATTACATTACCATGCTGGTCCGCCATGATCTGTATCTCAATATGCCGTGCATCCTCGATCACTTTCTCCAGATATACATCCCCTGACCCAAAAACAGCAGCCGATTCGCTTTGTGATATGTCGAGCGCATCTTTCAGCTCATGCGGAGACGTAACCACCTGCATCCCTTTACCTCCACCACCCGCAGAAGGCTTGATAAGAAGCGGATAACCGATATCTTTTGCAACACGCACAACATTCTGGCGCGACCGAATCGGCTTACGCGTCCCAGGAGGGATCGGAACCCCAACCCGATGCATCGTAGCGCGAGCTGTGACTTTATCACCCAACTTACGTATCGCCTTGGCCGGCGGACCAATAAACGCTATCTTGTGCTTCTGGCAGGCTTCCGCAAAATCTGCCTTTTCCGACAAAAATCCATAACCGGGGTGAATGGCCTGAGCCCCTGTCTTGCGCGCAGCATCCAGAATCGCATCCATGCGCAAATAGGAAGCAGAACTCGCCGCAGGCCCGATACAAACCGCTTCATCCGCTAACCCCACATGCATACAGGACTCATCTGCTTCCGAGTAAACAGCAACCGTGCGAATACCCAATTCTTGACAAGACCGAATGATGCGAACCGCAATTTCTCCGCGATTGGCAATTAATATTTTTCGAAACATTCCACTTTCCTTTCGCAATACCAACGCAGCTACGTATTAGGAAATGTACAAGCATAAACGTCAAGTACTTCCATGCAAAACAACCTACCCACCCTTCTCGAACGAATATGCTGCAAGCGCTGCCATCTCTTCAAGAGAAGATTGAACATGCGAAACATTCGGGTTATGCGGACGGGCAAGGTATATGATTGCACCGCCCTGTTCCAGTAATGGGCGCATCAAGGTGGAACAATCCTGATTCGGTTTCATCGCATATTTTTCTGCATCCCTTCGCGCATACCGATCCAAAAGCGGCAACATGCCCCTCCCCCCTTCATATACAATCACATCCGCCTTGCCAATGGTACGAACCATCCGCACAGACAGATCATCTGGATTGTAAGAGGGCACCGCAATAAAGTGAAACACATGAAGCAAGCCACGTTTACATGCATGACCCAATGCATTCTCGAACCATGTCTCTGCTGCAATATCTTCTCCCGCCGCAAGCATTCGCCCTACAGGACCACGAATCACCCGCTCCCAAAACAATCTCCGCTGTTGCACACAAGGCAATTGCTTTCGTACCAGGGCCGTTTTTTTCGCAACAAAAGGAAACAGTTTATCAAGGTGCGATGGTAGAATTTGCTCAACATCCTGCTTCAACAATCGCGCGATTACCGGCGAGGCACCCCCAGTGGAAATGGCAATTTGCAAGGGATCATGCCGCAGAATCGCCGGAAAGATAAAGTCACAGATTTCCGGGGCATCAACAATATTGGCCCAAATGCCTGCTGCATGCGCATCCGCCGCAATGCGCCGCCCCAAGTCAGGGTCATCGGTAGCAGCTACAACGACATTATGACCGTCAAGATGACTGCATGCATACTCCGAACGTAGCAACGTACAAGAGTAGCGCGCCGCTAATGCGCGCACACCGTCGCTGAAAACAGGTGCCACGACCGTGATGGACGCTCCAGCAGCCGCTACTGTTTCTAGCTTTGCAGCCGCAATCGTGCCTCCTCCAACTAACAAAACACGCAATGTAGAACCGGAAACAAACAGAGGAAAATATTTCATACTTGGAAACTCCACATCGAGGGAGCATGACATAATGGATGCAGCGAGACAACGCCCATTTGAACATGACCGATTCAAGACTTGACATAAACAGCTTAAAAACCATGCTTATCCAGCATACTGTAATGGCTGCAGTATCTGATTCGGTTGGCGGACCAATAGAATCAATGCGTACTCCGCTCATACCGATATAACAACAAGGAAACACATGAATAGTCAAACGATACTCCAGCGCATCCAAACGAAAGAAGCACGCGTTGGCATTATAGGGCTGGGGTACGTCGGACTTCCCTTACTCCTTGAGTTTGCAAAGGCCGGTTTCCCCATCGCAGGTTTTGATGTAGACCAAGTAAAAGTTGACCAATTGGCCCTGGGAAAATCCTACATTCGCCATATCTCCTCCAAAGAAATCCAAGAGCATTTGCAAGACAATCCGGCTTTTTTTGCTACAACCGACTTTTCGAGAGCAAAAGAGTGTGATGCGCTGTTAATTTGCGTCCCGACTCCATTAACCGCACATCGGGATCCTGATCTTTCATACGTATTAAAAACTGGTTCACAAATCGCCCCGTATATCCAAAAAGGACAGTTGATCACGCTGGAGTCAACAACCTATCCGGGAACAACCGAAGAAGAGTTGATTCCCGTCTTGGAAGCAGGTAGCAACTTAAAAGCGGGCAACGACTTCTTTGTTGCCTATTCCCCTGAAAGAGAAGACCCCAACAACAAGGATTTCTCCACTGCCACCATTCCTAAAGTGATTGGCGGTGTGGACGAAGCTTCTTTGCGTGTGGCAACCGAGTTATACCAAGCCGTGATCTGCAAACTGGTTCCGGTCTCGAACTGCAGAACAGCAGAAGCGGCCAAACTAATGGAAAACATCTTTCGTTGCGTCAACATTGCTCTCGTTAACGAATTGAAAATTGTGTTTTCTGCCATGGATATCGACGTATGGGAAGTGATTCGTGCCGCTTCTACCAAACCATTCGGCTTTATGCCTTTTTTTCCAGGACCGGGTCTTGGAGGTCACTGCATCCCCATTGATCCCTTTTATCTAACCTGGAAAGCCAGGGAGTATGATATCGCCTCTCGGTTTATCGAGCTAGCAGGAGAAATCAACACAAGCATGCCTTCCTACGTAATCCAACGTACCATGATCGCACTCAATAGCCACGGCAAACCGTTGCAAGGTAGCCGCATCCTGTTGCTGGGATTAGCTTACAAAAAAAATGTCGATGATGATCGTGAAAGCCCAACCTACGTAATCTGGAAAAACCTACTCTCATATGGCGCAACCGTCTCCTACCACGACCCGTACTGCCCCGTTGTGAGGCCAAGTCGTGAACACAACCAGTTCGCCGGTATCGCAAGTGTACCCGCGGAAAGTATCAATGCCGAACATTTCGATGCCGCAATCATTACAACCGGGCACGACTGTGTCGACCACGACGCGATTGCCCGAAAACTCCCCATTGTCATCGATACCAGAGGTGTCTGTGCACCAGCAGACCATATTTTCCAAGCCTGATTAGAAAGAACATTATGAAAATACTCGTAACCGGAACCGCTGGATTCATTGGAATGCACCTTGCTCACCGACTGCTCACCGCGGGGCATGAAATTGTCGGTATCGACAACTTTAACCCGTACTACGCTATTTCCTTGAAGGAAGATCGACACAAGACACTGGAAAGCCATCCACGCTATACGGGAATACGTATGGATCTGTGCGACAGACACGCATTGGAAACCTGCTTCAAGGAACATGCCGTGGAACGGGTCTGTCATTTAGCGGCGCAGGCAGGCGTTCGATACTCCCTAACCCATCCCCATGTCTATGAAGAAAGCAATGTACAAGCATTTCTGAACATGCTCGAATGCTGCCGACACCACGCCGTACAAAGGCTCGTCTATGCATCCAGCTCAAGCGTGTATGGCGGCAATACCAAGCTCCCGTTTCGTGAAGCCGATACTGTCGATGCCCCCGTAAGCCTGTACGCCGCAACCAAAAAAGCCAATGAACTCATGGCGCATTGCTACACACACCTGTATGGATTCCAGACCATCGGATTGCGCTTCTTCACCGTATATGGTCCTTGGGGACGACCCGATATGGCCATGTGGCTGTTTACCAAAGCCATGCTGGAAAAACGCCCCATCAAGGTCTTCAACCATGGGAAAATGCAACGCGATTTCACCTATATTGATGATATTATAACAGGCGTGGAGCGGAGCCTGCTTCAAAACCATAATTTAGATCCCTACGAAATTCTGAACATTGGAAACCATCGCAGTGAAAACCTGATGGAAATGATCGATCTCTTGGCTCATGCATTAGGTTGTGTACCACAGATGGAAATGCTCCCCATGCAACCGGGCGATGTGCCAGCCACCTATGCAGACATCACCCAAATTCAACAAAAACTGGATTTCGCACCATCCACTCCCATCGCCGAAGGAATTCCCAAATTTGTAGACTGGTTTCTTGCCTATCATCAGCTTCATGCACCAAGCTGAAAAGCCATGACACCGCATACCCCCACGGAGAGCCTATCATGAATATTTTTGTACCTGGCCGTATCTGCTTGTTTGGTGAGCACAGTGACTGGGCTGGTGGATACCGTCGCATTAATGCCGAAATAGAAAAAGGCTACACCATTATTACCGGCACGAACCAAGGTATTTATGCCGATGTAAAGCAGCACCCTTCTCGCTTTATCTATCATGCCCGCGCCGAAGATGGCCAAATACAGACCTACGATCTACCTATGGAAAGCCAAGCGCTCTTAGAAGCTGCCGAAGCAGGTGGCTACATCAGCTATGCTGCCGGCGTCGCCTATCAGGTATTAACCAACTACCGTGTCCGCGGCATTGAAATCACCAATACCTTGACAGATCTACCCGTCAAAAAAGGATTGTCGAGCAGTGCCGCGGTTTGTGTCATGACAGCCCGTGCCTTTAACCGTGTCTATGACCTCAAACTTACGGTCCGCGGGGAAATGGAACTCGCCTACTTAGGAGAAATCACCACGCCATCCCGATGCGGACGCATGGACCAAGGCTGTGCCTACGGAAATCGCCCGATTCTTATGATCTATGATGGCGACCGCCTAGACGTGCAAGAACTCAGCGTCCCACATGACTTGTATTATATCATCGTTGACTTGAAGGCCAGCAAAGATACTAAAGAAATCCTGAATCGCTTAAATCATTGCTACCCCTTTCCGGATGACGAGATCCAAAGCGCAGTCCAGGAATATCTTGGCCCTATTAACCGCGACATCGTAACGCAAGCTGTCGAGGCACTGCGACGTGCCGATGCGCCCGCATTAGGCCATCTGATGACCCAAGCCCAAAAACAATTCGACCAGGCCATGCAACCAGCCTGCCCAAATCAGCTTACCGCACCAGTCTTACATCGCTTACTTGAACATGAACCATTGCAAAAGTTCATATATGGCGGAAAAGGCGTTGGCTCACAAGGAGATGGCACGGCGCAACTGCTTGCAAAAGACAGGCAATCCCAGCTTGCAGCCATAACATGTATCGAAAAGGATCTCGGCATGCAATGCCTCGACTTGATTATTCATTCAGGACGAAAAGTTCGCAAAGCTGTCATTCCTGCCGCTGGATTTGGTACGCGACTTTTTCCCGCTACCAAAGCTCTCAAGAAAGAACTCTTTCCGGTTATCGATGGCCAAGGCCGCGCTAAACCTGTCATTCTGGCCATTGTTGAAGAAGCACTGAGCGCGGGTATTGAAGAAGTTTGCATTATCGTGCAAAGCCAGGATCGCGACCTGTTCGAAGAAATCTTCTGTACCCCACCACCCATCGAGAATTTCAATAAATTGAGCCGCGAAAATCAGCAGTATTGTCGCTATCTCATGGAAGTGGGAAATCGCATCACGTTTCTTTCCCAGGATACCCAAGAAGGATTCGGACATGCCGTCTATTGCGCAAAAGAATGGGTCCAGAATGAACCCTTTCTTCTCCTGTTAGGTGATCATCTATACACGAGCCCCACCGATGCATCCTGCGCCCGGCAGATGATGTCAGTATATGAAGCCAGTGGCCGCAGTGTGGTCGCCGTCGAGGAAACACCTGCCGATCAAGTCCATCACTTCGGATGTGTTACCGGAACATGGAAAATAGCTAACGAAACACTCAATATAACCGAATTTGCTGAAAAACCAACAGCGAGCTATGCCCGCGAACAACTGCAAGTGGACGGATTACCTGCCGATACCTTTTTAACGGTTTTCGGACAATACATCCTCAACCCCCGCATTTTCGCGCTACTGGAAGAAAACATCAGAAACAACATGCGGGAAAAAGGCGAATTTCAGCTTACGACATGCCTTGACCGCTTACGGCAAGAAGAGGGCTTCCAAGCCTGCCGCGTAAACGGTCGTAGATTTGACATTGGCAATCCACAAGCGTACCAACAAAGCATCCAAGATTTTGCCATACACGACCGCGATAAATCCGAAGCACAAAGGCTGCAGTAAAACCTTTCTACAGTTAGCAATTGCCTATGGCATGGCCTATTCGTACGATAATAGAATACACTCTTTAAAAAGGGATAGGATGAAAACAGATCGTCGCGCAAACAACATTACCTGGCATCATAATGGGGTATCGCCACAAGATCGTATGAAGCAACTCGGACAACGGGGCTGTGTGCTCTGGATGACTGGTTTAAGCGGTTCCGGAAAATCCACGATTGCCGTGGCGCTGGAAGCGAATCTTATGCAAAAAGGCCATGTCGCTTATGTCTTGGATGGCGATAATATCCGGCATGGCTTAAATGCTGACCTCGACTTCAGCGAGGCAGGGCGACGTGAAAATATTAGACGTATCGCACATGTTGCCGCCTTGATGGCCGATGCTGGTCTCATCGTCATCACCGCATTCATTTCCCCCTATGCAGAAGATCGGGCAGCCGCCCGACACATCATTGATTCGCATCCGAATCCACAAGGGAAACGCTTTACGGAAATCTACGTGAATACACCATTAGCAGTCTGCGAAGAGCGCGACCCCAAGTCCCTCTATGCAAAGGCACGCAAAGGAGAAATTCCACATTTTACCGGTATTAACGCCCCATTCGAAGCCCCGCCCGCACCAGATATCGAAATCTGCACAGCGAGATACTCCGTTGCGGAATGCGTCGCCTGCATTATCGAGCAAACGGCGGCCTTTCATGTGCAGTTGAAAACAGAAGAAACGCAGCAAACGCGCAAACCCTAAAAAACCCGAATATATCATTTGACTCTCCCTATCAATTACTCACATATTGCAAACATGCAAAAAACAGCAAAAATTCTTGTTACTGGCGGCGCCGGATTTATTGGTTCGGCCCTTACTCGATATCTGATCCAGGAAACCTCGCACCATGTACTGAACGTGGACGCACTGACGTATGCCGGGAACCTAACCTCATTACGAGAAGTGGAAGCCGATCCACGCTATACCTTCAAACAGGCTGATATCGCAAACACGTCTGCTGTGGAGGATATCATCACAACCTGGAAACCTGATGCAATCATGCATTTGGCTGCCGAGTCCCACGTAGACCGTTCCATTGATGGCCCCGCTGCCTTTGTACAAACAAATGTCGTTGGCACCTTTAACCTGCTACAAGCCGCAAATGCATACCGCAAATCTCTTCCGCCTGCACAACAGGAAGCATTTCGGTTCTTGCATATCTCTACCGATGAAGTGTACGGATCGCTTGGCCCCGAAGGGTACTTCTACGAGGATACACCCTACGCCCCCCGTTCACCCTACTCTGCGAGTAAAGCTGCCTCTGACCACTTTGTGCAAGCTTGGTGGCATACCTATGGTCTCCCCGTTCTCATGACCAATTGTTCCAACAATTACGGCCCTTATCACTTTCCCGAAAAGTTGATACCGCTTGTCTTGCTCAATGCACTGCATGAGAAATCTTTACCCGTCTATGGAAAAGGTGAGAATATACGCGATTGGCTGTATGTCGAAGATCATGCCAAAGCATTATACCGAGTATTATCCCAAGGCGTTCCAGGAGAAAAATACAACGTCGGTGGTAATTGCGAGCGCACAAACCTGGAAGTTGTGCATACGATATGCGACTTACTAGACCGCAAACGACCGCGCAAAAACGGAACGTCCTATCGCGATCTGATCACATTTGTCGAGGACCGACCAGGGCACGACCATCGCTATGCCATAGATGCAGCCAAAATTCGCGATCAACTCGGCTGGGAACCGGCGCATACGTTTGAAACAGGCATGCATGCAACCGTTGATTGGTACCTCCAAAATGACTGGTGGTGGAAACCCATTCGTGAACAGAAATATGCGGGAGAAAGGTTAGGACATACATAATTTCTTTCCGCTACGCCCCTCATAGGGACAAGGTAATGACACCCGAATCATGCTACGTTGCACGAATGCAACGCAAACAGCACAAGAAGAAGAACAATGGACGCATCCAACGTACTCGTGATTATTCCAACATATGATGAACGGGACAATGTCAAACCCATTGCCCAGAACGTGCTGCAACATGTTCCAGAGGCACATATCCTGTTTGTAGACGATAACTCTCCCGATGGTACCGGCAAAATCCTCGATGAGATGCAGACAAAATCGGATCAAATCCATGTTATGCATCGCTCGGGCAAACAAGGGCTAGGCAAAGCCTACCTTGCTGGCTTCAAATGGGCCTTGGAACGCGACTATGACTACATCTTTGAGATGGATGCTGACTTTTCACACAATCCGGCCGAACTACCGCGTTTTCTTGCAGCAGCGCAAGATGCTGATTTGGTGCTAGGCTCGCGCTACTGCGAGGGCATACGTATCACGAATTGGCCCCTGCGCAGACTCATTCTGAGCAAAGGTGCAGCAACCTATGTGCGCCTGATGACTGGAATGCCCGTGACCGACCCGACCGGAGGATTTAAGTGCTTCCGGCGCGAAGTGCTCCAAGCCATTCCTCTCGACCGTATTATCTCCAATGGATACTCCTTTCAAGTGGAGATGACCCATGCAGCCTGGATGCGCCGATTCCGCATCAAGGAAGTCCCCATCACATTCGAAGATCGCTTCACAGGATACTCCAAAATGAGCGGAAAAATCTTCAAGGAAGCCTTATGGATCGTATGGAAACTCGCCCTACGCAATCATTTTCATCGCCATCCACCCAGCCGCGAGAATAGTCATGCCGCCTAATGCCGACTCTCCTATCGTCCAATGCCGTTATCTCTTGCAGGCCATGCGACCATCGCAATGGACAAAAAATGCCGTTCTCTTTGCCGCATTCATTTTCGGATACGGTGACCGCGCCTTGCCCGTGACTTGGCAAGATGGCTTACGTGTCATCCCCGCCTTCTTCCTGTTTTCCTTGGCTGCAAGTGCGGTGTACTTGTTCAATGATATGATTGACCGCAAACAAGACCAAGAACACCCAAAAAAGAAATTTCGCCCCATAGCAGCAGGTCATCTCAACCTATGCTTTGCACGGATAGCGCTAATCGTCATGCTTCTTGTCTCCGTTTCGGTTTCCTACCTGCTTTCTCCCGCATTTGCACAAATTGTCGGCATCTACCTCATCCTGCAAGGGATATACACAGTCGCATTGAAACGCGTGGCCCTTCTCGATGTCTTTATCATAGCCGTTGGATTCGTTTTACGCGCGATTGCAGGGGCGGCACTGTTATCAATCCCGATATCCCCTTGGTTGCTCGTCTGCACTTTTCTGCTCGCTCTCTTCTTAGCGCTATGTAAACGACGCCACGAGAAAGCCAGCATAGAAGCAGGCGCAAGTGCACGCCAAAGAGTGACTATGCAAAAATATGATCTCCTGCTTACGGATCAATTAATCGCTATCGTGGCTGGAGCCACCATTGTGTCCTATTCCATTTATACCCTCTGGCCGGAAACCATCGAAAAGTTTGGATCCTACCATTTGGCTTACACCATCCCCATCGTTTTATTCGGGTTGTTTCGCTACCTCGACCTACTCTACCGCGAAAATAAAGGCGATCGCCCCGAACAAGTCCTGCTTACCGATATACCAATTATCCTGACCATTCTTACCTATGCAGTGACTGTTCTTGCTCTTTTCACCGTCTTGCAACCAACCTGACTCACTACCTGAAAGAAAAGAGCATAACGTGCGAAACGTGCACATACATTGATCATATAATGTTGATATAGAGCTTGTTACACATTAAACACAAAGACAGTTCCCGCCAAAACCGCTTTTCCCTTTTCGCATCCCAGCGATCTCGATAGGATGCGTGACATGTCGAAACCATTTGTCCATCTTCACCTCCATACCGCCTATAGCATTCTCGATGGAGCCTGCCGTATCGAGCAGCTTATCCAGAAAGCCATCGAATGCGAAATGCCCGCTGTCGCCATGACCGATCACGGTGTGATGTATGGTGCTGTCGAATTCCAGAAAGCGGCCCAAGAGGCCGGCATTCGCCCCATCATCGGTTGCGAGATGTATATCACCACCGGATCCCGTAAAGATCGCAACCCTTCTTCCAAGCACACAACGCATCACCTCACCTTGTTAGCAGAAAACAATGTCGGCTATCGCAACCTCGTCCACCTCGTTTCCAAAGCACACTTGGAAGGATTTTATTACAAACCCCGCATCGATCACGACTTGCTTGCAGAACACGCCGAAGGGTTGATCGGACTCTCGGCCTGCCTCAAAGGCGAAGTCGCCAGCGCGCTAAAAGAAGATAAGCTGGACGAAGCCGAAGCCGCCGCCATCCGCTATCGTGATATTTTAGGCGAGAACAATTTTTTCATCGAGATCATGGATCACGGTTTAATCGATCAGCGTAGAGCCAATCGACATATGCAGGAAATATCCCGGCGCACGGGCATTCCGCTGGTCGCCACCAATGATGTGCATTACTTGAATCGCTCTGATGCCGCAGCCCATGAAGTCATGCTCTGCCTGCAAACGGGAACCACGCTCAGCGACCCGAAACGCATGCGCTATGATAGCGATCAGTTCTACTTCCGCACGGCAGACGAAATGTATGCCTTATTCCCCGAAATGCCGGATGCCGTCGCGCGTACAGCAGAAATTGCCGACCGCTGCTTTGTCGAAATCGAACTAGGCCAATTGCACTTCCCAACCTTTACCGTACCCGGAGAATTGACACAAAAAGAGTACCTTATCGAAATTGGCCACAAGGGACTGCAGGAATTGTACGATATCCCGGACCCGGCAAACCCTGCCAATGAACGCGAACGCGAAATCCTGAAGCGCTTCGATATGGAAGTCGGAATCATCGAACATACGGGCTTCATTAATTACTTTCTAGTGGTTTGGGATTTTATTCGTTTCGCCCACGAAAATAAAATCCCTGTTGGTCCCGGTCGCGGTTCCGGTGGTGGCAGCATCGTAGCCTATGCTCTGGGTATCATCAGCATTGACCCACTACAATATAACCTCATCTTCGAGCGTTTCCTGAACCCCGAACGTGTATCCCCACCCGACTTCGATATCGATTTCTGCCAGGCCAGACGCGATGAAGTCATCCAATATGTCAAAGAAAAATATGGTTCCGATCATGTCGCACAAATTATCACCTTTGGTTCCCTAGGTGCAAAATCCGTCATTCGGGATGTCGGACGCGTACTCGAAATTCCCTTCGGGAAATGCGATGAATTCGCCAAGATGATTCCGGATGACCCGAAAATCACCATTGCGCGCGCCTTAACCGAGAATCCCGAATTCAAGCAAGCCTCGCAAAATGATGAACAATTGAAGGCAATCCTGAAACATGCCAAAGTTCTCGAAGGTCTCTACCGAAATCCGGGAACCCATGCGGCCGGTGTCGTCATCGGAGAAAAGCCACTTATTGATATCTGCCCCCTCGCCCTCGATAAAGACAAACACCCCATAACCCAGTTTGCCAAAGAACCTGTCGAGGAAATCGGCCTGCTGAAAATGGATTTTCTGGGGCTCAAAACCCTCACCGTCATCCAGGAGGCCATTGAGCTCATTGCCATCGGCCACAATGTCGAGATCGACTTTAAAAAAATCCCTTTCGATGATCCCAAGACCTATGAACTCTTGAGTCGGGCAGATACGGTGGGCGTATTCCAGCTCGAAAGTGGCGGCATGCGCGACCTGATCCGACGCATCGGCATCAACAATATCGAGGAAATCATCGCGGTTATCGCGCTCTATCGCCCCGGCCCCATGAACATGCTGCCTTCCTACATCAGCCGTAAAACCGGCGAAACCGAAATCGAGTACGATCACCCCCTCCTCGAACCGATTTTGAAAGATACCTATGGAGTCATGGTCTATCAGGAGCAAGTGCAGAAAGCGGCGAATGTTCTTGCCGGATACTCCCTCGCCGAAGCCGACATACTGCGCCGTGCCATGGGTAAAAAGAAACCCAAGGAGATGGAGTCCCAACGCGTAAAATTCATCAAAGGCTGCAAAACCACCAATAACATGCCCCCCGAGCAAGCCAAACGCATCTTCGACAATATCGCCTCCTTTGCCGGATATGGTTTCAACAAGGCGCACAGTGCTGGTTATGCGATCGTCTGCTATCAAACCGCCTACCTCAAAGCCAATTATCCCGCCGAATTCATGTGTGCCCTCATATCATCGGAAATTGGTAACTTCGATAAAATGCCCGGATTTATCCGCGAAGCCACCGACATGGGGCTGCAAGTATTGCCACCCCACGTAAATCATAGCGGCATTCGCTTTACGCCCGAAGGACAAGGCATTCGCTATGGTCTCGCCTGTATGAAAAACGTCGGGGCCGGGGCGGCGGCAGCCATCATGCAGGAACGCGAAAGCAATGGACCTTTCGAAAACCTGTTGGACTTCTGCTCTCGCATCGATACCAGTGCCGTGAATAAGAAAGTCATGGAAAGTCTGGCACGCTGCGGGGCGCTGGACTTCGAAGGGATGCATCGCGCTCGTACACTCCATGCCCTGGATTTTGCCGTGGCTCGCTCTGCAGCCACACAGGCTGACCGCGCGGCCGGCCAAAGCAGTCTTTTCGACCTACTCGAGACAAATGAATCCTGCGACACCCCCGGCATGGAGGAAATCCCCGATTGCCCGCCCTGGAGCGAAACCGTTGCCCTCGCAGCCGAACGGGAGTTGCTCGGCGTTTACATGAGCGGACATCCCCTCTCCCATTGCGAATATTTGCTCAAACTGTACGAAACCGCCACGCTCTCACAGGTAAAAGATTATGAAAACGGTGCGCATGTGCGCATTGGTGGACTTGCATCTGCCGTCCTGAAACGCACCACCAAAAAGAAAGAAGCCATGGCAATCCTGCAATTGGAGGATTTGGAAGGTTCCATTGAAGTTCTGGTCTGGCCCGACACGTACCTGCGCTACGCACCAGTCCTGCAGCAAGATGCCATACTGCTGGTATGCGGAACGATATCCGTACGCAAAGATAAAGGCACCAATTTAATTGCACGTGAAATCTATCCCTTACCCGACGCCCCCTCCCACTTTGCAGAATCGGTCAGCATCCATATTACTACGCCCCAAGTGGATCAACACGTAGAGAAACTCAAGGAAATCATTCGCCTGCATCCTGGCAATGTCCCCGTTACAATCTGCTTACTCTTCCCCGATGGACATAAGCTCAACATCAAAGCCGATGTGGAATTTCGCGTTCTACCCGATGGAGCCTTTGTTAAAGCCATTGAGCACCTTATCGGTGAAAATACCGTATATGTGCATGTCTCCCAGCAACCCATGAAAGAAATGCCCCAACCCAACGGCCGCTTCGGCAACCGCCGCCTCGCCCGCGTCGAGGCAAACTAATGAATACCGGTGTGAACACCGCCAGCAGAACAACCGCGGCCCCAGCGGCGCAAACTGCACCGCCTCGTGCTGCTCCCCTTCCGAACACCGCCCCAAAAGCCACGGCACCCCGCCCTGCTCCCCCTGTTCACAAGGGACTCTCCAAGCGGATGTGCCGCTATCATGGCGGGTAGCAGATAACTTGTTAAGCGGCACCATCCGCCACCATCATCGATTCACTCGACTCTCTCGATTCACTCGATTTCTCAAGTCTCACGCGCGAGCCGCACGCGTTCGAGGATCACGGCAACCACATCATCAATGGTCATGCCGGTAGAATCCACGATGTCGGCGTCTTTCGCGACGGTGAGCGGTGCCGTCATCCGGCGACTGTCAATTTGATCGCGAAGCTGGAGCGATGCCCCCACAGCATCGACGCTCAGGCCCTCCTGCGTTTCGGCATGGCGACGGCGAGCACGTTCTTCAGGCGAGGCATCGAGATAAAACTTAAAGGCCGCCTCCGGGAACACCACACTGCCGATATCGCGTCCCTCCATCACCAGATTGCCTAACTCGCGCATACCACGCAGCCAATCCGTAACAATCTCCCGCACCACGGGGTTTGCCGCTACAGGACTCACCGCCCGATTCACAGCCTCTCGGCGCAAGGCTTCTCCCGGACGCTCACCAGCCATCTCGAAAAGGACAGCCCCCGATTCCACAAAAAAGTTGGCTTGTATCTCGCGCGCGTGCGTAGCCACTGCATCCTGATCCGAGGGATCAATTTCATTCTGTATCACACGCCAAGCCACGGCCCGATACACCGCCCCCGAATCGACATACAACCAATCCAACGCCGCTGCAACTTTACGCGCAACCGTGGACTTCCCTGAGGCCGAAGGCCCATCTATCGCAATCACATTACCTTTTTCCATACCAAGTCTCCAAACCTATCCAATAACGTTTCCACAAAGCGTTTCCAAATCCTGCCAGAATGTCGGATACGATGTCGCCACACAAGCGACATCCTCGATCACCACCGGTTTGGCTGCATGCAAGGCCAGGACCGACATGGCCATCACAATCCGGTGATCCATGTACGATTGTAATGTCACCCCGCCCGCTACAGGCCCACCCCGCACCATAAATCCATCTTGCCTCTCCTCCACATTACAGCCCATCAGATCCAGATTTCGACAAACCGAAGCAATACGATCCGACTCCTTGACGCGTAACTCTGCGGCATCTGCGACAATCGTCTCACCTTCAGCTACCGCGCCTGCCACCGCCACCAATGGCAACTCATCAATCAAATTGGGAATTTCTTTGCCGCAAACGGTTGTCCCTCGCAAAGATCCACCCTTTACGGTAACGGTGCCGGTTTGCTCCCAATCCGCATTCTCGGCATCCGCCCGGATCTGCAAGTCGGCCCCCATTCTCTCTAACACCCGTAGCAATGCCGTCCGCCGTGGATTCAACCCGACCCTTTCAATTGTCACTTCACTGCCCGGCGTCATCGCAGCAGCAACCAACCAAAAGGCCGCCGATGAAAAATCTCCAGGTACCTTCCAATCTCGCGCTGGAAGATTCTTTAGCCTGTCCGGATTCCCATGCAAAATGATGGTTCGTCCGTTAATCTCCAGTGGATATCCCAGTGCGGTCAGGATACGTTCGGTATGATCCCGCGTCTCTTCCGGCTCAATCACACACACTTCTCCATCCACCGATAATCCCGCCAATAATACGGCCGATTTAATCTGGGCTGATGCCACCGGTAATGTATATGTAATCGGATGCAGACGCCCACCCGATATCCGAATCGGACCGCAACCGTTGGCACCAAGCAACGCAACCGAAGCCCCCATTTCATGCAAAGGATGCTGTATACGTTTCATTGGTCGCGACAGCAAAGATCGATCTCCCGTAAGTTCAGCCTCTATCGGAAAACCGGCCAAAAGCCCCGTCAACAATCGCATACCCGTACCGGAATTGCCCATATCCAGAACCTTGCCTGGAGACCGCAACACGCCTCCTGTCCCCTCTACGCGGATCTCACCACCTTTAAGCTCCGAAACGTGTGCCCCCATAGCCGCCATCGCATACAAGGTATTCAGGCAGTCTTCACTTTTCAAAAAACCCGACAAAGTCGATGTTCCCGTAGCCAAACTACTCAGCATTGCCACCCGATGAGAGATACTCTTATCTCCCGGTACCCGCAATCCCCCGCGCATCCGCTCCGCAGACCCAACTCGAACCTTTTGCATTAAATCCCTCATTCTTATCTGCTGCCCCCCGTACATCCCGCCATGTCGCGGCCCCCAGAACCTATCAGTTCTTTTTGTCCGAATCTTTCTGTCGAAGCAGTATCCTCGACCCCTTGGTGCCTACTATATTTTCTCGCACCTCTCGTGCTTCTCCCAGCAATTCGCGAATGGCATCAAAATCTTTTCGATCCAAAGCGTCCAGTAGCAAATCGATATCACTACGGACCCCTTGAAGAGATGCGGCAATCGGTCCAGCATTACTCTTGACAATGTCATGCCACACGCCTTCCGAACCGGAAGCGATACGCGTGCAATCCCTGAATCCCGGACCACAGTAGGCCCCCGGTTTATCTGCCGATCGTGCCGCCGCACGAACCAGAAGTGCGGCCAAAAGATGAGGGACATGGCTTGTCCCTGCCACAATGGCATCATGGTCCGCTGCATGGGTTACCAACACGCGTGCACCGATAGAACGCCATAAAGCCTCCACTATCCGTGTTTGCGGTAACAGCGCGTTATCGGCTGGCGGTGTCACAATGACCACTGCATGTGCATACAAGTCTTCATCTGCCGCCTCGATACCCGTACGTTCGGATCCTGCCATGGGATGACTTCCGATAAAACAGGCATCCCGCCCCGCCAAGCGTGCGGCAACCTCTTCCATCAACATTTCTTTGGTGCTGCCCACATCGGTCACGATTGCGCCGGGACGCAGACGATCACATATTTCTTCTACTAAATCAGGAATATCGAGAATGGGCGTGCATAAAACAACCAGCTCAGCGTCTTGTACGGCATCCACGATACGATCCGACACATGATCACAAGCCCCCATTTCCAAAGCAAGTTTGCGTGTCTCTTCACGGCGTGCATATGCATGCACCGTTACTTGCGGACAAAACTTTTTTAACGCGAGCCCCAATGCACCGCCCATCAGCCCCATGCCGACAATGGCAACAGACTGAAAAGGAACGTCTGATCCCTCATGCGACGTTTCATTGGTTTGCAGGCACTCGTTATGCACTTTCGTCCACCTGCCCTTTCTCATTATCACTGACAACGCTCTTATCCGTTTCCTCTACAACATCATCCTGATTGTCGCTACTGGCATCATCTTCCGTTTGATCCGTTTCTCCCGTATCCGCCTGCATCTTACGAGTAAATACTCTGGGACCGATCTGTTCCAGATCCTGCAGGGATTTCAGTCCGAAATGCTCGAGAAAGCGACTGGTTGTACCATACAAGAATGGGCGCCCCGGCAACTCACTGCGACCAACGATCTTCACCAACTGCACTTCCATCAGTTGCTTGATCACATGCGAAACCCCTACACCGCGTATGGTTTCAATCTCAGCTTTGGAAATCGGCTGCCGATACGCAATAATCGCCATGGTTTCAAGGGCAGGTTGCGACAGCCGTTGCGGTTTGACCTTTAATAAATTCTTGAGCCACCGACCACAGGAAACATTACTTTGCAAGCGCCAGCCGCCCGAAACCTCATATATACCGAAACCTGTTTCGCGTAACTGCAATTCATCGTGTAGCGCTCGAATTTCTCTTTCGATATCCTTGATTGACGCCTCGGCAAAAACAGCTACCTCAGAGTCCTCTGACGCAACCTCCTGCAAGCACTGACGTAATTCGCGGGCCGTAATGGGGCGATTCGCACCAAAGATCAAAGCGCCAATGATTTCACGTAAAGCCGGTAAACGCATCGCATCATGCATGTACGGCCCCCTCTTCTGAAGATCCCGCACCTTCACCAAGCTCCATGGCCTCATCAGGATTACCCGGCTGAATCAATATGTCTCCAAAATGATCGTCCTGTACGGCAGAAATCTGACGTAACCGCAACAACTCCAACACCGCAAGAAACGTGCAGATGATTTCGTTGCGCGAAGCCATGCGACCAAACATTTGCGAAAAACGGATGTGACCATCCGTACGAACCGTTTTCAGCACCGTATCAATTTGATCAGCCACGGTAAACCGATCCTCCGCAATCTCTCCCAACTCTTCGGGGGGCGCCTTCTTTAAGACTTCCTGAAAAGCACTTATCAAATCAAATAAATTGACGTCATGCAGTGCCACGCCCGGATCTTCAACATCTTTCGCACCCGCGTTACTCCCTCCGTAACCGAAAACATGCTCCTGGTAATACTCGCGCTCCTGCAGTTGCCCCGCTATGTCTTTGTACTTCTTGTACTCCACCAGTTGCCGTACCAAGTCCCACCGCGGATCATCCCCCTCATCCTCTTCTTCCTCGGGGTTTTGATCTTCTACCGGTAATAACATGCGACTCTTGATCATCATCAGTGTCGCCGCCATCACGATAAATTCGCCCGCAATATTCAAATCTAGCATCTGCATGACACCTAAATATTCCATATATTGGTTGGTGATACGCTCTATCGGAATATCATAAATATCCACTTCATCCTTGCGGATCAGGTAGAGCAATAAATCCAATGGTCCTTCGAAAACTTCCAAATCAACTTTGTACTCATCTTGCGCCATCGCAACACTTCTTTCTATCGTAATCCCATTGCTGCACGTGCCTTGTCTAACGTCTCTCGCGCAGCGGCTCGTGCCTTTTGGCCCCCTTCACGCAAGACATCGTTTACATAATCTAAATCCTTCTCCAGTGCCTCACGCTTTTCACGATGCGGCCCCATCTCGCGCTCCATCACTTCCAACAATGCTTTCTTGGCATGGCCATATCCAAATCCTCCAGCACGATATTGCTCTGCCATCTGAGAAGTCTCCTCTTCCGTCGCAAACAAACGGTACAACGCATACACATTGCACGTATCCGGATTCTTCGGATCCTCCAGCGGCGTACTGTCCGTCACGATCTGCATGACCCGCTTTTTCGTGGCTTTCGCACTGCCGAATAATTCAATATGATTATCATATGACTTGGACATTTTCTGTCCGTCTATGCCCGGAACCACCGCCACATTGTCACGAATCGATGGCTCAGGAATCTTGAAAATCTCGCCGAAACGCTGGTTGAATTTAATCGCGATATCCCGCGTCACTTCCACATGTTGCTTTTGATCGCGCCCTACGGGAACAACATCGGACTGGACAGCAAGAATATCAGATGCCATTAAAACCGGATACGAAAACAAGGCATGGCTGGCAGGAATACCCTTCGCCAGCTTATCCTTATAGGAGTGACACCGTTCCAATAAGCCCATGGGGGTTACCGTTGCAAGCAACCATGTCAATTCCGTCACTTCCGGCACATCACTCTGACGGAAAAACACCGTCTTGGCCGGATCCAATCCACAAGCCAAAAAGTCCAAGGCTACATCCAGCGTAGCCTTCTGCAAAGAGTCACCATCGGTGACCGTGGTGAGCGCATGATAATTCGCAATAAAGAGATAAGCATCCCCCTTATGCTGCAATTCTAGCGCAGGCTTCATCATCCCGAAATAATTGCCAATATGCAGCTTCCCTGATGGCTGTATACCCGATAAAATCCTCATATATCCTCTCCCGCATCAATAGCCTAGTTGCAACAACCCCACTCCTTACTTGATATACCAATCGGCATCTTAAGCAAATGACTAGGATCTTGCATTGATTCTGGCTGAATGCGTGTTTCAAATCTCAAGCCAACATAACCAACCAGCGTCACCGAAACACCCAGCCAGATAGTCGGTTGAGACTAATGGAACCTGCCACGGATGGCAACATCGATCATGAATCCAACTGCAATTCTCGTTATGGACGCCAAAACCACAACATTTCCGGTCAAAGCCGCAACAAACGCGTTTTCCCTGATTATGAGGTGTTTTGCAGTACCCACCTTCAGGCGGCTATCCATAATGAGAATGGCTGTCAGTCTAACTGCGGCCCCACGATTTCCGTGCCCACGCCTTCATCAGTAAAGATTTCCAAAAGCAGCGAGTGCATTTGCCGGCCATCAATCAAGTGTACTTTGCGTACACCGGCCTCCAATGCCTCAATACAACTGCAAATTTTAGGAACCATACCCCCAGAGATAATACCTTGCTCGAACATCCAGGAAATTTCATCATGCCGCAACGTCGAGATCAAACTGGAAGAATCTTGGGGATCTCGCAATAACCCAGGCACATCTGATAAAAAAGCAAGCTTCCGGGCTGGTATGGCCTTGGCAATTGCCGCTGCTGCAACATCCGCATTCACATTATGAATTTTGCCATCGGGCCCCATACCCAGCGGTGTAATGACGGGGATAACCCCGCTATCAAGAAGCTGACGAATCGCGGTCGGGTCTACTTCCCCTGGCTCTCCAACAAAGCCCCAATCTATGGGGCTCCCCGTTTCGGGGTCACGCCCCGAAACACGATTCACATGCAGCACTTCTTCCCCATGCAGGCTTTTTGCAGAAGCCCCTTTATCTTTCAAGATATTAACGATACGCGGGTTCACATCCCCTTTCAAAACGCGCTCCACCACTTGAATGGACTTTTCACAGGTTACCCGCAATCCATTGATAAAGCGCGCTTCAATGCCCTCTCGCTCCATCCCTCGAGAGATTTCCTTGCCACCACCATGTACGATGACCACTTTCATTCCAACGCATTCCATAAACGTTATGTCTTCCAACACACGCCCAACATGCTCGGGATTTTCCATCGCAGCGCCACCCAACTTCACCACGACAATGGCATTACGGAAACGCTGTATATAAGGCAGCGCTTCTATCAATACGGCCGCTTTTCGAGTTGCTTCATCCATGATCATTCTTTCTCTATTACTAGCAGATCTTGTCATACCATCATCAAAATGCCTGAGCCCCATACCTCAAGTGCATCCACATCATAGTAACGGCATGAAGTCGCAAAACGCACAGGACTGACGCGAAACCAATGCCCACTCTATCACCAAAGACAACCTGTTTACGTCATGTATTCGGCATTGATACGCACATAGTCATAACTGCAATCACAGGTATAAACGGTTTCCTCGGCCTCTCCAATATGCATATCAACCACAATCTCGAATGCTGGACGTGAAACGATTGCTTCCAGATCTTCAAAGGCAGCCACGGATTGTCCCGCACGCACTGCGGTTAGCTCGTCAAAGGATATATCAATCCGATCAGGATCTACTTGAGCACCAGAATAACCGGCGGCACAAACGATACGCCCCCAATTGGGATCCCCACCAAACCATGCTGTTTTACAGAGAAGAGAATTTGCAATCGCACGCACAACAGCTAATGCATCCTTTGCATCCGCAGCGCCCTTGGCCGTTACGGTAATAAAACGCGTGGCACCCTCGCCATCCTTGACGATTAAACGCGCTAATTCCGATGCCACCGCACAAACGCCCTCACAAAAAGATTCCCACGCCGGATGGTTCACATCCAAGCAAACACCACTCTCGCCGTTCGCCATCAACAGAACCGTATCATTCGTGCTCATGTCTCCATCGACGATAATGCGATTGAAAGATTGTTCAACGGCCTGCCGTAAACAAGTTTGCAATGCATCATGTGGAACATTGGCATCTGTGGTCAGAAAAGCGAGCATCGTAGCCAAATTAGGCGCAATCATACCGGCCCCCTTGGCCATACCACCAATACGAACCTCTTCCCCATCAATATCCATACGAGCGCATGCTTCCTTGGGCGTCGTATCTGTCGTCATAATAGCGCGCGCGGCAGCAATGCCTCCCTCTTGTGAAAGCGATTGCACGGCATGAGGAAGCGCAGCAGCAATTTTTTCAACAGGTAGTTTTTTCCCAATCGTTCCTGTCGAACAAACGGCAACATCTTCTGGTTCGAGTTGCAGGGCATGAGCCGTATCTTCCGCTACACGAGCATTCGCCGCAATGCCCTCAGACCCCGTGCATGCATTTGCACAACCACTATTAATCACGACAGCGTGCGCGACACCACGTTGAACCAAATCTTTGCACCAGCTAACAGGTGCTGCCTGAACCGCATTGGTCGTAAATACCCCCCCAAGGCTTGCACGCGTTTCAGAATATACCAGCGCAACATCCTCAGCCGATGCCTTGATTCCTGCAAAAGCCCCTGATGCCTTCCACCCGATGGGAAACGTTACCCCCCCTGTCCCCGTCATAACCTCCATGCAATACCTCCCAAAACAAAAACAATGACACGTATTATTTCTTAACATTCGCGTCAATGACTTTCTCCACATCTGCAATGGAGTCCTGCCCAAGTAAATCCTGTGCATATTGCCGCATCTCTGCCATGGACCACTTCTGGATGCACTTCTGAATATCCGGCAGGTAATGCGGATCCACACTCAACTGACGCACCCCTATACCCACGAAAAAGGGTACATACTTCGTATCATGTGCCATCTCACCACAAACCGAACAAGGTATACCAGCCTCTTCCGCAGCACCTGCCAAACGAGCTAACCCACGTAAAACGGCAGGGTGATGCGGGCAATAATAATCGATTACCGATGCATTGTTACGATCCACTGCAAGCATATACTGTATAAAATCGTTAGTACCAATAGAGAAAAAATCAGCTTCGGCGGCAAAAGCAGAAGCCAACTCCACCGTAGATGGCAACTCTACCATCATGCCGACCGGGGGAATGGCCAATTCTTGTTGATGCTCCTCAGATAATTCCTTGGCAATTTCAGAAACCGTTTGCCGAGCTGCACGAAATTCATCCAAGGAGCAAATCATCGGAAACATAACATGCATACCGGGAGCATCAAGACCTGCTCGTAAAATGGCCCGCAATTGTGCATGTAAAACATCGCGGAACTTGAATGCTAAACGAGTCGACCGGAGACCCAAGGCAGGATTTGGCTCGGGATTCACCTCTAGATATGGCAACATCTTATCTCCACCCGCATCCAGTGTCCGTAAATACGCAACACGGCTATCCATGCGTTTGAGAAGTTTGGAGTACACCAAAAATTGCTCTTCCTCGGTCGGTAACGATGGACGCACCAGAAAAGGAAACTCCGTGCGATAAAGGCCAACCCCCTCGGCGTTCAAGTCTAACGCCAAATCCAACTCGGAGAGCAGATTGATATTCGCTAATAGTGTAATACGTTCACCATCCGACGTCAGTGTTTTTTCCAGCATGCTGGTGCGTTGCTCTTCCGCCTTCTGGCGTAGTGCCTCGCGATCCGTAAATTTCTCCAGTATCTCAGGACCAGGATTGATATACGCATTGCCTTCATCTGCATCTAAAACAACCGTCTCACCCTCTGGCAAATCATCCAATAGATTGCTATTTGTCACAATCATTGGAATCGATAGCGCACGCACAACAATCGAAATATGGGATGTCAACCCTCCTCCGCACAAAACGATGCCAGCTACATCTGCAAGCGTAATCATCAAAATATCAGAAGGCAAAAGCTCATGGGCTACCACGATAGCCCCATGCCAATCTTGTCCGCTCCGTTCCTGCCGGTCATCTAAGTGCTTCAGAAGCCGCAAGGCCAGATCTTCAACATCATGTGCCTTCTCGCGCACGTAATCATGCTTGCTCCCTTCAAATAACTGGATGTACTTGAAAGCAACGATAGCCACAGCCTTGGTCGCTTCACGGCCCTTTTCCATTTCATCCTGCATCTCGCCAGTGAAACTTCGGTCCTTTAACATCATTAAATGCGCCTCGAAGATCAGTGCGGCAACTTCTGGCAATTTGGTTTCCAGTTCCTGCTGCATATCACGAAGATCCTGCTGCGTAGATGCCAACGCACGATCAAGAGCCTCTTTATCGCCAATCCCCTTCGCATCATCGCGATAAGCCTCTAATATCTTGATGGCAGGGTTACGCGTAAACCGAACGAGGGGCCCCATCGCATAGCCAGGCGATGCTTTACGGCCCTTGATGAAAGTCCCCGACTCTGTCTGCGATTCTACCTGATCGACCGCAACTTGTAACGAAGCAACCTGCATTAAGGTTCTCGCCGTCTCAATCGCAGCCGCAAGCTGTGCCGTGAGCGCACGCATAGCCTGCACTTCAGCAGACTCAAACCGGTGGCGATCACGACGCTGTACCGTCAATACACCTATTTTTTCAATCCCACGCTGTATCGGAACCCCCAGAAATACTTCATAAGCATCTTCGCCGAGCTCGGAAAAATAGTGGTAATCCGGATGCTCACTCGCACGGTCAACCCAAATAGGACGCAGCTCTTTCAACACTTTCCCGACCAACCCATCGCCCACAGGAAGACGGATTTTCCCGACAGCATCCTCGCGCAATCCATGCGTCGAACACAATACGAGCATGCCCGTTTCATCCTCATACAAATAAATCGAGCAAACATCGGCATGCAGATGCTCCGCAACCATATTGACCACACGGTCGAGAAAACCTTGCAGATCATTACTTTCCGACAAAATAGAGCTGATTGCTCCTATGTCAGCTAATAAACCAAAATGATCTTCTACTTTTGGGGCCGCCATCTGCCAAATCCTTCATTGATTCCACGAAAACAAGATGGTGGCATAATGCCCCAATTTGTGACTTCGTGCAATATACTTTACCAGTCATACAAGATATGCGGCTACTCTGAACGGTAATGACAATCGTCATAAGTGCGTATCTCAAGAGCGGTGGAAGAACCCCCGCACCATAGGTGCATATTCGTACATATTCAAAATATTTTCATATTTTGACTTAAATCAAGGATGACAAAACAAGCCCCCTATAGGATGGCACCAACATCGCAAAAACCACCAGAAAGAAAAGGAGGACGACATGGCTAAGCAAGATAAAGAAAACAAAGGGGTTTCTATCGCTATGCGCGAGGCGATTGCCTATGCGGATGGTGCCGTCGTGAGCAAAACACTGCTCGACAAAAAAGCGGGAACGCTGACCCTATTCTCGTTCGATGTGGACCAGGGTCTCAGCGAACATACGGCGCCCTATGACGCCACGGTCCAAATCATCGATGGTGAGGCCGAAATTACAATTAATGGAGAAAAGCAAACGGTTCATGAGGGGGAACTGATCATTATGCCGGCAAATATTCCCCATGAGCTGCGGGCTGCGAAGCGCTTTAAAATGCTGCTGATTATGATCCGGGAGAAGGTAACCAAATAACACGATTTCGTGATGGTCACGAAAAAGAAAAGAAGAAGGAGGAAAAAATGAGTATGTTCTGTTATCAATGTGAACAAACCGTCGGGGGCAAAGGTTGCACAGCATTTGGTGTTTGTGGGAAAAGCCCTGATGTAGCATCCCTACAAGATCTACTGGTGTATGCCACCAAAGGTATCGCGGCTTACGCCGATCCTGCACAAAAAAAGGGAGCGGATGTAAAAGATATCGGACGCTTTATCATCAAAGCGTTATTTACAACGGTGACCAATGTCAACTTCGATGAAGATCGCATGGTCGAAGTATTGAACGAAGCCGCCGATGTTATGGAAAAAGCCAAGACCGTATGCGAACAAGTTGGAGCCACACCGCTGCCAGCGGTCGCAGCGTCCTGGAAACCGTCCAGCAAACAAGAGATGATCCAAGAGTCAGGTGCCATCAGCATTGCGGAGCGCATGACGAGCCAAGGACAAGACATTACCGCACTGCAAGAGCTGCTCACCTATGGTCTGAAAGGGATGGCCGCCTACAGCGAACATGCCCGTATTCTCGGACAAGAAGACGACGAAATATATGCCTTCTTTATTGAAACCTTGGCCAAACTGGCAACGGACCCCGGGGATGTGGATGAACTCGTTGCCCTGAACCTCAAGGCTGGCGAAGTGAACCTGTCGGTGATGGGACTATTGGATGCGGCAAACACAGGTGCATACGGGAACCCGGAACCCACCCCTGTTCGGATCCACCCCAAAAAGGGTAAGGCGATCCTGGTATCCGGGCACGACCTGAAGGATCTCGCAGAACTGCTAAAACAGACAGAAGGCACGGGCATCAATATCTATACGCATGGCGAAATGCTGCCAGCACATGGATATCCGGAACTAAAGAAGTATCCACACCTGGCAGGAAATTATGGCGGCGCCTGGCAGGACCAGCAGAAGGAATTCGATGCGTTTCCCGGTGCCATCCTGATGACAACCAATTGTATTCAGAAGCCACTGGAAACATATAAAACACGGATCTTTACCACAGGTCTGGTTGCTTGGCCGGGCGTTGAACATGTGGCTGACCATAAATTCCTGCCCGTGATCCAAGCTGCACAGGAAGCCGAAGGTTTTGCTGAAGATGGCCCTGATGATACGATTCTCGTTGGATTCGGTCATCATGCTGTACTGGGCGTTGCCGACAAGGTCGTCGAAGCTGTCAAAGCAGGCCAGATCAAGCATTTCTTCCTCGTGGGAGGTTGCGATGGTGCCAAACCAGGACGTAACTACTACACCGAATTTGCCGAACAGGCACCTGATGACACCGTTATTCTAACCTTGGCCTGTGGCAAATTCCGCTTTAACAAATTGCAGTTTGGCGATATTGGCGGTATTCCACGCTTACTGGATGTGGGACAATGTAACGACGCCTATTCCGCCATCCAGATTGCGGTTGCCTTGGCAAATGCATTCGATACGGACGTCAACAGTCTGCCTCTTTCTCTCATCCTCTCCTGGTACGAGCAGAAAGCCGTTTGCATTCTCCTGACCTTACTGCACCTTGGCATCAAGAATATTCGTGTGGGGCCGAGCCTGCCTGCATTCATTACACCAGCCATCCTGGATGTACTGGTGCAGAATTTCAACATCATGCCTATCAGCACGCCGGAAGAGGATTTGAAAGCCATCCTCGGTTAAAGACAACAAGTACCTCGGATACACGTTTTCCGTGTATCCGAGGAACAGCTTCCTCTATCTGGTTGCCTTGCTAGCTTGATCAGACCGATAATGTATAGATATCGCTTCATTGTACCCAGGGATTCGCGACTTGCATTTCAGGGAACTGTTCACACACCGCATCCTGGCAATCCGCCGTAAATAGCAGCTTCACATTCGGACCGGCATCCATCGTACAATAAAGCCTCAGTCCGTCCGACCGCGCGCGCCAAACGGAATGCAATGCTGCCACTGTAGCGGACTGCCAGTACAACACCGGTGGACGGGCTGCCAGCATGGTGGCATGCATAGCCATCGCATTCTGCTCGGCACATGCCCCCAAAATATCAAAATCCTTTACGGCAATTGCTTGCTGCAAGGTTATCAAATCGTGCTGCACTTGCTGGGGCCAGCTCGCATACAGCGCCGAAGAGATAACCGTTCGGTTCATGGCCTCCCGCGAAGGCAATACTTTGCGTCCCGCATCTATTGTCAATAGCCCAACCCGTAGCGTTTTCCAGTCCGACGGAATGGGCTCGGCAAAACTATCCGACCCATCTGGTAACGTACCCGCATGCCAATGCACAAAACCATTCCATAAGGAACGACTCGCACTGCCACTTCCCATTCGCGCGAATATCGACAGAACACGCGGATTCAGATCCCACCCGTGTAATTGTTGTAATGCCAGAACCAGTGCGGCAAACCCAGATGCCGATGATGCAAAACCAGCAGATGTAGCAACCGTATTCGTAGCCTCGACCCGATAATGATAACCCGCTGCCCCGCGAAATAAATCAAGGAAATCCCGTAAGCGCTGCGCAAAAGGTGAATCTTTTTCCATCGTATTCCCATTCAAGACGTAAGCATCCTGATTGGAAAGGGAGATGGTACAGTGACTCCCATATGACCCAAGCGAAATCGACAAACTGTCCGTCATCGGGAGATTCAATTCGTGATCGCGTTTTCCCCAATACTTGCAAAGTGCAATGTTAGCAGGAGCATAAGCCGAACCTGATTCATTCTCCCCCCAATGACAGCTCTTCAGGTACGTATCAACGACTTGCTTGCAAAACTTCATTTCCACTCCACTACGATACCTTTTCGATCAATCGAAACCGGAATCCACTTATACGGAATCCTATCTGGCTCTGTGATCGTTCCAAGGCCTAGAACGCAGTCTCCCAGACCAGAACCTGATATCTTGGCTGCTGAAATTCCTGCATCCTTGCGCAAGCATGCTGTCAAGTTATGCATGTTTGGGTCACATACGCCATACCCGCACAAAACCGCTTGACCTTCCTCCAAAGCCCTCCCCAGTGCTGAGAGGTCACTTCTGCGCAGGGCATCAGCAGCCAACTGCGTCGCTGCCTCCATCCTATGGTCCAACTCTTGAAAGACTTTCTTTTCCCGCAATCTCTTTTTTTCCAAAATGTCAATGACACGAGCCGTCGATGTCTTATAACCAACATAGAACAACGAAATGTCCGGCAGATGATCCAAGTACTGTTCACATACACCCTCATCTTGTTGATATAACAACACCCCACCATACACGGAAGCCGCCACGTCAGCTCCCGAACCTCTTCCTTGCACCGTACGAATCATGTCACGACAAGTCCGCCACAATGCAGCTTTACGAGGAATGGCTCCATCCTGTAAAGCCATAACAGCAGCATATACGGCAACGCTCACAGCGGCGGAACTACCAAGCCCCACATCCGGAGGCATCGCGGCATCAAGGCAAAGATCAAAACCAGATGAAAGTTTATCTCCATCGGCAGCGGCAATGGCAGCAGCGGCAAATTGAAAAGGACGATCTGCTCCAATGGCACCCACGCGCATCTCACACGTTCCAAGATCCGAGACAACCCTAATTACATCATCATGACGCAATCGTGCACGTGCTGTGACACGATAATCTGCAGCAGCCACCAAAGCAGAACATCCCCGTAAAACAGCATGTTCCCCGGAAAACATAAAACTTCCTGGAACGGAAATCAGAATGTCCGGGGAAACCATTTTTGTCCGGCCGCTCAAACTACGCGCACCCCCAACGGATCCCCGCGTACAGCAGAAACCGTGTAACCATATTTCTGGCATAGTTCCAAAGGAGGTTTCTCAGCAATAACCATAACGATCCCAGCCTTATCACCAAGAACCGCACCAGCGCCACAGATTTTTGCTGCGCCCCCGGCTGCCTCAATGTCTCGCACAAATGAGGCCACGCGTTCAGGCACGACCCCTATGCGGCAAAGTAAACGATGATTCTCACGCACAGCCGCTTTCATCGAGCCTAAATCTCGCTTTCCGGCAACGCTGGCAACCTCATCTGTAATGGCTCCAAAATCATGCCAGATGGAAGCATGCTCGCCAACCGTCTCACGCACACGAGAAACACACTCCCCCGTAGAAGTAATCGGTGTTCCGGTTTGCGCGACAAAAATCGGAACCGAAGGCATGGGAATCGAGTCGCCTACCCCTTCCTGAAACCGGACACACCCCCCATGCATCGACACATAACTATCAACCCCCGATGCATGACCATGCTGCATATTCTCCGCCAACATACTATATTTCATGTGCCAATCTGGTCGAAAATCAACACGCAAATAATGCCCCACAGCACGCAATTCACTTAGCACAGCAGCAGCCGATGACCCCAACCCGCAACCGACAGGTATGGAAGAAGTTAGCCCGATATCCAAACCCTCCTCCAATTTCACATGTACACCATCTAACAACGTAATAAAGGAAAACAAAAGGAGCTCCACCGGTTTGGCCAATACCTCGCGAATCCCAATTTCACCGTCCTGAAAAAGCTGGTAGTTCGTTAAAATCCGGCGCTTCATCTCGCGCAGCGCACGCAACTTGAAGGATTCACGCTGGCGAAAGTCCGGAAGAGAAAAAACGATATCATCATGCGTCTGTGGTAAAATCGTGGTTTGGGCACTGAGGTCAATAGCCATCGCGACGGCTGGTTGCCCATATACCACCGCGTGCTCACCGCTTAAAATTAGTTTTCCTGGTGCTATTGCCTTCACACTCTTTCCTCCTGCCACATGCCCGTTGGCTCTTATCATGACCAGAGAGTACCCTAATCACAGCGCCAAATGCGATACTTTTTATAACAAACTCCCAAACGAATCATGCGATGTTTCAGCGATTGATGATCTGCCTTCCCTGTCTGACGACTCATACGGCTATCCGCCTGAATCCTCTTAATATACGACAAAGACAGCCCGCCCCTACCAAAGGCATCTGTTTGCGTATTTTTACCTTTCCCATCTGCGTATCCTGCAGTACGTTGGTCAAACTTGCAGTAGAACGTTTTCATGCGCAGCTCATGCACCCAAATTTCAGCAGGAGAGCAACATATGAACCCTAAGGTATTAGTAACGGGAGGCAGTGGCTTTTTGGGCATCAATCTCATCCGCCACCTTCGCAAAAAAGGTATCACCAACATCACTTCGCTTGATATCGTCCCTTTCGACTATCCTGAAAAGGCAGAAATCGATATCATGGTGGGCGATATTCGAGACCCAGAATGCGTAAAGCGCGCCATGCAGAATGTAACGTGGGTCATTCATACTGCAGCAGCTCTTCCGCTCTATACCGAAGACGAAATCATGACCACCGATATAGATGGCACCCAAAATCTGGCGCATGCCGCCAAGGAGGCAGGTACCGTCGAACGCTTTGTGCATATTTCTTCTACAGCCGTCTATGGCATACCAGATCACCACCCCTTACGGGAAGAGGATAAGCTGGATGGGGTTGGTCCATATGGCATTGCCAAAATCGAAGCAGAAAAGGTTTGCCTCGAATTGCGTAAATCTGGCATGTGCGTCCCGATTATCCGCCCCAAATCGTTTGTCGGGCCCGAACGCCTTGGCGTATTTGCCCTATTCTATGACTGGGCACGAGATGGGAAAAACTTCCCGATGATTGGAAATGGACATAACCGCTATCAATTGCTCGACGTAGAAGACCTCTGCGAAGCAACCTGGCTTTGCTTGACCAAAGACGCAACTGTTGCAAACGACACGTTCAACATTGGCGCACGCGAATTCACAACCATGCGAGAGGATTACCAGGCTGTTCTCGATCACGCAGGACATGGTAAACGCATTATCGGAACCCCTGCAAAACCCATTATTTGGATCCTGCGCATACTCGAAGCTATGCACCTATCACCCCTCTACAAATGGGTCTATGAAACCGCTTGCGAAGATTCATTTGTAAGTATCGAGAAAGCCGAAAGACAGTTAGGCTTTACCCCCCAGTTTTCCAACAAACAAGCGCTCATTCGCAACTATGAGTGGTATCTGGCCAACTTGCCGCAATTCGAAAATCGCAGCGGTATCTCCCACCGTGTGCCATGGAAACAAGGGATCCTGCGCTTCTTCAAAATCTTCTTCTAACGATAATCTGATCATGACCACTGCCAAACAACCAAATCAAACGCTCCTGCTTTACTCCAAATATGCCAATTGGTGGCCTTTACTCTCCGCACCCGAAGAGTATGAAGATGATGCTGCTGATTATCACCGCATCATACAAAAATATCATAATAATAATCCCAAAACCGTACTGGAGCTCGGTAGCGGTGGCGGGAATAACGCGTCTTATCTGAAGGCGCATTACCAAATGACCCTGTGCGACCAATCCGAGGACATGCTTGCCGTTAGCCGCAAATTGAACCCCGAATGTGAACATATCCAGGGCGATATGCGCGCAATCCGCTTGAAATGCCAATTTGATGTCGTGTTCATTCAAGATGCAATCGGCTACATGTGTACCGAAGAGGATTTGAAGAAGGCTATGCAAACCGCATTCCTGCACTGCAAACCCGGCGGTGTCGCTCTCTTTATTCCCGATTACACAACCGAAACCTTCCGCCCCGCCACCTATCACGGCGGTCATGACGGTAACGATGCAGCCATGCGTTTTCTGCAATGGGATCACGATCCGATTGTGAATGACGGACAATACCAGATCGACTTTGCCTACCTGTTTCGCTCCCCCACCAGCAAAGAGCCTGAGGTTATTGGTGAAACGCATATTTGTGGATTATTCCCCAGAACGAACTGGCTGCAATGGCTGCAGGAAACCGGGTTCTACCCGAGCTCGGAAATCATTGAAACAGACGAACTCGAGCCCGGGTTGTACCGCGTATTCATTGGCAAAAAATAAAACAGGCCGATTCCTATATTGCGATAGAGCCCCTCTATCCTGTATGATCCTACCTCATGCTAACAAACCTACGTATCAAAAATCTTGCAGTGGTCGATGATGCAGCCGTCACTTTTACCAGTGGTCTAAATGTGATTACGGGAGAGACGGGCGCCGGCAAATCCATGCTGGCAGATGCCCTGCAGTTGATCTTAGGAGATCGTGCTGACAAATCATTGATTCGCACGGGAGCAGAGCAATCTCTCGCAGAAGCTGTTTTCTATTTACAACAAACAGATCAGATCGATGCTATTCTCACGGATGCAGGCCTAGAACCATCTACGGATGGCGAGCTGATCATAAGAAGAACCATTTCTACCAATGGGCCCAGTCGCGTGTTTATCAACGATACACCCGCATCGGTACAATTACTCCGTAAAATCGGTGATTTCCTCGTCGACATGCATGGACCTCATGAGCATCAATCCTTACTCAACGCCACCTTCCAACGAGAAATTCTCGATGCCTTTGGCAACCATGCCGCTCTACGGAAGGCGTATCGAAAACCATACGATACCCTACTCGAACTCGAAGCAGAGCGTAAATCTTATCATACATCCGATGGTGACACAGCCGCACAAATCGACCTACTCGATTATCAGATCCATGAACTCGAGCAGGCAGATCTGGAAAATACCGATGAGGACGAGTTACTCGCCGAACATACCCGCATGGCAAATGCGGCAAGAATTATCGAACTCTCGAATGGGATTACCCAGGCATTAACAGGCGATGAGCAAGCCGCTCTCTCGGCGATCATCATGGCGCGTAAAGCCGTGGCAGAACTCGCCACGCTCGTGCCGGAAGCAGAAGAGTGGCTCGAAACAATAGAATCGATCACCATCCAGACAAAAGATGTTTCTGAAGCGGTTGCCAGCATGCTGAACCGCATGGATGTCAATCCGGAACGATTGCTTTGGCTTGAGGATCGGATGGCCTTACTGCAAAAACTCAAACGCAAATATGGTCGTACCATCGCAGATATGCAAACCTTTCTTGCTACCGCTATAGAAAGGCGCGAAAAACTCTCAGACCGGGAAGCAAGACTCGAGGAAATTGCAGGTGCCATTGACCGTACGCAAGAAGAATTGCAAAAACAAGCTACCGCACTAGGAAAAGCACGTGCAAAAAGTGCCGCTATGCTTGCGAAACAAGTGGAAAAACACTTATGCGACCTCGGTTTTCAACATGCACGGTTCGAGATCCGCATCACGCCTGCCCATGCGCCCGGTCCCGAGGGCATGGATGTAATCGAATTCGGCTTTGCTCCCAACCCCGGTGAAAACATGCGCTCGCTAAAGGCGATCGCATCCAGCGGCGAGATATCACGTGTGATGCTCGCGTTAAAAGCCGTGCTTGCGCAGCACGACAAGGTACCCGTTCTCGTATTTGATGAAATCGATGCAAACTTAGGTGGCGAAATGGGTAATGCGGTCGGCAAAAAACTTGCAACCGTAGCAGAAAGCCATCAAGTCCTGTGCATCACGCATTTACCGCAAGTGGCCGTCTGCGGCACACACCACCTTGTCGTAAGTAAAAAAATCGTATCTGAGCGCACCAAAGTAGCGATTCATGAAGTACATGATGATACACGAGCTGAGGAAATCGCCCGTATGCTAGGTGGACGAGATTTGACGAGTGTAACACTTCGGCATGCAAAAGAACTCTTGCTACTCGCTACGGAAAAATAGCCTCATTACACGATAAAATTGTCAATCCTCACTCGGAAAAACCAGGGATGTAGGGACTTCCCTCCCACCCCTGCGGTTCGTTCCAAGGTATATCGGTATCAGCGGGCACAGAATAACAGCCCGTTACGAAGCCTACTACTACTAGCAGGAGCAGTGTAACATAGAAATATTTACGTGTATCCATACACCTAGGGCTGTTTACTGATAAACAACGATATCACCAGGACGTACATTCTCTTGATGCCAGTCCACTTGTATATCACCAATCGCTAAATTCTGATCCCGATTGATCTGAACCAGTCGAACTTTCGTGATAAACGAACGTCTATCTTCATCTCTGCGCTCAACGTACAAATCAACCAACGGTAACCGACCTTCAACAGATGCTTCAATCAATTCGTCCATAAATACATCCGTCAACTCGATAACCACGAACATGAAATCATGATCGGCCGATACAATTGTCCCCTTATCGCCCACATCAATGTCAATCCGAGCAGCCCCTGTTGGTACATCGCCCGTTGGATCAGCTGGCCCCATACCTTCAAGCTCAGCAACACGATCACGCAATGTATCCACTAACTCTTCTAGATCCTGATTACGAACCTGAAGGGTATCATTCTCCTCACGCATGACCAGTTGCTCTTGTTCCATATCGTCGATGCGCAAATTCAGCTCGCGAATGTTCTCATTCGCCTGCGAAAGCTCGCGTCGGGCGTTTTCTGCTGACGCACGATGCTCATCACGCTCAGCCGAAACCTCTTGCACCGTTGCTTTTTCCGAGCGTAGGTCATTGCGAAGATCATTGTAATCTTCAATGATGGATACAAGTTCCTCACGCAACATGCGTAACTGCTGGCGTGTCGCTGTCAAGGTATTGTATTGATCTCCAGCACGCGTGATCAAATCATCAATAACACCCTGCATGGTTCCAGGCCCATCCGTAATACGCGTACCTTGCGCATCAATGCGGTATAATGTCATTAAATCTTGCCGCATATCAGATAAATCCATCAGCGTGCGATCTACTTCTTCCAGTTCAGGCTGATAATTTCTCCAAAAGTTCTCCGTCCGAGGTGATGGCTCAGGCTCTGCCGTAATAGGAGAAATATCACGCTCGGGATATGTCGGTGCAACGGCAGGCGGTTCCGGCGCATCAGTCTCCAGCGTACGCGCTACTCGCACGATTCCCCTATGCATTGTCTCAACACGCGCACGAAGCACTTCTCTTCGATTAAAGAGCATGTGCGCCATTACAAGTGCCACTACCGACGAAAGCAAGAGAATGATAACCAACACCCGCAACAACTTACCCATGACTAAGCCTCCAAATCCATACCCAAAAAAATTTACACTTGAGGATAACACAAGTTGTAAGACTGTTTCAGATTCGCCCAAACAGGCTAAACTGTCAAACTTTTTAGCGCAAATAAAAGACTTTGCATGCAATTTATTTTATCCGAAGCACTAAAGACGCTGTGATTCGCGCCTCTATGCCACGTAAAACAGGCCATCATAGCTCTCTTAATGAGACATGTAGACCTCTTCGTCGTTAGCATAATACATTCGACAGCCCCCTTGTAACATGACTATCATGGACTTGTAAGTGACGCCGTCATCGATTACTTGAGCATGCATGCTCACACTGGGGAGGTTTATCATGCAACCAACCATACTGATTCTCGACGACGATCCCAGTATTCAAAAGACGATGACGCATTCCCTGTCTTCCCATCATTATGCTGTCACCTGCGCCTCAACAGCAAATGAAGCTCTCGTATGCCTACAACACAATACGTTTGACCTTGTGCTGGTTGATTATGCCCTGACAGAGCATGATGGATTATGGTTCCTGCGACATGCACGCATTCCGCAAGACACCAAAATCATTCTGATTACAGGGTATGCAAGCCGAGAACTTATTATGAATATGTTCTCTCTCGGCATTTCAGGATATCTGATTAAACCCATCGACGAGGAAATGCTTTTACACAATATTCAGTATTATTTGAAACCAACCGTTACTTGTGAATCCGATGATACGGCTGATGCGCCCGAACACGGATAAACGTCCTTTCCGGCAAGATGAGCGCAGAAAGCATCCCACCATAGACGCAACCTGTATCAAGCCCAATCACTCGATCACGCTGCATGCCGCCTAATGCTGCCCAATGACCGAACACTACCGTGCGCTTCCCTCGATAGTATTCATACCACGGTGGATTTTCAGGGTTAAGCAAATCATCCCCAACACCATCCCACGTGCGAATGGTTGTCAGTACCCAAGGATCCGTCTCGGAAGGATGCTGCCCAGGGGCCAAGCCAGCATGTACCAGCATATAATTACCCAAATCTAACCAAAAGGGCCACTTTCGTACGCAACGGACAAACGCAGGAAGCGCGCTCCCAAAATCACGTTCTAAATCAGATAGATATTTCGCGTGTCGATGATGATCCCCATCTACTAATTGCAACATGCTCCATTCATGATTACCCATAATGGATTCGCCCTGCACCCTGCAAAATAATTCCCAAACGCGCTTGCTATCAGGGCCCTTGTTGATTAAATCACCAATAAAGATGACTCTATCGCGTCCCACTACAACATGTGCCTCGCGAAGAAGTTGCGCAAGCTCCAGATAACAACCGTGAACATCACCCACAATAATTGTGCGCCCACTTGATTTACGCATCGCAACCCCGCGAGACTGGGATACTCGTATTTATGCTTCCTGCATAGCCGGAAACTGCGAACACAAGTCCTCGACCGCATACCGAATCGATTGGATCAATGCAGTGTCTTCAGGTGCCCGTATCACAGCATGAATCCAATTGGCAATATGACGCATTTCATCGGGTCCCATTCCTCGAGATGTTACCCCCGGCGTTCCAATACGAATGCCTGACGTCACGAACGGACTCCGCGTATCAAAAGGTATCGCATTCTTATTCACAATAATACCTGCCTGATCCAGCGCCTGCGCGACTGCTTTCCCTGTTGTGCCATGCGCACCCACATCAACCAAAATCAAATGGTTGTCCGTCCCCCCCGAAACCAGCCTCACTCCTTGCGCTGTAAAAGAAGCTGCCATCGCCTTCGCATTATCCACTACGCTGTGAGCATAGGCGGCAAAGGAAGGCTGTTGCGCTTCATGGAAACAAATCGCCTTTGCTGCAATTACATGCTCGAGCGGCCCACCTTGCAAACCGGGAAACACCGCCTTGTCAATCGTGGCTCCGTACTCTTTCCGACATAAAATCATGCCACTTCGTGGACCGCGCAACGTTTTGTGCGTCGTAGTCGTTACAAAGGCAGCATGCGGAACCGGACTCGGATGAGCACCACCTGCAACAAGACCAGCGATATGCGCCATATCAACCAGTAATGCGGCGCCAACATCATCGGCGATATCCCGGAAACGTTCAAAAGGTAGAACGCGAGAATAGGCACTCGCCCCGGCAACAAGTAATGCTGGTTTATGTTCTCGTGCAAGCTTTGCAAGCGCATCAAAATCAATAAAACCAGTATCCTCGCAAACGCCATAAGGAACAACATGGTATAGCTGGCCGCTGAAATTAACGGGAGAACCATGCGTTAAATGCCCCCCATGCGCCAGATCCATGGCTAGAATCGTATCTCCGGGTTTCAGCATAGAATGATATACAGCCATATTAGCAGAACTGCCGCAGTGCGGCTGTACATTTGCGTGCTCTGCACCAAACAAATTGCTAGCACGTTCTATTGCCAGATTTTCTACAATATCAACGTACTCGCATCCACTATACCAACGCTTTCCCGGATAACCTTCCGCGTACTTGTTGGTCATAATACAACCTTGTGCTTGCCGCACCGCACGACTGACCCCGTTTTCCGACGCAATCAGGTTCAGCGTCTTACGCTGACGCTCAGCTTCAAGACGAATATTCTCATATACGGAAGGATCCCCTTGCCGGATCGAGTCAGTGTCCATCGCAAACGCGGCAGATCGTGTTTGTTTCGACAATCGCCTGACATGCCGTTCCTCACCGGTAAAAGACATGCTCGACCAAGAAGCAAGGATGGCCCTGGCCTCATCTGGTGTGGATAACTTTGCTCCTAACACGAGAACATTTGCATCATTATGCTTGCGCGCCATTTCCGCCATTTTGGGCGTGGTGCATAACGCCGCTCGTAAATACGGATACCGGTTGGCCGACATGGACATGCCAATGCCTGTTGTACACACCAATATGCCTTCATCGATTTCCTTGCGCTCGATTCCCTGCGCAACAAGCCCAGCGTAATCCGTGTAGTCAACCGAACCATCACTCGCCTTACTACCATAATCCACGACAGTATATTGTTCCCGTTGCAATTGTTCGGCCAAAACCTCTTTCAGAGCAACCCCGCCATGATCTGCTGCTATACCTACCCGCATCGATTTTTCTCCTTTCCTTAAACAAAAAACATACGGTCTCAAGAAGCCTATGCTTGTGACGCATGCAAATAATCCGATAAACCTGGCAAAGCTCCTCGTATTGCATCCCGAACATAACGATACACATCGAAAGACAATCCAATAGGATCAATCAAATCCAACTCTGAAGCCTGTGATTGGAACGGCAACAAAAGAATCGCTTTATGCGCAGCAGATGGATACAGCTCCAATATCTGCGCGCGATGCCCCCTGGTCATCACAACAAGCAAATCCGCAGTCGATGCCATCTGCGGGATAACGGGCTGGCTTCTGTGCGGTGTCAGGTCGATGCCGCATTCATCGAGAGCTTTGATGGCAAAACGACTGGCGGGAATCCCATAACTGGCAGCAACCCCCGCAGAGCAAACACGCCAATTCTCGTGATCCGCAAGGAACATATCGCGAAACAAATATTCAGCCATCGGACTACGACAAATATTACCCGTGCATACAAACACCAAATCTCGCATCATATGCCTCCACCAGCTTGTGTAGCCTTGGCAGCAATATCCCTACGGCACCAACAACCCGAAAACCTGATGTTATCCGCACCCGCGTAAGCTTTCTGTATAGCATCAGGTAATGTATGCCCAAGCGCCGTAACGGCCAGAACACGACCACCAGCCGTAACGATTTGATCAGCCTTTACAGTCGTACCCGCATGAAAAACCATGACCCCATCTAACGCAGAAGCAGCATCCAAACCGTGAATGATATCACCTTTGGAATAAGCGCCGGGATATCCTGCGGCAGCCATCACAACCGTGACACAAGATGCCGAATGCCAGCGCAACATACCTTCAGATAGCCTTCCGTCAATACAGGCATCCAATAAAGGCACCAAATCTACCGCAAGGCGAGGCAAGATAACCTGTGTTTCCGGATCACCAAACCTTGTATTAAATTCCAATACTTTGGGACCAGACGGCGTCAGCATCAGCCCCGCATACAATACACCCTTAAATGTGATACCGCGTTTCCGTAATTCAGCAAGGGTCCGACCAAAAACCTGGTCCCGAATGATGGGCCATAATGCCTCCGTGACAACGGGAGCTGGAGAGTACGCCCCCATTCCGCCCGTATTGGGCCCCACGTCTCCATCTTGCGCACGCTTATGATCTTGCGAGGAAGCCAACAATACGCAGTTTTCACCATCAACAAGCGCCAGAATAGAGGCTTCCGGCCCCTCCAGACACTCTTCTACAATAATACGTCGCCCCGCCTCACCAAAAGCATTTTCGCACATTGCTGCTTCAACAGCCGTTTCTGCTTCGGCCACAGAGGCACAAACCGTAACGCCTTTGCCAGCAGCAAGCCCCTCTGCCTTGATTACAATCGGGGCGCCCTCTCTGCGAATATAGGCTTTGGCGGCGTCCGAGTCTGTAAATGTCGCAGAACGTGCCGTTGGCACGCCCGCGGCCTCCATAACCTCCTTCGCAAACACCTTACTCCCTTCTAGTTGGGCAGCCCGTTTACTAGGACCAAATACACGCAATCCCTCTTCGATCAAACGGTCTGCCACACCGGAACATAAAGGCACCTCAGGTCCAATAACCGTCAAATCAGGTCTCTCGGCTGCAGCCCAAGCCACAATACCATCAATATCATCCGCCGCTATGGCCACATTGGTTCCCAGTTCGGCAGTACCGGCATTGCCTGGTGCACAAAACAAAGTCGGGCAACTCGCATCGGTGGCCAATTTCCACACGAGGGCATGCTCCCGCCCCCCACTTCCAACAACAAATATTTTCATAACAAGGCTCCCCAAAAAAAAAGCAGTCTACCTGATCCCAAACGCGAGTCAACGCTGCGATTGCGCAAGTTCCGCCAAAATCAACCGCGCACTTCGATCCATGACGCCACGCCGCTCCGCAACTAGCGCAGCCGCCCTCTCACCAAGATTTCTACGATAGGAATCATCTGTGATGAACCGCGTACATATCTTTTCCAATTGCGTAAAATCCGATGCCACCTCGATGGCATGTGCTGCACGCAAATCCCCCATCACCCCAGAAAAATTCTCCATGTTTTCACCGGTAACAACAGCTTTCCCTAAAGCCGCCGGCTCCACCGGGTTCTGGCCGCCATGATTACTTGCCATGCTTTTCCCGACAAACACAAAGGTTGCAAGCATGTAATACCCCGCTAACTCCCCCGTTGTATCTGCTAGCAAAACCGCTGGAGGTTGACCGCGTTCCGAAGAAGTGGTCATCGTGCTGCGACGGACATAGGGTAATCCACTCTCACGCAAAACCCCCTCTATCAGCGTGCCACGCTCGGCGTGCCGAGGAACCAGAATCGCCTGTAATGCTGGATATTGATTCCGTAAGGAACGCAAGACTGCCAACAAACACGCCTCTTCTCCCGGCCAAGTTGAACCCATAACCCAGAACATGCCAGATGGATCCATCCCCGCCTTTGTGACAATCGATTGCGCGCGCGCATAAGACGTCTCGTTAGGTATCGGTACATCAAATTTTGCGGAACCCAATATCTGGATCGAAGCAGCCCCAAGAGCACGAAGCCTTGCTGCGTCTTGCTCCGTCTGAACAAAGAAGGTATGCACCCAAGCCGCCGCACGACGGAAAAAGAATCGCACCTTTCGATAGCCGTTGAATGATCGCTCGGAAATACGCCCGTTCACAACCCACACGGGAATAGCATGGCGAGAAAGACAACGCAGAAAGTTAGGCCATAACTCACATTCAAGCAGAACAACAGCCCGCGGTCGGATCAAACCTACTACGCGGCGCACAACGAAAGGAAAGTCCACAGGGAAATAGATATGCACATCATGCTTATGCTTGCGCTGCGCAAGGATCGCATACCCTGTAGACGTGGTTGTGCTGACCACAAAACGCAACGTGGGATCGGCAGCACGGAATGCATCTATCAGCGCCAACGCCAACTGCACCTCCCCCACACTCACGGCATGCACCCAAATCCGATCTTGCGCAAAGGTCTCACGCTTGCTCGCATGATACACCCCGAAACGCTCGCTAAAATTCTTTCGATATCCGCCTCTGCGCAACATCCGCAATAAAAAATGCGGTAATAAAAGCAAATATCCGATACAAAACAAAATATTATAGACAACCCAAGTCATGCCCGATCAACCCTGATAAAAATCCTACCCAAATGATCAATCCTGAAACATACAACAATCACAACATAAAGAAAAGCGCAGGAAAGCTGCAAGGTTGCAAAGAGAAAGAACATTGTGTTACGGTACTGCCGATTTTCAGCACAGTAAGATTCTTAGGAAGCAGGCAACATGGCACAATGGCAACAAGATCTCGACAGTTTCTTCGTCGGTTCGCATCAAACCAAGAAAGAAACCAAGATATCCCCCTTTGAACGGTTCATTACGGAAATCGCACTGCCCGCATTTGAAGAGTTACGGCCAGCCTTCGAAAAACACGGGCGCAGTGTGAGCATTCGTAGTTCTCCGAGTAGCGCCGTAATCACGGTTCTCGATGGCACAACAGAAGAAATCATGTTCCGGTTGCAAGAGCGAACCCTACCCGACAGAAAACTCCCCTACGCACAAGTACGCATGCGCGAACGGGCTGGACTGAGGCTTGTCACGGTTGAAGCCATGCTACGACCCGGTGCAAGCGATTACCACACAGAAGATATCACAAAAGAAGATATCATACAGTGCGTCTTGCAGCATTACATGTCTCGAATAAAGCTAAACCGCTAATGGGTGACGTGCTTTTTCATGGCAACGCTCGCTTAAAGAGCATCTTCGGGATCTTCGGGATTGACAATCTCAATATCAACGGACAACGCCATCGGAAGCCAAAGAGGTAGCCGCTGTCTTGCTAAACGTTCCCGCTTACGACGACGATTCAAGCTACGCTCCAATGAACGATGCACAGCTCGCGTAAGCCGGCGCTCGCCCCAACGTGGCATCCAACTTACGCCTAAATCCAAGGTATCGATCCGTGCACGATAATCAAAACCAATTCCATCGGGGTAGGCAATGGGAATCAGAACAAAGGAGATTGTCAATTCCCTTACGCGCGCGGTAACGCGTGCCCGAAACCACCCATCCCGAAAACGATAGCGTAATCTTCCCGTAGCCGTTGCGCGAAAGATCAGCGGATGCAGGGGGCGCTTCGCATCCGTCTCATAGGTCCATATCCGAATCACATCAAACCGAATGCGCTGTTCCAAATCATAGGACCCCAACAAGTACTCCCCACGTTCAGTCCAGTCTTCAGCAAAAACATCATCTAATACAAAATTCAGTTTATCTGCGGGGAATCGAACTTTCAACTCAGGCACGAATCCCACAGTATCCTGCACTTGAATGTAGAACGGAACCTGGTAAACCGCACCATCATCAGGTCGGGAAAACCGAACGGCTCCTGATGTCATCAAACCATCTACGAGAAAACCGGGCGGCAATAGGACACCAGGAATAGGACTCGATTGCATAAGCGAACGACTCCATGCTGGGCTGAAGGTTAACTGCACACCCTCCACTAAAGCAGGGGGACCAGCATAGGTCGCTAACACCAATGGCTGGATCGTTACACGTTCACCCAATACGGTGCGCGGCAATAACCAGCGATTGACTTGTGCGCGTAGAAAACGTCCAACCCACTGCTGCTGCCAGGCAAACGCAAACCCAAGGCAGAAAATAAAGAAAAGTAGCCCCCTCCGCCTCCGGCCCCTGATAGCCCTCCGATCATTTTTCCATCGCCGTTTTTTCATCCCCTCCTCATCTTGATTCAAGAGTCAGCACGGGTAACCAGCGCAATGCGGGTGATATTTACATCCTGAAGGGACTGTAAGACACGAACAACTGCGCCATACGGCACATTCTTGTCCGCACGCACATACACGCGTACGTTCGGCTCACGCAAAGCAAGTTCGGCGATTGCATCCTCCAGTTCCAAAGGAGACATCGGTTGTGCTTCATAAAAGAGCTGACCATCTCGATCTATACTGATTTCTCTTGGCTGATCCTCTTGTATGGCATCACGCTGACGCCCATCAGGCAAATCAAGAGGAATGCCCTGCTCCATTAAAGGGAACGTGATAATGAAGGTAATAAGCAAAATAAACGTTAAATCCATCAATGGCGTAAGATTAATATCTCCCATGCGCCGAATGGATGTCAAAGGTGCCCGTCTAGCCATGGTTTCTTAACTCCCATCGAACTCAAGCACGATGCATCCGCTCCAAATCACCTGTCACTTCTTGCGCGAAGTTATCCATGGTGACAGTCAGGCAACGGATATGATCACTCAACTTATTGTAACCGTAAACAGATGGAATCGCCACAAGCAAACCAAGCACGGTTGTAGCAAGAGCGCTTGAAATACCTGGCGCAACTTCTGAAAGCAATGCAGATCCAGACCCCGACATGGCTCCAAATGCACGCATGACCCCCCAGACCGTGCCGAATAGCCCGCAAAAAGGTGCAAGACTCGAAGCACTTGCCAATGTGTTCATATTGCTCTCAAGCAGTAAGGCTTGCTCCGAAACCGCACGCTCGGCCGCATTGCGTACCGAATCGATCTGCCGATCACTTAAACGAATGCTTACAAGCTCACTCGTATCCTCCATTTCTTCCATGCGAATACCCTGAACATCCAAAACAGCCTCAAGCGCGGCATAAGATTGAAGATAAACAGCCTCAACAGGACTGTCGACGGACGGCTGGTTCTTTCTTTTTACTAACAACGGATGTAACGCTTTGCGATACGTCATCAAAAAACGATCAGACTGCTGTTGCGCCCGACGCAAATGCATGTTCTTCGTCACCATCATGGACCATACCCAAATCGAGCCGCCGATAAGAAGCAGGAGAATGCTTCGTCCCATCGCATCAGACTGCAAAACGACTTGCATAATGTCTGTGGCTGCTAAAAAAGGAAAAGCGGTATAGCCCGCCAACAGGTTGTAATGCATAAAGGTTCCTCCGGAGATCTATCTAAATCACACCCAAAATAATCACTAGGATGAAACACTAGCAAATCCAATGGGATTCCGCACATGAAAAAAGGTGACCAGCACGAGCTGATCACCTCTTTACTACGGCATAATCAAGAATAACCGATATGCCTTGACGCATTATCACTTACTTTTTTTCGCGGGCGCCTTCTTCTTCGCAGGCGCTTTCTTCTTTGTGGCCGCTTTCTTCGCAGGCGCTTTCTTCTTCGCTACCGCTTTTTTAGCCGCAGCTTTTTTGACGGGTGCCTTCTTCTTCGCAGGCGCCTTCTTCTTGGCAACCGCTTTCTTTGCGGGCGCCTTCTTCTTCGCTACTGCTTTTTTAGCCGCAGCTTTTTTGACGGGTGCCTTCTTCTTGGCAGGAGCCTTTTTCTTGGCAGGCGCCTTCTTCTTGGCGGCCGCTTTCTTTGCGGGCACCTTCTTCTTCGCTACCGCTTTTTTAGCTGCAGCTTTTTTGGCTGCCGCCTTTGCTGTTTTTTTTGCTGCCATAGTCAGCATCTCCTACTTGTGCCGGTGCTGCCGGCTGTTACAGTAGTTGGGTATAGAAGGCTATGTCATAACAACAACTATACGCAACCTACCACACGTCACGTGCAAGACATCCGGTCTCACACAATATAGCCTCAAATGTAATTTTCATCTTGACATGCGTCAACTATAACTTTGCATGCATATACAGTTGCCAATGAATCGATCAGTAACGCAAGCGATGCAGCGCACAAACCCCTGTATCGAATTGCCTATCCCATCATGCACGATCACGTCTCTGCTCGGTAATGAAGCTTACCAGAACCCATCATAATACTGATCGGTCGCAAGGGGGCAAAGTTTTCACATACAATCTTTATTGAAGATGCAATCGGAACAGATAGCAAAGCACCAACAATACCAAGCAACCACCCCCAGAAAACAAGAGAGAGCAAGACAACGACCGGACTCAGATTCAAACGTTCCCCGAGTACCTTGGGAGCCACGAAATTCCCAATGCTCATCTGAATCGTCAACAATAAGGCTCCTACCCCGAGTAAGGGCCAGAGTGATTCAAACTGTACAAATGTAATTAACAAGGGTGGTATCGAAGCAACAATAGATCCCACAGTCGGAATGAAATTCAGGAAAAAAGCCAGCACGCCCCATGTCACGGCAAAATCAACACCAATCCATGTTAACCCGAGCCATACGAAAACCCCCGTGACGGCACTGATCAACACCTGCAGCGAGAGATATACCCCGATTTGGGTCGAGATCGCACCCAGAACGTTGGCTATACGTGCCGCCTGTTTTTCATTATAGGCCGCGCGTAACTTCGCATTAAAATAGGGTTTTCCTAAGAGCAAGAAAATCAGATAGATAATCACCATTGTCAGTTGCATGGAAAACGTCACGGCCCAACGCCCGGCACCAGCCATCCAACCCGTGAGCGTGCCGCCCCAATCAATGCCAACAAGCGGATCAAATGGCAAATCCCACGTCTCTGTAATTTCGCGCAACAATACCATCACGCGATCTTCATACATCGGGAATGCCGCACGGAAAACCTGTATGCGTGCGATTACGAAAAGCCCACCTAAATACCCAACACCCATGATTAAAAGCAACACGAAGGAAACAGCCAGCCCCGCAGGAATCCTGCGCCGTGTCATAAAGGTTACCACTGGCCCCAGTATGTATGACAAAAGCCAAGCAATGATTAACGGTAAAATGACCTGCTGTGCTTCACGCAGGACAAAACAAATGGCCGTAATAACCAGTACAGACAACAAACCAGCGATCAGATTTGTACCTTGTAACCGACCAGCATTACTCATATCGTCTACCTCAAGTTGCATCCACCGCTGCTGAGACCGGCCATCAAACAGAACGGCTTAAACACCCATCCCATCTGTCAAACTGAAAACAGCCATCAAAATACTGATGGCAACAAAGCCTACTGCAAACGCCACCCCCACGATAAGGATGGGTTCAAGGGCCGTTGTAAAAATTTTGACATTGCGGTCCAGCTCACTCTCATAACGCCTGGCGATATGTGTAAGGGCAGATGGCATATCTCCGGTCTGTTCACCGATAGCCAACATGTCCGTTAGCATGGGAGGCAAGACCTTACCCGCAGCCAATGGACCGGAAATCGAGGTTCCATCTGTTACACGATCCCGTGCCTTGTGCAATTCGCGACTAATAACCGCATTGCCGACTGTACGCTCTACAATTTCTAGCGCCTGTAATACCGTCACCCCATTCTTCAACAAGACCGAAAAAGTCCGCGCAAAGTTAGCATAAACACCGCTCGCTACAACGCCTTTTACAAGGGGCATTTTCAACAAAAGCCCATGCCACCACAATTGCCCTTTTTCGGTTTTGACAGCACGTCGCGCCAACACGCAAATAACCCCGATAGCAGCTAACAATAATAAACCATATCGACTCAGAAACTCACTCGAGCCAATCAAAATCCTCGTGGGCAAAGGCAACGCCTGGCCTAGTTGCTCAAAAATCGTCTGAAAACGAGGAACGACACTTACCATCGAAAAAACCAGCGTTGCGATACCCATTAAAATCACAATCAACGGATATACCAATGCCATTCCCACTTTTTCCTTTAACTCCTGAATCCGTTCATAATGCTCGACCAACCTGCGTAATACCTCATCTAACGCACCACTGGCCTCACCAGCTTGAATCATGCTGCAATACAATCCAGAAAAGACGCGTGGAAATTGCCGTAACGCCTCGGACAGACTGGCTCCACGAATAATTTCGTTACGAAGCTGCTCCAGAATCTGGTCTGAACCCCGTCCCGTCTTGCGACTCGTGAGAGTATTCAGCGCATTCCCCAAAGTCATGCCAGACGCGAGCAAGTCGCTAAGCTCTGTCGTGAATACTAAAATCTCGCGCAACCCCATATGGGCAGGACGCACCAATTGAAACCGTCGCTTTGGCGCTGCACCTTTGCGCTTGGAAGCAGCCCCCTCCGCAACAGAGATCGGCAATAAGCCTTGTCGCTCAAGCTGCGCAAGCGCAACCCGTCGATCAGGTGCCTCAATCTCACCCGTTTTTTTCTCGCCCGTCCTTGTCCTTGCCGAATACGTAAATACGCCCATGCAAAACTCCGCTACCTGCCCAATTTTCCAACATCTGCTTTCCTAGCAATGCTCATGATAGACACAACCGACCGAAGACGAAACGACAAACGCCGAAAACCACAAGAAGATACGTTCGCGGTACCGACCTCTGCCGAAATGTTTCGCGGTACCTTCATCATCAGCATTGTCACCGCTGTCTGCTTTCCCATTTCTGCTTGCTACTCTTTCCCCTCAATCCTGGTTGTCCTCCGTGGCACGCAAGACCTCTTCGATCGTTGTCGTTCCCTTCATAACTTTCGCCCAACCATCGTCTCGCAGCGTATGCATGCCCTCTCGAAGGGCTTGCTGTTTAATCTCACCTGCACTATGACGCCCCGTAACCAAAGATTGAATCTGTTCCGATACCGGCAGAATCTCAAAAATACCGCAGCGTCCCCGAAACCCTGTTCCCCTACAAGTATCACACCCATCCGCTTCAAATACCTCCTGCTTATCCAACCGGTCCGTCGGGAAACGAATATCCGCTAATATATCAGCCTCCGGCAAGGGTACGGATTTACGACAACTACTACAGAGTCGACGGACCAAACGCTGTGCAATGACCCCCTCGACGGCGGACGCCACCAAATAAGGTTCCACCCCCATATCAACCAAACGCGTAAAAGCACCCGACGCATCATTGGTATGAAGGGTACTGAAGACCAAATGCCCAGTCAATGAAGCCTGAATGGCAATCTCAGCCGTTTCCAAGTCGCGGATCTCTCCCACCATGATAATATCGGGATCCTGCCGCAGAAAAGAGCGCAAGACACGTGCAAACGTCAGGTTGATTTCCGGACGGACCAATACTTGATTAACGCCGGACATTTCATACTCAATCGGGTTCTCTGCCGTCATGATACGTACATCGGTCCGATTCAATTCCTGTAAATAACCAAATAACGATGTCGATTTACCAGACCCGGTCGGCCCCGTAACAAGAATAATGCCGTTGGGGCGGTGAATCAGACGCCGCACGGTGGAACTGTCAGTGTCACTCATACCCGAGTCTTCAATCGTTATCAGTTGCGTACCACTCTGCAACAAACGCAAACTTACGCTCTCCCCGTAAACCGTCGGCATCGTGGACACACGTATATCAATGTTGCGCCCCTCCACACGCAAACCAATACGACCATCCATCGGTAAACGCTTCTCTGCAATATCCAAATTCGCCATCACTTTGATGCGCGAGATGATCGCTGCTTGAAAACGGATTAACTGCACCGGTACAGGCGTCTCATGCAAAACACCGTCAATCCGATACCGGATCCGTAACCGATTTTCCATGGGTTCAAAATGAATATCGGTAGCTCCTTGACGATCGGCCTCCCGTATAATCTGATTCACAAACTTTACGATCGAAGCCTCTTGATCCAGTTCACTCAAGTCTGACTTCGCAATCTGCTCATCAGCAAGCTCTTCATAACGATTGTCCAGAATCATCCGATCAACCGTCTCTGCCCCAACCCCATAAAAGGCGCGAGCAGCATCACCGATATCTTCCAACGGACTAAGCGCCAACTTGACCCGGCACCCAGCCGCAAGACGCAAGGAATCTATCAACCCAGTTGTAAAAGGATCACTAACAGCAACACGAAGCGTCTCGTTTTCCATAGCAAGTGGTATCACTTGATATTGAAAAACCGCTTTCGTCGGAAGACACGCCAGAATTTCCGCATCAATTTCGCGCCCCTTGAGCCGCAGATAGGGCATGCGCAGAACCTTAGCCAAAGCCTCCAGAAAAGCCGTCTCCGAAATACCGGCCTGTACGGCTGCCTCTCCAGGGGTTAAATGCCCCTCAGCAATGGCAGCCGATGCCTCCTCTATACGTGCATCGGGAAAGATACCCGTTTTTTCCAAAATCGTGCGAATGTAATTTGATGTAGCCATACTCTATAATAAAGCACACCAGAATAAAACTGCAATGGCATAATGCATAAGAACAAACACGCGCAAAGAAAACAGCACGCAAACCAAATGGCACATGAATGCAGTCAATCAACATCGGGGTAGTAACGTTTCATGCAAGCCGGGCAAAGGCCGTGCGACACCTTCGTACCGGTGTGTTCAATGAGATAATCAGCAACCGGATGCCATGTTCCCCCCTCGTCACGGATACTGTGGCACCCCGCACACATCGGCAAAAGCTCGCGCAAATCACGAATCATCCGGTGTGCTTTTTCCAATGCTTCGTTTCGCGTACGCAGTTCCCGCGTCAAATTAACCAATTCGTTGTTTAATGCTGTCATTTCCAACAAAGCCGTCGTATTTGCCTCCACTTCAGCAATGCAGACAATCTCGATATGTTTGGAATCTCTACGTCCTTTGACCTGATAAAGGCAACGTTGTTCGCCATGCCGCAAGGTGATGCGCGTAGTCTTCCATTGCATGGACAATGTTGCCCCCAAAGACAGTTCCACACCTAACGCCTCCATCGACCATCCACATGCGCCATGCCCCCCGCAAAACTGCCGTAAAGCATCATTATGAGACAGAATAACCCCATCGCTGGCAGCTACGAAAGCAGGGTACGGATGCCCGTGTTCAAGATAGTCAGGACAAAAATCGGAAAGTTTCTGCATCGACAGATGGTCACTCACGCCGCATCCCTTTGCCAGACACTGACCTGCTCTAATGCAGCATCCAGTGTCAACGCATAAGCATCCGCGTGCGTGGCGCGCCATAAATCTGGAACCATTTGAAACGCTTGCCCGCCAACCAAAACCTTGGTTTGCGAAAATGTGTCGTTCTGACGCAAATCCCGCACAAAACGCGCTATATGCGGAAGGTGAAAAACCATCGTAACCGAAAGCGCAATAAGCGAGGGTTGCACCTTCTCCGTCATGCTGAGCAAATCTGCGATGGGTGTATCGGCACCGACGTAATGAACATTCCAATCTTGTTTGAGATGCAATAGATCAGATATCATCCAGGCACCAAGTTCATGTGTTTCCTGCTGCGCTGTAGATACAATCGCCCGTGCAGGTGTACGGCTCCGACAAGGTGCCGTAACAAAAGGCATGCCCGCCATCATACGCGCAACAATAGCAGAGGCCATATGTTCTTCGGCAACCGTGACTTGTCCGATCTGCCATCGACGCCCCACTTCGTACAAGACCGGATGCAGCATATCACGATAAAACGGCGCAACGGCATCCGGATCTGTCACCTCTCGCTGCAGAAAGTCCATGGCAGCGCTGTGCTGTCCATTCAATAGAATTTCCAATAAAGCAGCTTGCTCTGTCGACAAAGAGTCCGCGTGAGGGGACTCGCAGATTTCCTCCGCCAACCGCACCCAATCCTCATGATGCGTCAAAATCCAATTATAAACAGGCAAGATCGCCTCTGCAGACCCCGCTGTCAAATGCGTGCGAATCGCCATCATCCAGTTTTCTAATGCACACGCAAAGTAATGGTACGAAAAACCATGCTTGCGATACGTTTGATAGACCCACGGAATCGTACCAAGAAACAACTCGGGTGATCGCAACTGCAGGGCCGCCCCCATAAATAAGACATGTTGCCGATGGTTATTGCGCATCACAACCTCTGCCCCGGGCGGTATGAGTGAATCCTTCCGAATAACATCCATCATCACATCATCAACAAATCCCTTGAGCATGGGACCACGCAGTTCGTATTCTTCAATACAATCCACAGGAAGTGCTACCTCCGATAGCAAGGCTTGCGGAAATCTTACCGATACAGACATGACTGCCCCCCTTTCTCATCAGAAAGAACCCACCACATTTCACATGATTGCAATGCTACGACCATGATAATAAATTGCAAGCAGACAAAATGGGGGTTAACGAACAACCAGTGAATAACCGAATGCATAGGAACCGGGCAATATTTCATGAGCAGGCAGTGTTTGCGGCCCGCAGCTTCCTGTACCCAATCCACGCTGCCCCCAGTCGATATTTACAATGATCTCTTTACGCGGAACCAACTCACTTGTGTGAAAGGCTGCGTAGAGATCCGCAGCCGTGAAATGACTCGCCGAACATTCCATCGTCTGGTCTGCCGTAAAACGAATCTTGTGTTTTCCGTTTTCGAGCTGCAGCCAACGTACATCCACCTTGTTACCATGCTCCTGCGGCATGATGTAAGGTACGTACTGTTCTGCGACAGTGCTCTTGTACAGATCTACCCACGCGCCTGCCTTGCGATCGCAATAGGTTTCGTGTGGACCACGACCAAACCATGAAAGCGTTTCAAATCCCGGCACAAGCTGCATGGTCACCCCGATTCGCGGCAAGGACGGCAATTGCCCGAATGACGTCACAAGGTTCTTAACAGACACACACCCGTCCGCAGTAATGAAGTAGGTATGCAGATGCTCGAAACCATTGTCGGAAGAACAACCGTATGCCTTCTGCCGTATCGAAACCTGAACACCACTACCTTTAGAAACCACACTTACTTCCGATTTCTCGAAGCATAGTTGATCCAACCCCGCATCAAGCCACTTACCAAGAGGTTTATTTCTCTGGCCAGACCACTTTTTAATACCATCATTGTCCGTGGCAGCTCGCCACACCTGTAAACGGGGACCAACAGTAATAATGTCCTCTCCTGCAGAACGCAGCGACGACAAAATACCTTCCCCTTTATCAAACACGAATTCTTTTGTTCCCGCCACAACCTGAATACGATTCTTGTGATCCACAACCGAAGGGCGAGGCAATTTGCCTCTCTGACTCGAAACCTTCTTGCGGTTCTGCCGCAACGCGAACTGCTCCCAAGCCACAAGGTGCCCACGTGGACACCATGGCATTTTCTGCCGTGTTTTGAATTGCACCAACAAGAATAATTCATCGCCGGGTTCCAAATCAACGGACCGCAATGACAGTGCAATCTCATCCTGCTTGCCCGGTTGCGTGTGCAACGATGGCAATTGACCCTTTTGAACAATCTTGCCGGTGCATTTGACAGCCCATTCACCTTGCAACCAATTCAAATCAAGAAAATCCTGCTCATTCCTTATCCGGAGCTTTCCTTTTACATATTTTATGGAAATCGGTTGCACCAGTTTCTTGAACTCATACATAGCTGGGTGCGGGGTTCGATCCGGCCATACCATCCCATTAATACAGAAGTTCGCATCATTCGGTTCATCCCCGAAATCTCCACCATACGCCCAATGATAGCCCCCCCCTGGTTTGTGGCATTCCGCCCGCGCCGCCTCTAACGCCTTTCCCTTCAACTCCGTCAGATCCCACCCACTACCGACACCCGACACCTGCAAAATGCCCTGATCCACCCAATCCCAAATGAATCCACCTTGTAATCCATGGCGTGTTTTGACCAGATCCCAATATTCCTCGAGACTACCATTGCTGTTGCCCATAGCATGTGAATATTCGCACGGAATGTACGGACGGTATTCTTCCTTGGCTACAACCGAGCCAAGCCTTCGAAGCTCATCGATAGACGGATACATGGGGCCGAGAATGTCATTAGACCGACTACCATGCATCTCATAGGTATTGCCTGATTGGTGCCAAGTTGGTTTTAATGTGCCTTCATGGTGCAAGAAGCGGGAAGGATCATACCTACGGATCGCGGCAGCAACGCGATCATGATTCTCACCATAACCACTTTCATTCCCCAATGACCAACCAATCACACAAGGATGATTCTTGTCACGCGCTACCATTCGCATGCAACGTTCATAGAAAGCCTGCGACCAGCGAGGATCGCGACAAAGCGTGGAATAATTGTCATGCGACTCGATATTGGCTTCGTCTAACACATAAAGCCCATATGCATCACATAAATCATACCACAGCGGATCGTTCGGATAATGCGCCGTGCGCACAGCATTGAAATGAAACTGTTTCAACACCTCAATGTCCTTGATCATCGTCTCACGGGGTATCGTCTTTCCTAAGGCATCATGATGATCATGTCGATTGACACCGCGTATCAATACAGGCTTGCCATTGATCAGTAATTCGCGTCCTTTCACGGCAATCGAGCGAAACCCAACGCGGCAACTCGTTGTCTCAATCACACGTTTACCATCCTTGAGAACAACCACCAGGGTATATAAATGGGGCACTTCAGAACTCCATTGCCGCGGACGTTTCACCTTGCCCTTCAAAGTCAACTCGTACTGACTCACGCGATAAGAACATGAGATCATGCCAGCAAGAGTAGCAACTTTCTTCGTTTTGTCATAAAGCAATGCTTCCACCTGATAATCCCGGCGCGGTTCTTTCGCAAACCCCAACTGGGTCTTTACAGATAACAAACCGTCTTCGTAATGATGATCGAGTGAGGCGGTTGCAAAGACATCCTGAATATACGTATCCGCCGTGCTATACAAATAAACATCCCGATAAATCCCTGCCATCCACCAGTGATCCTGATCTTCTACATAAGAACCATCACAATAACGTATCACCATAGCTGCCAGCATATTGTCGCCAGATTTTACATATCCGGATATATCGAATTCTGCTGGCAAACGGGAATCTTTACTCATGCCAACAAACGTTCCATTGACATATACACACAGCATACTTTCAACACCACCAAAGTGTAGCACCACGCGGCGACCACGCCAAGATGCCGGGACCTTGAAGCTTCTTCGATAAAGCCCAGTCGGGTTATCCTGAGAAGGGACATGAGGCGGATCATTCTTCCAAGGCATTTGAATGTTGGTGTAATGTGGCTTATCGTACCCCTGCATGGTCCAATTCCCAGGGACAGAGATAGACTGGAAGTCATTCTCACGGGCATCTGGTTGCATAAACGCAACGGGAGCTTCCTCAGGATGACTCACCAAACAAAACGTCCAATCCCCATTGAGAGAAGAATACCAGGGAGACGCATCCCCAATCCCGGTCTTGGCTTGCTGGATATTGGCAAATGGATAAAGCGTTGACCGCATTGGCAATCGATTTAACTGCGTCAACTCGGGCTGTTCCCAAGGACGGGGCATCCATGATATCTGATGCATGCAACACCTCTTGTACGTTTATAAAATCTAGAATCTTGTTAAACTGGGCCTTTGATACACAAATGGAACGATAGCTGTCGAATGAATTCCATTTTAAGCGACCATGCCAGCCCGAGATCATTGACGCGACCTATCCGCTTGCAGTACAATACCACCACTTCAATCGGAGATGAAACATCTCCTCGCATAGAAAGGTACTTCATCATGCAGCTCATTCGCGTATTATCATCAGCCGTCCTCACACTTGTTCTCGCTTCGTTCTTGCATGCTGCCCCCCCCGACCTCACCAAAGGAGAAGAACCAACAAACGACGTCACGATAAACCTAGGCCCTACCGGAATGCGCGGCTGGGTCTACCAGAAGCCCCGTGCGAGCGCGATCACGGCAGAAAGCAGACAAATTCTCATAACATCCGTAGATGCAAACGCACCTGCAGATGGCATCTTGCAAGAAGGCGATATTATCTTGGGCGCTCGCGGTGGCGCAATGATTCCTTCCCCCTTTGAAAAGGATGCAAGACGCAGTTTCGGCCTTGCCATTGCTGAAGCAGAAGCAAGCCGTGAAGCCACCCTACGACTCCTCCGCTGGCGCGATGGGTCGGTTTCCACCGTACAACTCAAACTCGAACATCTCGGGGCCTATGCCCCAACAGCACCCTATGACTGCGAAAAATCTGCCGCAATCCTAGCGAATGGCTTGCAACACATGTACGATCATCACATCAAAGATATTGCACCAAACGCAAATTGGCGCCGCAAATTCAATGCGATAACCATGTTGCTATCGGATGATCGGGCACATGCAAGAACACTACGAGATATGGTAAGAGGTCTCGTCCCCGATGAACGGACGCGACGTGTAATGATGGACGATGAACGCGATGCCTCGAGGATGATTACCTGGGAACGCGGATATACACTTGTGCTAATGGCAGAATACTACCTGGCAACAGGAGATGAATATGTGCTCCCCGGCATTGAAGCATACGCCGTCAATATCGCCAAAAACCAGAGCCACTTTGGAACCCTCGGCCATATTTTTGCCGATCGTAGCCCGGACGGTTCCCCGGGACCGATGGGCGGCGTATATGGCGCCGTTAACCAAACCGCTCTTACCTGTTTTCAAGGGCTCGTGCTCGCTAAAGCCTGTGGTCTCAACAACCCGGAAATCCCGCAAGCCATCGAGCGTACAAGTATCTTTTTCGGCTCTTACGCTGGCAAATCCCCCATACCCTATGGAGAACATGCCCCCTCTGGACAATCCCACGAAAACAATGGCACCAGCGGACAAGCCGCACTGGCACTTGCCCGCTCTCCGGGCCGCACCGAAGAAGCGTACTTCTTTGCTAAAATGGCGACGGCAGCTCCGCGAGAACGCGAAAGAGGGCACACCGGCGCATGGTGGAACTATATGTGGGCCCCATTAGGCGCAGCCGTTGGTGGAGAAGAAGCCGCTATGCTGCATTTTAGAGAAATTGCATGGCACCTAGACCTTGCAAGAGACTGGCAGGGCGGTTTCCAGTATGATAACTTAAACGGGGAAGGCCCCACCGGAAACTCCCACTACCATGGTCTGGAAATGGCAACCCCTGCCCTGCTACTATATGGACTTCCGCTCAAACGCCTACATATTGCAGGTGCCAGCCCGAATCCACACACGCAACTAGACCGCAATATGCTGCGGGAAATCCAACAAAAAATGCATTATGAAGCAGACGCAAGATCGACAAGCGAACTGCTACAAGACCTCGGAAGCTGGTCACCAAAAGTGCGCGGTGCCGCTGCTCAGGCATTATCCGAACGCGATGGAAACGACGAGTTGCTCTCGCAGTTACATAATCTGGCTCAGGACACATCGCTTTCCAGAAACGTGCGTGCCGGGGCATGCCACGCCCTCGGTCATATCAGACATAATGCTTCCGCAACAGTGCTGGCGAACCTGTTGACCGATACCGACGCATTTGTGCGGTTCAGAGCATCAGAGGCATTGCGTCTGTTTCCAGATCAGCTGCGCTTATCGGTTGTGGATGAAGCCTTGCATGCAGCTGCAGCCATGGCACGCCCCACCTTTCCTGCCCCACCCGACGATCCATTACAATTCGCCCATGGAAGCCTGGGTACCCTACTCTTCTATGCTGGGAGCGCATATGGACCAAGAGGTGTCCTCCAGAACCAGGGCATCGTTGATATCGACAGGGAACTCCTCTATCCAGCAATCAGAGCAATCGCGCAGACTCCCGTGGGATTTCACCGTAGCTGCCTCTCGCATATCTTCAGCGAACACCTTACCGAAGAAGACGTGAAAGCTCTCGCCGATGCCATCATAGAAGCCATCGTCACACGATCACCATCCGACCGCATGTTCAGTAATGGTATCCGCCAACATGGTGTCACCGCCTTTTATAAATACGGGGTCGCCGAAGGTGTCCCTGCATGTATGCAATTCTTGGCAGACGAAGTAGGGGGCCGCCGGCGAGGCCCGATTGATAAACTAGGAAAGTTCGGCCCTGCCGTACGGACCATTGAACCAGATCCCCAAGTTGTTGCGTTTTTACAACCGTATGTCGAAGATCAGGAAACAAGACCAAACGCACGCAAAGCGATCGACAGCATTAACGCAGATACGCAACCGATGACGCTGACCCCCTTGAAATCAATCGAATCCCTGCAAGCGGAAAGCACCAATCTCACAATGTCTGCAGCCGCAACTAGACTGCTTGTACGAGCCAAAGATTATGCCAGAGGGGATACGACATTCACATGGCGCACAAAAAATGGCCCCGGCAATGCCAGATTCACAGAGGTGCAACCAGTCCGACACAGTGAAAATCGCATCGCTTCCGCATCTATTACAAAGGTTGAATTGCCAGCCATTGCCGGATCATACGTACTGGAGGTAACCATGTCTGATTCGCGTGGATTTACCGAAGTTTCTGAAACGATAACCCTAACGGTGCATTAGCCCGTGGCAGCACATACAATAGACAGCATGAAAACATATTTGATTGTACTCGACTCTGTTGGCATTGGGGCAGCACCGGATGCTGCAGATTATGGCGACGCTGGAGCAAGCACATTGGCACACACAGCGCAAAGCGTGGGCAAGCTAGACCTACCCACCCTGCAATCCCTTGGTCTCGGGAACATTCCGCCCCACACCGATGCCAAGGAAATCACAGGCGTACCTAGCGTAACCACGCCACGAGCAGCTTTCGGCGCCATGCAGGAACGCTCCGTAGGAAAAGATACAACCACCGGACACTGGGAAATTGCGGGCCTTGAATTATCCAAAGGTCTTGCTCTCTTTCCACCAGGGCCGCCATCCTTTCCTGCTGATTTGCTCTCAGATATCGAAAAGCATACCGGGCGCAAACTCATTGGCAACAAAGCAGCAAGCGGAACCGCGATCATTGACGAACTGGGAGAGGAGCACATGCGCACGGGAGCGCTAATCGCCTACACAAGCGCGGACTCCGTGTTCCAGGTCGCTGCACATGAAGAAGTCGTACCGCTGGATGAACTATATGCTGCTTGTGCGTTCATCAGGAACAAATGCAACCCACTCGCTGTTGGCCGTGTCATTGCACGCCCTTTCCGCGGAGAACCGGGAAACTTTCAACGTACCAATCATCGACGGGACTTTTCCCTGCCAGTACCGGAAAAAACCATCATCACGCATCTCGTAGAACATGCAAAACATGTAACACTGGTAGGGAAACTGGATGACATTTTCCCGGGAACGGGTTTTCAGGAAAGCTTCCATAGCGAAAACAACCCCGACGCAATGCGCGCCGTCATGGAGCTGGCCAAGCGCCCCCCCTTGGATAAAGACGAACTGTATTTTATCAATTTCATCGATTTCGATATGCGCTTCGGACACCGCCGCGACCCTGCAGGCTACGCCGCCGCACTCGAAAAAACAGATGCGTTTCTTGCCGAGTTGCTACCTATGTTGAGATCAGATGATTGCCTCATCATTACCGCAGACCATGGCAACGACCCCACGCATACCGGCTCCGACCACACGCGCGAATATGTACCCTTGCTTGTATACGGTGAAAAAATAAAGGCCGCTAACCTGGGTATATGCGATGGCTTTTTCAACATAGCCCAATCCATCGCAACCTGGTTCAACGTCCCCCCCATGCCGCGTGGCGAAAACTTCATTCGCAAACGCTAACCCATTCTACGCACAGACAAATCCAAAACGAAATCAACCGGAAACCTCAACCATCGCCTTGATCACACCGTCTCCATAACAAGCCACCAGATCAAAAGCTTCAGACGTCTGATCTAAGGAAAACCGATGCGTGATGAGTGCTTCAAGCCCAGCAGCACCTGAAGCAATCATGTTCAATGCAGCCTCGGCACACTGATTCTGACGCCGTACATGGAAAATGGATATTTCCTTGCGGCGCAACTTGCTGATATCCATCGACACGCGATCCCCCTCGGGAATGCCGGTAATGACCAATTTGCCGCCGGGCCCAATCAAGTCTACAGCCTGATCCAACGCATCCGGCTTGCCCGAACATTCAAAAATGGCTGCCATACCAAGAGGAACTTGGTCGACCAAGGCACTGGGTCGCCCCGTCCAACAAGCGCCCAGCCGATCTGCCATATCCCGGCGTGCGGCGATAGGATCAGTCACATACACTTGGTCGGCACCAGCCTGACGCAAGACCGCAAGTGTGCAAAGGCCAATCGGGCCAGCCCCTAACACAGCAATGGGAACCCCCTTCTCGATATCGATCGAATTGCGAACCGAGTGAATGGCCACAGATAACGGCTCAGCTAACGCAAGCTTTTCCGGCGATATGGAATCCGAAACCTTCAAAGCATTGGCAGCGGGAATTACGATTTTCTCGCACATACACCCTTGCAATTCACCTGCTGAACTTAGAAAGGCAATCTGTCTGCATGTATGATAACGTCCTTTTTGACACTGATCACACCTGCCACAATGCATAGCGGGTTCAATCATCACGCGATTCCCAACTTGTAGACCTTCAACGTCAGCCCCTACCGCAAGTACCATCCCTGCCGCCTCATGGCCAGGTATGAAAGGATAGACAACCTTCCGCGAACCAATCCCTCCCTCCACATAATGATGTACATCCGAACCACAGATGCCAACCGCATGCACCTGAATCATAACCTCACCTTTACCCGGTGGATCCGGATCCGGCACATCCGCCACGCGAATCGCACGAATACCTGTCAATTGTGCAGCCAACATTTCAACCCCCTTAAATCGGAACAAATAACCAAATTCGATGCATGTCCAGTTTGTTTTGACAGTATTCTATCGCAAACTATGATAGTACGTCCAATGCAACATGCACGAAATCCCAGTAGGAAAAAAGGATAAGCAAAGAGAAAGTAAAAGAATATGATCTTGGCAAACGAAAATTTTTTGAAGCTGCAAGCTTCTTATTTATTCTCAGATATTGCAAAACGTGTGTCTACATTCCAAAAACAGCATCCCAATACGGAAGTCATCAAGTTAGGGATTGGAGATGTTACATCCCCTCTCCCACAAGCATGCATCGAGGCCTTTCATGCTGCCATTGATGAAATGGCCACAGCTTCGAGCTTTCGCGGATATGGCCCCGAGCAAGGATATGCATTTCTCAGACAGGCAATTGTTGATGGCGACTTCAAACCTCGCGGTGTAGATCTTGATGCCGACGAGATTTTTGTCAGCGACGGAGCCAAGTGCGATTCCGGTAACTTTCAAGAACTATTTTCACAGGAGATTCGGATTGCAGTTCCCGACCCCGTTTATCCCGTCTATGTGGATACCAATGTGATGGCAGGAAGAACCGGTTGCTTCGAAGATGGCGCCTATACCGGACTCGTATACCTAGCATGTACACCGGATAATCATTATCTGCCAGCCTTGCCGGAGGATGAGGTTGATCTCATCTATCTTTGCTTCCCGAACAACCCCACCGGAGCCGTCGCAGATCGAGACACATTGCGCCAATGGGTAGAATATGCGCAAGAACATAAAGCATTGATTTTATTCGATGCCGCATACGAAGCCTTCATCCGTGACCCAGCCATACCACGTTCCATTTATGAAATAGAAGGAGCCAAAGAAGTCGCGGTAGAATTTCGCAGTTTCTCCAAAACGGCAGGTTTCACCGGAACGCGATGCGCATATACAGTCGTACCCAAAGCATGTAGCGTCTATACAGCAAACGGAGAACCCATCGATTTACACGCCTTATGGAACCGTCGGCATTGCACAAAGTTCAACGGCGTTTCTTACCCGGTTCAACGCGCCGCAGAAGCAGTATATAGCGAAACAGGACAAGCCCAAGTCAAGGCACAAGTGGATGCATATATGCAAAATGCCCAATTAATTCGCACAGTCATTCAAGATGCAGGGCTGCAACATGTAGGAGGCAAACATTCTCCCTACATCTGGGTATACACTGGCACCGACTCATGGACGTTTTTCGACCGTATCCTCAAAGAGGCAGGTGTTGTAACAACACCAGGAGTTGGGTTCGGAAGCTGCGGCGAGGGGCACATCCGTATTAGTGCATTCAATAGTAAAAACAATGTCGAACGCGCTATGGAACGGATTCGCCCCGGGTTACTACCATAACCAAAGAAATAGATTATACGACAAATGTAGGAACCTCCACCATTCAGTCGTTTTACGATAAAATCCCGATAAAGCAGGATATACAAAATGTTGATTACACTTCTCAAATCAAAATTACATCAGGCACGCGTCACCTCCTGTGAGCTGGAGTACAATGGTAGCATGACCATTGACCGTGATCTCATGGATATGGTGAAAATACTCCCTTATGAAAAAATTCTAGTGTCCAACTTGGCAAATGGAGAGCGTTTTGAAACATATGCGATTGAAGCACCAAGAGGGAGCCGAATCATTTGCCTGAATGGGGCAACAGCCCATAAAGGCAAAAAAGGCGACCGGCTTATCATTTTTGCCTTTGGCCATTTTCAGCCGGATGAAGTCGCAGCCCACAATCCGCTGGTCGCCGTCTTAGACGAAGACAATCAGGCAACGATGCATACGCCACAAGCAGAATAACCAATCCCATCAAAAAAACTTAGGGCTTTCCGTCCCAATTATCCCACCAAGAGCGGAATAATCGCCATTGCTGCTCCGTGTGAGCACGTTGGCTACCTGTGAGGCAATCCCACCGATTGAAATGGTGTTCATACTCTGGATTTCCTTCCAGCACCATCAAATACTTGTAATACAATACAAGATCAGGCCCTTCGTCAAATTGCGATAATACGTACAGCGCTTCACGCAATTCCAATGCCAAACGACGCGCCATAACATCGCCAGTGGCGGCCTTACGCGCCAATGAAATGAAATACAGGACTTCCTTGGGAAATGCATTGCCCACGCCTGTAATCGCACCTTGCGCACCACATTTGACAAAACCATGGTAGACTTCCGTATCTACCCCGACAATCAACATGAGATTTTGATTGCCCGAGGTGATTTTTTCGGCAGCATACGTCAAGGCCTCTGCCCCACCAAACTCTTTGAACCCTACCAGTTGCGGATAACGATCATGCAACGAAAAAAACAAATTTTCTCGTGTCTGAAAACCATAATACGGACTATTGTAAATGACGGCAGGCAAATCTTGCCCGGCTTCCAAAATCGCAGCAAAATGATCCCCTTGCGCTTGCGGCGAGCTTGTGCGCGAAAGCAACCGTGGAATCACCATGAGCCCGGCTGCACCCACCTCTTTGGCATGCGCAGCATGTGCGGCAGCTAGCTTTGTATTCTGTGCACCGGTTCCAACCACAACCGGCACACCAGCCGCAACAAGGCGAGATACCCCCTCTTGACGCTGCTCCTCCGTCAGCAAAGGCCAATCCCCCATGGAACCACAATAGACAACGCCGCGCATACCTTGCTCGACAAGCTCCTGCCCTTTGCGCACCATATCATCATACAAGATGTTCCCCTTATCATCACATGGGGTCATCAAAGCCGGCATGCAGCCACTAAAAATATCTCGATTAATATGCATCTATACCCGCTAACCATTTATATTCATGTAACAACGCAGCATGTCCGGCAACCGCTCCGGGCGCACGTTGTCATAACAAGCTAAACGCGTGAATCGACGTAATGCAGCCGGTATACCGACTGCCGTAAAATGCGGATGCCCTGTCGCCGGAAAAGGCCCACCATGATTCATTGCCGGACTGACCGCCACACCGGTTGGCATTTTATCGTTGAGCAACCGCCCAACAAGCGGTCGTAATGCCTTCGCAACCGACGGATAAGACGGATCGTCCCGCCCATCCTTCGCCGAATAGATACAACCGGTAAGGTTGCCCTCACAACACCCAATCAGCGCAGCGAGCTGAGCCACATCATCAGCAATCACCGCCAACGTCGCATTCCCAAACGCTTCCGTCTGCAATACTTCCGGATCGGCCATAAACCGCTCCCCCGAGACACGCAGTAACGTGTTGGACCAAGCATAGCCCTCACGTGCCGCTGGACGATTTCCGCATACAACTTCCGCCCCGGCCCGCTTCAGCGCTTCAATGCCCGCAACCAGACCTTCTTGCGTTCCCTTACTTAACAACGTGCCACATGGCTGCTCATCATAACGAGCCGCCAACCGATCCAGAAAAGCATTCGTTGTACTACCCGCAACCAAAAAGACAATGCCAGGGTTCGTGCAAAATTGCCCCGTACCCATAAGCGCACTGGTCACCAACTCATCTAGGACTTCGTCGCCACGCTCTTCCAAAGCACCAGGCAAAATCACGACCGGATTTACACTGGACATTTCCAGATAAATAGGTTTACCAACAGAATCGGCGGATGCCTTAAGTGCCATTCCCGCTGTACGTGATCCCGTGAAGGCGGCTGCACCCACGCGGGAATCCCGCACCAGGCGTTCTCCATCGGCTCGGCGAATGCCGAAAAACAACTGCACGGTTCCTTTCGGCATACCCGTTACCGTCAAAGCTTGTTGCGCACACTCTGCCAACACACGGCAAGTACCCGGATGACTCGAATGCGCTTTCGCAATAACGGGATTGCCTGCTGCAATCGCTGCCGCAAAATCCCCCCCCGCAATACCATTAAATGCTAAAGGAAAGTTATTCGGTCCACACACAACCACTGGCCCGACAGGCTCTAAAATCGAGGCAATGTTCGCCTCCTGATCTACTGTGGGTAATCTCCAAGAGGGATCGACAGCCGCACGAGCAGCTTGCCGCAACTGCCCCGTTGTCCGCGGTAATTCCACATCTTGTAACCGCGGCTTGACTGGATACCCCGTTTCGATGGAAGCAAGCTCGCAAATCTCCGCAGCATGCGCTTCTATCTCATCTGCGTAGGCCGTGAGAAAATCTGCAATTTTCTGGGGATCAAGCTCTTGCATCTGCACAGCGGCTTCCGAAGCTGCCACAACAGCAGCTTCTATATCATCCCATTCGCTCTTGGGATACGCTACTTTTAAAGGTTTACCCGTTGCAGGATTTTCTGCAACAAACGAATCATAGGCTGTGGCTTGCCGCCACTCCCCATTAATCAATATCGGACACAAATCCGTTGCCATATGTTACTCCTCTCCGTATTCTACAAAAAATCAGGCGGTTACCCTACTTCAATCTCTGTAATGATGCAAATGCCAATCACACCCCAAAAGCATCTTCGCTATAATCGCGTACACGTAGAATAACGCCTCATGAAAGCAGATCCAAACACGTTCACCCTTGAAATTCCAAATCACTCCCTTCACGCAAAAAGACGGGAATATGCTCAATCGGGGTTTCTACGGTAATTGTTGTTCCCCCATCATGCATATCTCCACTCCAAGCATCGCGCCAGCAAACCCCTGCGGGTAAATACACAGAACGAGAGGAAACCCCTGCCTCCAAAACGGGCGCTACGAGAATATCCGTTCCAAACAAAAACTGATCTTCCACATTCCAAGCTTCTTCATCTGCCGGGAAGTCGACAAAAAGAGGTCGCATCGGGGGCAAGCCAGTCTCTACAGCAGTTTGCATTTGCTTCATGATATAAGGACGAAGCCGATCGCGAATACGGATTTGCTCGCTCAAAATCGCACAGGCCTCCTCTCCATAAGACCATACTTCATTCGGCACATTGGGATGATTCGGATCTGCTTTTCCAGGATCATCCGAAGGCCGGGATGATTGCCTGCGAACACCATGAACCCGCATGATCGGACAAAATACGCCATACTGAAACCAACGGATCAAAAGCTCACGAAAAGCGGGATCATCAATATCGCCTCCATGAAAACCACCAATGTCGGTTGTCCAATAAGGAATACCACTCATGGCAATGTTCAACCCCCCGTTCACCTGTCGCCGAAGAGAATCCCAAGTAGAAGGAATATCGGCAGACCATACTGCCGAACCATATTGCTGACTGCCGACCCACGCAGAACGACCCAATGTCAAGGGAGCGGATTCGCCCTCCGCACGTAAACCTTCAAAAAATGCCTGCTGATGGTAACGCGGATACAATCCCGCCACTTCCCGGCCGTTTCCAAGGTAAAAACGCGTGTTATCAAACTCCAGCGGAATCAGCTCCGGCTCCATGGTATCCAACCAAAACAACCGGATGCCATGTTCTACATAGCCTTTCTTGATTTGATCCCAGAGAAATGCGCGTGCCTCAGGATGAGTGGCGTCATAAAACGATTCCACGCTAGGCCCATTTTGCAAAGGCATACCCCGCTCGTTACGCAGTAACAAACCATGATCACGCATGTGCGCAAAGTTATCACAAGACCAGTTCACAGTAGGCCAGACCGAAATCATGCACTCCATCCCCATGGATTTGAGCTCGCGCACCATGGCAGCCGGATCAGGCCAACAAGAAGGATCAAAACACCAATCGCCAGATTTAGACCAGTGATGAAAATCAATCACCATCACGGACACGGGCAACTTCCGGCGATGATACTCGCGCGCAACCGTTAGTAACTCTTCTTGCGTCTTATAGCGTAGTTTGCACTGCCAGAAACCTGCCGCCCATTCCGGAAATTCTGACGGGAACCCCGTTACTTCCGCATAACGCTGTAAGATCGTGGCCGGTTCATCTTCAACAACAAGGTAATAATCGATCTGATGCGCAGCATCAGCAACCCAACGCATCTCATTACGCGCCAAATCGGCTCGCCCCAAACCAGGATGATTCCACAAAAAACCATACCCTTTGCTTGAAACCAGGAAAGGAATCGATACTTCCGTGTTGCGGTGCATCAAGTCCAGCACACAGCCCTTCTGATTCAGATAACCATGCTGACGCTGCCCCATGCCATACAACTTTTCATCATCATCGGCGAAAAAACGCTGCTCTAATCGCCATGTAGAGCCCTGCGGCGCAAACCCGCGGGCATAATACTCTGATGTGGTCTTCAGTCGCTCCCGTAACACATCCGTACCATCACTTGTGCGCAGAAAGTTCACGGTCGCTTGCGGCCCGCTGATCGTAACCTTCACATTTCCATTGGTCAGCTTTACTTCTTTGGATGTCACGTCAAACTGCACATCTTGCGGATCCGATGCAACCAGTGGTGCATCCAGTAAGCCATGTGGCAAATCCTGAAAAGAAGCTTCACGGGTAATCCGGACACGCAACCCATTCTTGCCCCACGGTGTTATCCAGATTTTCTCATGCTTGCGGTCAAATACAAATCCTTCGCCTTTACGCGTAGTAAATGCTTCCATTACGCTTCCTCCTTCTCTTCGACAAAGATATATACCGTTCCATGCGTTGCCAAAACAGGTTCAAGGTACTCTCTGAGAGTACCATACACAATTGCTTCGTCAGCAAATACGAGAACCACCGCTGGCAAGGGCATACGATCATCCAAGTCGCGTTGCACGGCATCACGATAAATGATTCTGGCCACATCAGCAGGTTCTTCAACAGTATGGGCATGCCGCACAAAACCATCAGCCGATGCCGCGTCACCATTCTTCTCATGCAATACCAGCTCGGCATGTGTGCCATCTTCATCTAGCCCAATATGCAATTCCCATGGTTGTGTCGGACGCCCTGCAGGTTCTCGCCACTGCGGCGAGGGAACAAAAGCACGGTAGAAAAACTGTCCTTCAAGCGGTTCAGCCACGCGAACTTGGTTGAAAGACTCCATGACGGCCAACAAACGACTGAGCCGACTAAGACCAGAAAGCGGAATATCTGCATCAAAATCTAGCGTTACCGTAGGCGCTCTCCTCTCCGATGCACCCTCCGTTATCGCCTCCAGCACGGGAGTCAATGCGTCCGAAGCCTTTACGATGCGCTCTTCTGACTCATCCCACAATGAAAAATGCAAAGCGTTCGTCGCATTCGTCTGAGAAATGGATAAACGATACCGTAATTGCGCAGGACGACCATCCGTAAAGGCAGGCCGCATAATAATTGTCAACATCTCACCATGCTCAAAAGCATAGTCCGGATTCACCGCATAACGACCATACACTTCTCCTTGGTGCGCTTGGCGGGGAATATCCAGCACCGACGTCGGCTCATTGTAAAGCGGCACAATAGACCGAGGATCGTATACATCAGCAGCATAATGCACCTTATCTCCCGTATCCGGCAGGGTTACCGGTAGTGACCCCGTAAAGACAAAGCCTTCCTCCTCTAGCGCCTGACCCGTCTTTTTGTCAAATATCGTATTCTCAATAGCTATGCTTCCCCCAGGCAACTCTACGGATATCTCGACAGGATCTCCTTGTGCCCAAAAACGCAACGCTGCAGGATTGATCGAACCACCAGATTCTAAATCAATAGATTGAAGCGCCTTATCTATATCGCTTGGCTTTGCCATGGACCAGAAAATGGCTTCATAACCATGACTACTGGCAGCATCTACCAGAATGAACTCTGGTGTATCGCCCGGCGGTAATCCCGTTGCCTCAACCAGCACTTTTACTTGGAACCGTTCCCGATCAGCAACCAACCCCGGCAAAACCAGATAATTGTCTTTGTCGCCATACTTCTCCTGCATGTCCGCATTCCAGGAGTCGGCTGCCGCTGCTCCAACCGACCGTGGCCCATACCAATCATCATCTTCCATGCCCCCAACAACGACGGCACCGAAAAGCAGACAAGACCCCAACATGAAACGCGGAATCAAAGAATAAAACGTTTTGCTAGACATAAAAACTCCCTATGCTGTTGATGAATCAAATATGAAATGGCTACAACCGTAACCATCGCCTGTATGTTACGATAGCGTAACACGTTTATCACAAGTCGCAAGGGCATCAACCTTTGGATGCCCGCATCAGGGACTCGATATCGTCAATTTCGAATGGGGCATCTCCCGTTAAACGCTCCACACCATTGGAGGTCACAACAACGGTATCCTCCACACGGATATACTCATGGGTTTCTTTGACCCAAATCATAGGATCAAGAGCACAAACAAAGCCTTCTTGTAATGGACGATTCTTCCACTCTGGATCAATCGCATCATGTACACTGAGACCAACACCATGATTCAAATAACGAACACCGGCCTTTTGCATTTGTTCAACATAAGGCCGCATGCCATGAAAAACACCATCAGGCTGGTCACAAAATGCTAACATCTGCCGCACGGATTCATCATAAATATCCTGTGGCAAAACGCCTGGACGAATCAGATCCAGCAAAACGTTATGATATTGAGCTATCATGCCATATATCCGGCGATGCCAATCGCTAAATACACCATTGGCAGGAAAGATTCGCGCAATGTCACTTGAATAATGACGCAAATCAGGACCACAATCCAATAGGACAATGTCAGAATCTTCAATCTTGGCATTATTATAATGATAATGCCCATCCCAAGTGCGCTGGCCAGCTGCAGCGATAACACCATACCCGAGACCACAGTGCCCTTGATCGCGAAAGACATACTCCACAGCAGCTTGCAAGCGATTTTCATGAATACCTGGCTGCACAATGCGCATGCCCTCCATCACAGCAGCAGCGGATAATGCTCCAGCTTCCCGTAATACGGCAATTTCGGCAGGGCTTTTGATTGTTCGCAGTGGGTTGATCAACGGTATTGCGTTACGAACCTCAATACCGGGAAAACGCTCTTCGAGTAAACGCACCAAACGTTTCCGCCGTGGTTCTGCCTGATCCCACTCATCCTCTTCGCGCTTTTGTGCACATCCCATGGCACCAAACCGCGTCGCGCCCCCACCCTCAACTTCTACCAATGGTGTATACAGAATGGAAACGCCCTGAAGGGCCTCTGTCAGTTTGGAACGAGGTTCGGCTTTTTCTACATCAAGACGTGTACGAATATAATCAGCATCTTCAAACCCCAGCTTATCCTCCGCTGCACCATCCATAACGTCACGCGATGGCAAATAAACGGTGGTATGCCCTGTTTTGCCTTCAATCAATAGATAAGAATGCGGTACATCCAATCCACAGAAATAGTAAAAATTTGCATCTTGAACCAACCGATCCTCAGGTACTGGCGGGGCACCGACAATCAATAGCTTCGCACCCTCTTCTATCTGACTGGCGATGCGTTGCCGTCGCTCTTTTAGCTCAGCAGCAGTAAAATCCCGTGTTATCAACAAATCACGCGGCCTAACATCAAGCGTTACTGATTTCGTATTCATCCTTTTTCCTCTCATCCTTTATGGTCCAGAAAAGATCCCAGATAGCAAATGATTAGTAGGCTATCCCGCCACAGCACCCCGTACCATAGAAAGGCGGCAATAAACCACATAGGTGCTCGAGGTTATCCTTTACGAGAGGCTGATATGGCCCCGATGCATATAGGCAAGGTGCACAAGCCAAAAAAAAGGCTGCACCATATACTATCCACGAAACATCCACTACTGGCGGCCCGACAATTTTGTTTCTGCCTTTTTGTCCGCAATGCCACCCTGTTCAATCTTAAGTTCATGGCGTTGCTTGATCTCTGTGATCTTTCCGTCCACGAGATATACGACACGGTCTGATGCGGCAAGCATCTTGTGATCATGTGTTGCGCTGATGATTGTTTTCCCAAACTCATCACGGAACATCGCCAGCATATTAATGATTTCCTCACCCGTCTTGAGGTCCAGGTTACCTGTTGGCTCGTCAGCTAATATAATGTCAGGATCATTTGCCATGGATCGCGCGATCGCTACGCGCTGCTGCTGGCCACCCGATAACTGTCCCGGACGATGATCGTAGCGCTTTCCAAGCCCCACACGCTCCAATATTTCGCGCGCACGCCGGGAAGCCTCTTCATCGGATACACCCGCAAATGTCATGGGCAACATCACGTTCTGCTCCGCCGTCATAACCTGAATCAAGTTAAACGTCTGAAAAATGAAACCGACCTTATGACAACGCAGGTAGGCAATCTGTCGCAAATCCATTTTGCGTACATCGTGCCCATCCATGATGACCGTACCTTCCGTCGGGCGATCAAGACCGCCGATCATGTTGAACAAGGTACTTTTCCCGGATCCGGAAGGCCCCATAATACTGAGATATTCTCCGCGATGGACATCAAGATCTACGCCTGCTAAAGCCCATACGACTTCCTCTCCCATCATGTACCGACGCTTTACATCACGTGCAGAAATTATATGATCACTCGCCATCGGTAGAGCCCTCCTTGATTTCCAATTCATCCCGCGAGGCATAACGCTCAATTGCACCATCTGTCAACCAGGCAATACGATCACAAACCGTCAACATCTTGTAGTCATGCGTCGCACTGATAACGGTTACGCCCTCTGTCTTGTTGATTTCGCGTAAAAGCTCAATAATCTGTCGCCCCGTCACACTATCCAAGTTGCCCGTGGGTTCATCCGCTAATACAATTGCAGGATCATTCGCCAAAGCACGTGCCACGGCTACGCGTTGCTGCTGACCACCAGACATCTGTACCGGTTTGTGGAATACACGCTCACCTAAACCAACCTTTCTCAGTAATTCCACGGCTTTGTCCTGTGCCTCGCTCTGTTGCACATCGGCAAATAACATGGGAAGCATCACATTATCTAATGCCGTGGCTACCGGAATGAGGTTGAAGGTCTGAAAAATATAACCAATTTTGTGACAACGTAACCAAGCCAGCTCAAAGGTACTCAACGCGGCTATATCCACTTCATCAATGAACACACGTCCAGCATTAGGTTTATCCAATCCACCAATCATGTTGAAAAGGGTGCTCTTACCAGATCCGGAAGGGCCCATCAAAGCAACATACTCTCCACGGTTGACCTTAAAATCTACCCCTTTTAACGCATGCACCTCTTCATCACCCATTTTGAAGATTTTGTGCACATCCTTGGCACGCACGATATTCGTCGCCAATAAGTCTTCGGCTTCTTCCTCCGCAATTTTCTCCTGCTCGCTGATCGCATCGTCAGCAACAGACGGTTCATGCTCTAGCGGTACTTGCTCTACATGCTCCGCCACCTGGTTCTTCACGGGGCTGACCTTCTTTTTCTTCTTCTTTTTTGCCATAACAACCTTTCACAATCGCTATACTTCACTGCGCATAGCATCTACGGGTTCCATTTTGGCCGCACTCCAGGCAGGATATAGCGCTCCCAATACCGTCAGCACAACCCCCGCAACAAAACTGATCACCAAAATCTGCACAAGAGTCACTATCGGTAACAATTGGAAAGCCTCGCTTCCGAAACGATTCAAACCTTCCACATAGGCTAAGACCACACCAACAACAATACCTATAGTGGTCCCCACTGTCCCCTGAAATAAGCTTTCCGCCAAATACAGTTTCACAATGAAAGAATCAAGTCCTCCCAGACATTTCATCGTACCAATCTCACGAAACCGCTCGGTCACACTAATCAGCATCGCATTCACAATCCCGGCAAAACTGATCATCAGGGCAATACCAAGCATCCAGGCCGTTTGTGAGCGCTGCTCTGTACTGAGCAATTGCTCCAGCAACCCCTCACGTGCCAATCGCTGCTGCAACTGTTCAGAAGCACGCTCCCCCAACTGTTCCACCATTCCGTTGGAACACATAATAAACGTCAAGAAAGCCAATGCCAGCGCAATACAACTCGTTACCAAAAACGTTTTCAACAAACGAATACGCATGCCCTGCCAGGCAATCTGTAATACCTTCCGATACGGAAGGATAATAATCTGTTCCATTTCTCTCATAATAATCCTGCCAAACCACGAGAACGCAACAGGCGCCCTCATCTCGTTTTCTTAATGATCAATCTCCATCACAATCAAACCTTTTTTCATCAACGTCTGCATGAATTTGGTTACCGCTATCTCGGCTTCGGCCTGACTTACATGCACCCTACCCGCAAAATGCTTGATGATCTGCTTTACACTCCGCTTTCCATCACAACTCTCATACACGATCCGCCCGTAGGTATCGAGCCCGAAAGATCGTTCACACGTCTCGTCCGCACCCAGAAAACGTTGCCAACGCGGACGAAAAAAACGAACCGTCACATACAGTTTACCATCTCTTTCTTCCGTCCGTGCAGGTGGTGTCGCCATAGGACGTGCCTCCATCGCAGTATCACGCCCAATCGTCTTATTCTGCCCATTTCCTTTACGCTGCTTACCCATCAAATATCCGTCTGATTCATTCTCGCTATGGCACGCTCACACATCCGCTGATCCGCGGCACGAGCGGACATATGCTCTGCAATCAATACCCGATCCATCACGGCATCCCGCGCGGCCACCCCGCATAACCAACGCGGAGCACACCAGCCCAGTGGTACACCAAGCTGCTTACGGCCATGCCGAACAATACCAGATACATGCTTCCGCGTCCCATCTTCCCAATTCTCAACCCGTACCGTACGACGACGCAACTTGCGGTGCTCTACAAAAGGCCGCTTATCCATCCAACGCTCAAAAGACCGACGCTTTAAGGCTAAATCCGCAGGATATACCTGACGCAAAAACAAGGAATCTTGCTTACTCTTCTCAAAAGCAAGCGCAACGTCACCGGAAAATAAATGCCGCTGCTTTAACTCGAAGTTCGGCGGCGAGCAAAAACTAATATCATACATCGACCAAATCGTTTCATGGCCTGCAGGGGTAACCCGCAACGAGGGCAACACCTCTTCTACAGCACGCTCTCGCAACGCCGCAGCCAGAAACCCATTAACCTTCACCCCTATGACCAATCCCGCCGATGCTGCAAAACCATACCAATAGGTCGTCGACTTATTCTCTTCTTGCTCAACACCATGCGCCCAGCCACACGAAGTAAAATGCTCCTTCGCAGGTGGATTCGCCTCTGCCGCTACGCCCAACTTCTTCAGACGACCTTCTACCCAGGCATCTCCCTCCGTCACAGCCATGTCACCTGGGCGCTCCCAATGAAGACTGAAAATAGCACAGTCAGAGTCGCCAACGATCACACTGCCCTTCTGCGGCGTACCCAGCAACTTCATGGGCTGCCAATCGGCTGGCATCCGTAACTGCCACCCCGCCCATGCCAACGCTATGGATGAGGGCACACTCTGTTCTTGTGCAGTCTTCAATGCAATATTCCTCGTAGAATCACAATCACCGATTAAACAGCTATAACGGCAACACAACGTTCACGCTCTTGACCATAAAGACGATACCCAACGACATCATCGAAGCCAAACCAAGCCCAGCACCAAAACCAGCCGCAAATACCACACGATACTGCGGCCATTTATCTCCAAACCACTTGCGACACCCATATCGACCAAGAAGAGCCCCCACAATCGTCGGCATGATCGCATGCGGTAAAGACTGATCCAAACCACGCACAAGCCCATAAACAAGAAATACCGGCAAATTGAAGTATGCGAGAATCGCGTATAGCAACAAGGCACCACCAAAGCCGGCACCAATATAATCAAACCGGAATGCTTCCCGGAAAGGACTAATACCCGCATCTGGTAAAGTTGACGTATGAATCAACCCCTCCTGATATGCCTGCAACTCCCAAAACTCATTCGCAAACGGATACATCTCACTGGGCACAGGCCCCATGGACCAAATAAACTGTGCGAACAGCAACGTACTGATGATCATCAACGGATACGTAATTGCCTCCGCCTTCATTAAGGCAGTAAACTTCGTTCCCGTAAGTTCCATCGTACGGAATTCCACCACCTGTTGCGCGTGGTTATGTAAAGGAATCGGCGCATACCACACCGCAGCGCCTTGATACCCCGAAAGCATAAAGGTCGCCTCTCGCACAAAAGGTATCTGAAATTGCATACCAACCAGTCCCTCCATTCGCGAGGACATGTAACTCACAAAGGGTGTCCAGATAAACCCGTAAAAGATTAACAACCAAAGCGGGAAAGGATCTCCCTCCAATGGCGTTGCAACATTAATCAACCAATAGGCCAAACTAATGTAGAACATCGTGGAAAGAACGTAAATCAGGATACCCAACCAAATGGGAATGTCTCCACGTGCCCGATTCCGCTCCCACAACCGGCTCCACTGCACTTTGGTTGCCCCCATTTCATCCGCTTCCCTATTGCGCTCCTTTAACTTGGAGTACATGTGCAGAAAACCAATAACGGCAACGGCAAACATCAAGCCCAAACCAAAACTGAAGTAGAAGTCAAATACGTTCGCACGCACAACTTCGAGCGCATTTAACCCGGGCTCCCAGCTATTTAATATGCCTTGCCCTTGCAAGATCGGGTTCAAGACCATCGTAAAAATAACGCCGCAAAGACTACCCATGACTGCCATGAATGGCATCACCATCCCCGTGACAACTAACCCCAAGTCAAAAGAGAGCATGATCGGCATCGCCGGTATTGCCCCCTCCGTGTAATGGGTCAGGTCAACAAATGGAATCGGAATGATGCGCAACGGTCGACCCAATACCGCACCTGTGATACTGGGTAAACCAATGTAGATTAACCCGAAGAAAATGCCCAAAGCGCCCCCCATGGAGAAGACTTTTGTACGCCAGGTCTCGCGCTCATTCGACGAGTCGGCCAGAGCCGTCATACCTGCAGCACCAACGGGAGCCATCGGAAAGGGCAACTCCTCTACATCTGCCGTGAGGCGGAACATCACATAACCTAAACCAAAGTTGTCAATGCGGGTAACCAACATCATAATGGCACCAATTGCCACCGGCCACATCCATTCCCACATAAAGAAATTTCGCTGGGCGAGTACGGATGGATCCGTAGGCACGAACCACGAAGGCAAATACTCTATTAACCCCATCTTGCGAATCTCTGAACTCTGCGCAAAAAACTGACGCCAAAGCCAGCCACGTCCGCCTGCAGCCATCGCCGCACCACACATGTAAAACAACACGAAAATTTGCGGACGCTTCAGCTTCTGCAAAGCACGACGCGCAATTTCAACGTACAGCAGTACCGTCACCCATTTCGCAGCTTGTCCCATATGCAGACCAGCCACAAGGTTCATGTACACATTTGCAGGCGCCATCACCAGCCCTACAAACAATCCCATTAACACAGTGCCCCAATTGATGCCTTCCTCGAAATGATCGGGGGCTTTCATCAAATCCCGGAATTCCTGAAATTCTCTGTCTTCTCTCACGTGCCTGATCCTTGTGTAATATTGGTTTTACAACGCATAATCTTTCATCGTACTACAGGTCCTTTGCAGCCTTCACGTACTGCAATAAACGTTCTGGACTCAATTTACGCCATCCGAGTAACTGACGCCGTAAGTCAAAGAAAAACGGCCGATTTAGGCGCCACCATACCCTTGGTGCACCCGCTTCATGTCGAATCACAACGGCAATGGTGCAAGCACCATCATGCTCTGGCTCCACCAGAAGACGCATCGTCTGCCGCACACCCATGTCATATGGCTCAAGCCATAGGCGCACTTGTAGCCCAGCTACACAGCCATCTTCCCCAGCCTCGAGTAGATGGACGTCATCAACATCAAAAACCCCAAGAACGCCATCGCGGTGCGCTTCTAGATAATCAAAAATAAACGATATCAAACCACGTGCTGCTGCTTGACTGACCGTAAATGGCAACACGTCATGAATCTCACCATCAACGGGGTCGGGTACTTTCCAGTCCATTTCGGTCGACGGCGATGCTATTTTACCAGCCATAATGGCAGGTACGATCGCAGACAACACCACAACCAACTGCACAAGCAACATCGTGTTGATCACGGCAGTTCCAGAGTAATTCAGCGTAATACCTTGCATAAGCCCAAGACCCGTAAAGAACGTAGCCACCCCCTGACCCGCAATGTAACCGAAAACAGCCCCCATCAAACCGTATGTGAGTGCCTCGGCAACAAATAAAGCTCCTACATGCGTGGGCGCCAAACCAAGACTCGTATAGACGTAAATCTCACCTTTGCGCTCACTCACCGAGTTCAAGATCGTGGTAAAGATAATCAACGCTGCAATGGCAAGCGGTATGGCAATATTGCGAGGGGGCAACGCAATAAGCGGTGTGGAAACAAGCACGTTTACACCACCACGTTCATTGGTGTAATAGGCCGGAAACGCAATGGTTTGCGCCAATTCATTCGCAATCTGCGAAGCTTGCTCGGGAGATTCGCAGGCTACGGCAAAACTTCGCAATGTGCCATCCATCCTGCGCGCAACCGAACTCGGCACGATGATAACATCTTCTGCCGGTATGAATAGTGTGTCATCATCCCCTGTTGGCTGCATGGCCGCAGCAGATGCAGTCTCCTGCTCCATTACATCTTGCGAGTCTCTATCAATCCAATCCTGCTCTTGTTGCCCATAATCGTAAGGAACAATACGTTGCCCGTCGAGTAACCGTACATTATTCTCCAAATCGATCGGATCGAAGATTCCACGCACGACCAACTCTTCACCACGTATAACGACCACATCGCCGATAGAAACATCTAAGATACCGGCAGTATCCGTCGAGAGATAGCAACCACCCTCTGCAGCGAAATCCTCCCAGTTAGACAAAACCGCCCCTACCCCCGTCAAATCATTTTCGTTCTCTGGCAAACCTAACGCACCGACAACAGCAGCCTGGACTCCTGTGTTTGGCTCGATGACATGCAAACGCCACGATGAATCGCCTAACCCTGCGGTTATCCAGACACGCTCTCCAATCGAAACATTATGCTCCGCCAGTAGGTTATGCACGATGTCTTTCGATGTCCATGCAAGCGGTCCAAAGGTCGGACGGCGAATCAAAACCGCTGGCCTCTCGGACTCGATATCATCTAGCCGGAAGTCGCGACGATCAACATAACTGCTGGTAGATGAAAACCCGAGCAAGGCAAACGTAACAAGTACCACCGTAGTACCCGTCAAAGCCGTGCGAACCTTGCGCTTACGCATATTCGCAATACCAAGGAATACCGCGCTTAATATCAATCCACCACGCCCCATCTTGGCACCACTACCCTCGGCGAGCGTACTTTGCAATTCACGCACAGATGCCTTGAAACGTCCCAGAACCATACCAATTACCACAACACTCATCGCAAGAATGGTAAAGGCCATCACAATGACCAATGGTTGTGCACTGATGCGAAAGGCAGGGTGAAAACTCCATAAAATCCCCGTCATCACAGCAAAAATCGATATCGACGCGACAATCTGTTTACCGATCTTCGCACTCGCGAACAACAGTCGTTCCATCGCAATCGAAAACGGTACAAGCATCAACATCAGGAAAATGGCTCCGCGCGAAACATCTTGTCCCAACTCCCGCACAGCCTGATAGGCACGAATCTCATTGGACAAGGCAATCGTAGCTGCCCGTTGCAATCTGCCTCCGTCATCTTCAGCCAGCGCATCATCGGCATCGCGTAACGCGCCCTCTGCAAATTCTCGTATAACATCTATCGCATCACTCGCAATACCTGCAGCCCGATAATCTGCCAAACGCCAATTGTTTAAGGTTTCCAGATCGCGTGTAGATACATGGGCCGGTATCGACGGAAGACGCTCTTCCAAAGAGAAACCACGTAAGAAGGTTTCACGCTCACTCAAGCCGCGCTCGCGCCCATCCGGTAATGCATTCAGTAGCGCCATGCGCACGCGCGCCGCACCTGCACGCATGATGAGCTGCCAACGAACATCACGCGGCACCAGCCCCCACATTTGACCGTCCTCGCCAATGGAAAAATAATACTGTTGGGGAGCGCCTCCACGTACGGTATCTAACAAGGACCCATCTTGTAATGGCTCCATGTAACGCGCATCGAAAAAGGATGGACCATTTAACTCTCTCGTTTCAAAGGTGACGGCCCGGGGCAACTGTTCGCCTGCACGCGTTCTCAGGTTAAAAGTTGTTGCTAGACGCGCCGTAACCATGGATGCCGCGGTAGAGATGCCCTCGATGATTGCACCCTGACGATCCAGACGAAAAGCATGCATCTGCAATGTATGCAACCACGGGTGCAACTCTGCAGGTAACAAAGGCAAACGAAAGGTTCCGTCCGGCCCCGTAATATCAAACTCCAAAGGCCGGATGCCATCCATACTCAACCGATTACCGGCCAATGTAACCAGGAAACCTGGACGTGGCACGCGCGGAACGGTTTCGCCTGCAGATACATCTACGATACGGCCCATTCCATGGCGCCAGTTCGTGGATAGGTCCCCTGCTGATTCGCTCGTGAATGTCAAGTCCTCATGCTCGAAAATCCACGTCAGAAACTGCAGCGTTGGTGCAATCTGTGGCACGATACGCGACCACTGGATATTTTCATATAGGTCCAATGGAGAATCAGGCCTGGCACGTGGAGCATCATCTGTGACCCACGTTACCCCCGGAAGACCAAAACTCGTGCCAACGGCAGAAATCAAAGCCCGCTTGGGCAAAGACCCCATTCCCCCGCTCCTACCAGCCATGGCACTTGTATTCACAGCCGCACGATGCGGATCATCTTCTGGCCAAAGATCGCCACGTTGCACGGCACGCCGCAGAAAACGTGAGAATTCCCGACTCATACCATCGATACGATTATAGTCACAGAACCCCCCGACACTCGCTAAAACGCCAGAGTCTGAAAGATCGATGCCGATCACGAAACTCGCAGCAGTGTGTTCCTGCGTATCAATACCATACGCATCGCCGATTGAGACACGTAATTCGTCTAGCTCTTCGAAAAATCGTAACCGCTCGCGTTGCATGTCAAGCTGCCCCGTGATACGATCAGCCATACGATTCCATAACAATAGCGCCACGGACATATCATCCGCTGCAATGTCTTGATCTGCACTATGCGTCGCCCCTAATACGCGATTGCGGGAAGTCAAAGGCTTGGAAATAATCGGAAGCATACGCGTTGCTTGCTCCTTACCTTCTTCAAAAGCAGACCAAGGACCGTCAGCAAACTCTTCCTCAGCATCTTCTGCCTGATCACGCCAGTACGTCACAAACGCACGAATTTCGTTCACTTCTTCATGCTCGGATGCGCTGAGCTCCTCAGGATGATCATTCAGTAGCTTCTCAGAGGCATCCCAAAGCGCTCCGAGCATGGAAACACGCGTGCTCGGCGTGTTTTCACGGTCCCCACGCAAAGATGCAAGACGTACCTCTCCTTGTATGGTACTCAGATGCAAAATCTCTGGCCCGATGGCGTCTTTGAAAAGACGGCGCAAATGACGCGTCATCCGGCGGCTATGCAAGCTGGCTAACCCTTCCTCTGGATCCGTAAACTGCCGTAATTCATCCGCAGCTTCCTTATAAGATTCAAGGCTGCTCTCATCCATTGAAGCATAAACATTTCGCGTTCGCTCACCGCGCGGTAACCCCAGCATCGCTGACATCTTACGCATGCCTAGCTGATTGATATGATAAGCATCCACAAACGCGAACAATAACGGGCGCGTGGGATTCTTGGCCTGATCCCGTAATACATTCAGTACAATAGATGCATCCAGCGCAACATCAGCCCCAGGCGCTATGCCCATTACACGACTCATCGCATCATAAGGAGCAACAACGACATACGGAGCTTCACCTTCCGAACCTTCCGGAACCACACCCGCATAGATATTTTGTGCTGTTACCCTCTCCCAGTCAGAACGACTAAACAAACGACCACGCGAAATAGCCCCTTCGCGCAAAGCTTCAACCGCGCGCTCATCACGAATGTAATATCGTGGCTTGTACAAGGATTGATTGGAATACAGAGGCTTTCCTACCGTTTCCGATGCAAGGAAAAGTACCGCCTCTGCACCAAAGTCAAATGCCCGCCGGTAGTTTTGCTGACCAGACATTTCCATCACTGCAATCTGACCACGAAGCCCACGCGCAGGAATATCGGAAAAATCGCCTTCTCTAATATAGACCAAACGCCCACGTATCCCCGCCCTCGGTGTATTATTCAGCCGCACGCCCTCTGGCCAGAAAGGATAAATCGGATACCTGCCCTCCAAGGCACCATCAGCTACTTCCAAATAGCTTTCTTCCTCAACCGGTACAATCACGGAAAATTCCTGTGTCCAAACCTCAATCCCCGCAATGTCCCGCACCCGTGCCAGCAAATCTTCTTGCACCTTGCGATGCGATTCCGTGCCGATTTGACGCGTTTCGTATCCAGATAGCCAAGCGGTATCCGATCTGACGCGCTCCACAAAATCTACCGTGTCCGCAACAACATTGCCGGTTATCAGCGCGAGAAGACTCCCCAACATTGCTATATAACGTGAAGCCCTGCACATATTCGTCCAGGATAATTGTGTCATTTTGGTGATCCGATTTCTTTGCATGATCTTCCTATATTAACTTGATAAATAAAACCAATGTCCACGCACCCAACCCATCATGGGTACTGTATCAAAATATACCGGGGAATCGAAAGGGGATCTCCTCCGAAAAATTGTATCATCACAACTGGCACCAAGGCCCAAACGATAATGGCAAAAAGCTCGCCGATAATCAGACCCAGGAATAAAGGACGTGCCTTACGAAAAGCGCCACCTCCAAACAAACGTGTGATAAAGGTCTTGATCAGCCAGCCTAAAAATACACTGAACCAGATCAGGTTCCCAATCGACCATCGGACAAAAACGATACCCACAGGGTGGATCGGCCAGGCAGGGAAACGAGAGCAGGCATACAGTAACGCACTAGCAATACCAAAACCGACAAACTGGTCTGTTCGCGAATCGGTGAAAAAGTTATAATCAATCCGGTCTACCCGTGCCCATTGATTCACCGAACCGATACCGCCCTTGGCATCTGTGCTGATATCAATACTGCTGTAGCCCATTCTCAAATGAACCGCACCGCAGATCACAAATCCAATCGCTAAAATAACAAGCCCGCCCACTAAAAGGCGCGACTGCCGCGATGGCTTGGCCTCACGATCCAATCCCATTGCCAATGTACTGATTACAGCCGCACTTACCGCTGTCGTTCGCGTGACAAATGCATACAACGCACTTACCAGATACAAAATGACTGGCGATTGCCAGGCAAGCGGAAAAAGGGCTGTAAGAGACGTAACACTAAATCGACTCATCCAGAAAACAGGTACACCCGTCTCGGCTACGATCCGAGCGACCAGAAGAGAGATAATGACACAGCCCAATGCAGCCAAAATACTCCACCAGATTGCAGCGCCAGCCCATATCAGCCACAACGCAATGCCGATTGTGCCCACCGTAAACATCCATCCTGCAATCGCATTCCGCCGATTTTCTTCAGAATTCGTAGCGCGTCCGAGCATCGCGCGCCCGACTAGATACCAATGCGACCGCCCCAACCATAAGACCCAGCCAGCAATTGCAACTAAGGCACCAAATGCCTGCCCCCCGCTCTGTCCAACCCGAAAGGCTGGTATATAGGCGTTACCGATCATTAAATAGATGCCGTATCCAAAAACCCATGCCCAGATGGATACGGCGTACCGACTCGGAATAAAGTAGGCAACACCAATGATAGCAAAGAAAATATGCTGGGCGCGCATGGGGGCCGTAGCATGACGCATGATACCGTCGGTATAATAATCAGATAAATTCCAGCTCAACGGAAACGATGGCACCGCACCGGCAGTGAATTCATTCAACCCGCGCAATCCGTGAATCAAAAAAACGCAAACACAGCCGATCCAAAATGTTTTGGCATAAAAGATCGCTGGCAAGATGCGACTTTGACCATCATCTTCTTCGTCACCCAAAAATGAATGATACAAGTTCAACAAGGGAAACGGAAGACGCTCTTTGTCTCGCCACTGCGGATACACCACCCCACCAAGACCAAGCATCATCATCCAAAGGGCCATAAAAAGCATACCCCACGATGCCATCGGGGCAATCCACGCCTGCCAAGGCAATTCTTCATCTTCAAATAATTCATCCACGAAACGGTCGGCAGCAAATGTCTCTGACGTGACAATCTCACCGTCCTCGCCGACCGTTGGTAACGGATCCGTAAAGAGCGATTGTCGGAAATTGCCGCGCGCAACAATTTCAGACGTCGTGATGCCGACATTCATTTCCTGACTGCTTTCCGCTACAAACCGCGGAAACATGCGCATCAATCCATTACTCGGAATGATAGCCGCAAACAGCATCATGCCACAAATCAAGGATATCTGCTCTCGGGTTAACATGAAAGACGCACCAAACAGGCGCAACAAGGGGTTCAAGAGCAAGACAACTACCATCAGTAAGGCAATCACGATCTCTGGCAAGTAACTATCCGCTATATAGGTATTATCGAGTTGAAAGTTGTTGTACGGAACCGCCACCCAGATAATCAGACAACCGATCAATCCAATCAAAACAGTAAGATACCCACGCAAGGAAAATAATTTCTTCACTAGCTCTCCATCTAAAATATCCTAACCACAGCAAAAACGTACTCCGACCGGAATATGTGCAAAAGTAAATGCACGACACACGTTTTCCAAAGACATATACGGCTATCACAAAAGAAAGACGTTGTAAAAAATAAATTACGCATCGGGACAACAAACCGGCAACACAAGGATATCCTCCCATGGAACGGACACGACTGCATCATCACAAACTACTCTATAACAAAGATATATGAATAAAAAAACAAAACGAATTTTTCACTTGGAGAACAAAAACCTCCATACCCATAAAGTCTTCATATGCCCCCTACGTTGGTCTCTGCATTTCAAATGTTTTTTTCGATGTAAACGCGCACACCAAACATCAAAGCACGAATGGAATATGAGCTAGACAAATCATACCGGACGCATACAGTACCACATCATGATTCATCTTCCCAGACAGGTCGAGTATGCGCTTATGGTCCTGGCAGCCATGCAAAACGCTCCCCGAAACCAACTCTTTGCTGCGCGGGCCCTCGCCAGTGAATTGGGCATTCCCTTCGACGTTACCGCAAAAGCCATGCAACGCATGAACCGTGCTGGCATCCTAAGCTCTACCCAAGGAAAGCAAGGGGGCTATCGCATAAAACGTGATTTGCAAATGGTCTCTCTCGAAGCTTTGATCAGGGCTGTAAGTCCCACCCCCGCATTGGCCGCATGCCTGCATCATGGAGGGAAATGTCAATATCGGGAACAATGTAGCATCCGTACCTCCATAGCACGCCTGGATCAACGGGTACAAAACCTATTCAAGGACGTGAGTGTTCTGGAGTTGATTCAGACATGACCTGAAACCGCTAATAAACAACACAAAAAGACTAGGAATACATGCAATGAACAAACGCTCCATAGGTGCGTATGCACAAAGAAACTTCCACCAAGACACAGCCGAGCGGGAAAGACTCAAACTCCAAGCGACGATCGCGATTGAATGGGAACGCAAAGCATGGCATGAGGCTGGTTTGCGGGAAGGTATGCACGTATTAGATCTTGGCTGTGGACCGGGATATACCAGTCGAGAGATCCTGAAACAAATCGGTTCAGATGGCCACGTAACCGGTGTCGATGTTAACCCATCATTACTCGAAATCGCCAAAAGCGAACAGGAAAATATACCGAACCTCTCATTCCAACAGGCCAATGTATACGAATTGCCTTTTCCAACGGCTCATTTTGACTTTGTCCACGCGCGCTTCGTATTTCAACATCTGGCTGATCCCATACAAGCCCTGGCGCAGATCCATCGAACACTCAAACCAGGAGGAATCTGCTGCATCGTGGATATTGACGATAACTGGACCAGTTTTACGCCCGCATCATCGTCATTTAGGCGATTCGTGCAAGCCTCCGCAAAAGCCCAAAGCCGAAAAAACGGAAATCGTAAAATTGGCTCAGAGCTTCCGCGTTTCATGCGCAATCAGCCTTTCCTCGACGTAAAAACACAAATCGTCCCCCTAACGAGCACACAAATCGGGATGAGACCCTTTATGGGGCTCGCGCTATCCTTTCGCATGGACCTGATGTCGTTTTTCCAACGTATCAGATTGCTGAACGATTTGAAAAAAATCCAGCAAGCGGCCGCGGATCCACATGCCTGGGGCGCTGTTGGCATTTTTATCTCTTCAGGCACAAAACCCATTTAGCTGACCCCAAAAGCTAGTCGGCTGCACACTTTTTTGCATGCTCGACAGAAATGCCCAGTTTTTGGATGCGATACTGTAAGATACGCCGCGTAGTCCCAATCCGTGATGCCGTTTGCGTTAGCACACCATGGCAAGCCCGCAATGCCGCTTCTATTCTTTGACGCTCAAAGGCCTCAACCGCTTCTTTCAGCGGAACGGAATGGTCGCGCCAAGTGACCCCCTCCTCTGAAACCTGCTGGAGGACCGCCAGCTCACCCCAAATCAAGGCGCGCGAGACACGCAACCGTAACTCTTCTATATCAAACGGCTTTCGGATAAAGTCGGCTGCACCCAATTCGAGGGCCGCCACGCCATCTCGGCTTGTCGCAATGCCACTAATCACGACCACTGGCAAACAGGGATAATCCAAACGTAACTCTCGCAAAAAAGCATGACCATTCGTTCCTGGAAGAGAAAAATACAACAAAATCACATCCGGTAGCGCCGAAGCGATCAAAGGGCGCGCCTCGTCAACGGATGCCGCCGTCTGCGTATCATATAGATCCTGAAAAACGCGTGCTAAGGCGCGCGAAAGGATCGGATCATCATCAATAATCAACAAAGATTGCATAGCCGTACCTCTTGTCATCCCTCCATAGCTGGTAGCTTGAGCCGCACCCGCGTTCCCTTGGAATCAGAATCAATATCCACGGTTCCCGCATGGTCAATCATCGTCCGACGCACAATCGCCAACCCCAAACCGACACCACGTGTTTTCGTAGTGTAAAAGGGGGAATACACCTTGTCCCCGGCATCCTCTGGAATGCCGACACCGTTATCCTCCACTTCTAACACAACCTGATTCAGTGCGCCGGACACATGCTGCAAATAAGTGCGCACGTGGATTTGCGGATCAGATACCTTTGACACTGCGGTGCGCGCATTGTCCAATACATGCGATAGAGCATGCGAAAAAATGTCCGCATCTGCATGCACAAGTGGTAAGGATGCATCCAGATCCAACAAGATAGACGGTTTGGGTTTCACCTTATCAGCGGGCTCTTTGCATAAAGCGGCATGTACCAGTGTTTCCACGCGAACAGACTGTAAGGACAAAGTTGGCGGATTGGCAAAAAAGTCCAATTGATCCACGATACCGTTCAAACGCGCAACTTCTTTTGTCGTCAAATCACGAAACTGCGTGCGAAATTCCTCGTCGTGATAGGATTCCGGCAAAAGCTGGGCAAACGTGCTAATCGCCACCAAAGGGTTGCGCACTTCATGCGATAAGGCATTCGCCAGTTCATTCCAAAAGGCCGCACGTTCCACATTATTTTGTTGCTCCTGAAGAGCGCGTTGTTCTGTTAGATCACGCAAAACAAGCATGGCGCCAATACAGCTATCCTTTTGCTCTAAACGATGGGCTTGAATCGAAAGAGGCCGCCCCTGCTTCGGTTCCTTCCACTCTACCGGCCCTACGCAGTGAGTGCCTGCCATACACCTTTTTAACATATCTACCATCGGTATGGGTAACGCGGAGATAGTATGACCACTATCCGCAAAATCCCGTTTCATGTAGGTTGCAGCTACACGGTTGAACCATTCAATGCGACCATCGGGAGAAGAGGCAATAATTCCGCTCGGAATCGTCTCAAGTAAGTTCTCTGCAAACGCCTTCTGAACCCCCAAACGGTCATGTAAGATCGCATTTTCCAATGCCACGGATATCTGCTCAGCCATACTCGATAGCTCCGTGATGTCTTGCTCAAGGTAAGGTTGACCTGCGGTTTGGCGCCCCAGAAACAACCAACCAATCAAACGATCACGCCCCCATAACGGAAAAATCAATTCCGCCCCGTGAAAATCTAATGCCTCTTGCAACAGATAGGCATCCTGTGGTTTTTCAACATGCCGCAACATACTGGCGGAAATACCATGCGCGTGCATTTGCATCCAAACCACGAAAGGATCACTTCGCTCATATACGCGTGAACAAACCGTGTGCAGACAATTTCTCCCGGCAGCAAATCGATAGGATTGATCTTTACCAACCATCACAAATCCAGCGCGTGCAATGCAAACCGCATGGCATATGACATCGACAAACCGATGGAGCATTTCATCCAATTGTTCAAACCGACGCATAGCATGCGATAGGTGATTGAGAGGCGCTAACGATTCCCGCACCATGGGGGGAGGACTTTGCGAGGGGACACGTGCCAGTTTTGCCCGCAACATATCGTTTTCCCGCTGGAGACGACAAAACTGATGCGCATGCGCAAATAACCGTTGCACGCGAAGCCGATCAGCCTCTGGCTCTAGAATATCATATACCCCCAAGTCATTCATCTGAAGCCCAACATCTGAGCGCGCATCACCCAAGCCGATAACAACCCGTTCCGCATGGGATTTCCGCAGTTCTTGCAACAACGTAACGGCATTTGTTCCATAAAAATCCAAAAACAGCACACTGTCTGCGTATTGATGCAGGCAAACGTGAAGCGAGGCTTCGTCCTCGACCGCAACAATTTCGCAAATCGACCATAAGTTCCCACGCAAGCGTTGCTCCCACGCCGCGTCACAACTAAACAGTAATGCAGTAGGCAAACGACTCATGGAACGCGCTCCTTGCCCGTCTGATCAGAGGGCTGTTGCAAAGGAAAATGTAAAGTAAACGTTGTCCCTTCTCCCGGTTTACTTTCAACATGCACAGAGGCGTGATGCTCTTGAATGATGCCATGTGTCACAGACAACCCCAACCCCACACCCCGTTCCTTCGTGGTAAAAAATGGGTCGAAAATACGCGCTAGATTATCCGCTTCAATCCCGACACCCGTGTCGCGTATTGTTAATTCCACACAGGATTGGTATTGAGAATGCCCATTGAACTGCATATCGAGAGCAGCCACGCTATTCCGACTACTAACCCACAGTTGGCCGCCCACAGGCATGGCATCAACGGCATTCAGAAGCAGATTCACAAACGCTTGGTTCAACTGCTCCTTGTCAGCCAGAATCCAATCATGCTGCGCCTGCAGATCTTCCATCAACGCGATTTGACTACGGTGTAGTTGCTGCCCCGCTAAGCGAAGAGCATCTCGCACGCAAGCATGCAAAGAGACCGCACGCAGGTCACCTTTTACGGGACGCGCAAATCGCAAAAGCCGATTGACCAATGTGTCGATTCTCCTGGCCTCCTTGCCCACTAACTCGAAAAACGTTTCACGAAATTCTGCATTATCATACTGCTCTGGCAACAATTGCGTGAAGGTATTGATGGTTACCAATGGGTTCTTGATTTCATGTGCCATACCAGCAGACAAGGTGCCGATACTGGAAAGTCGATCTGATCGGCGTATCTGCTCTTCCATGGCCTTGAACTCGGTCATGTCCGTAAAGACAAGCAGCACACCAAGCGGCTCGCCCGTATGACTCTGAAACGGCGCACAGCTCAAACGCAAGGGAATTTGAGCGCCTCCCTCGGATATCACGACGTCTTCATGTTCGAATCCTTCCTCGCCTGCTAGCGTTTTACGTACAGCCTCCGCAAAAACATCCGGCAACGACGAATAATCTTTCCCCGATACCTCTTCTAAGGCAAATCCGGTCATCTCAGCCGCATTGCGGTTAAGCATCGTGATGCGCCCATCCATATCAACCGCAATAATCCCGCTCGTTAACGCATTCAGCAAGATTTCATTGTAAATACGCGCATTCTGAACCTCGGTATATAAATAGGAGTTTTCCAACGCAACGGCAAATTGATCACACAGAATTTGTAAGGCCCGCTGATCGCGTAAATCGTATATCTTGAGATTCTTGCGCGCCTGCAATAACAATACAATCTTCAGTTGCCCACGCATGAAACCACCCACAGCTAATTCCCACCCATTGGTTCTCAAGAATGCACGCGCTTGCTTGACATCTTCGCGCGCGCGCATGCGCGGTAAAATGCTCATCGTTATCGCCCCTCGTTCCGAGCGCAGCAACTCGAGCAACCCATGACGCTCCGGTATCGTCAGTATGTTCCGACCCACAGGTTCCGGATAAGCCTGCAACATCTGCCCATCGCCAGCCACGCGCAGCAAATACGCATGCGGAACGCCAAAGGCGTCGCTCACAAGACGCATGAAGTCGGGCACCAGTTCCACCTCCAGTAGAATTTCCCGGATCATCCCCCCCGCACGGGCCAGCAATCCCTCGGAACTAACCAAATCATAAACAATAATCCGCTTGGAAATCACTTTCATCCAACTCTCGACCGGAACAACCGAAAGCGCCACGGCCAAAGTCGCCAATAAATGCGACGCAAACGCCGCATTCTCAAATAAAGGACGAAAGATAAATCGCACCGTAAGAAAAATAAGTGCATATTCCACACTTAATACAACGAGAACCAGAAAGTAGGCCACAACCCGTTGGAGCACTTCCGATACCGATAAGATTCGTTTTGTCGCGAGCCCGTATGCCACAAACGCATCCAGAATCAAGGCAAACAACGGCAGGAACTGCGTCACTTCCTGATAATCCGTGACAATCGCAACGGAAAAGACCACAACGCCGAACGAAAAACCCGCAATCCAACCAAGCAGTAGGAATTGGCTCTCAATCAAACGGATGCCGGTACATTCGCGCAACGTCCGACGTACGGAGAATACCATACCCAATGACATGATAATAAAATACAGGATAAATGGATAGATACCGATGCCATACTCCGATACAGGGATGGTCTCATCCATTCCCGCAAACGTTGTACGCACGACAAAAAAGGGCGTCTGGCAAAGCAATCCAACAAGTAGAATCGCCAATAAATGAAACCGCAGACGATACCATAATTGCCAAGGCGGCAAATCGGGCTCCATGATGGCGAGTCGTAAGATATAGTATCCCAGCGGTAACAGCAATGCCGCTGCCGATACCTGCCGCGTCCAAAATTCCAGGCGGCCGAAAAGTTCAAAACTGACCGCAAGCATCATCAGTAACCATACGGCAATCAAAAGGGTAGAAAGCAGGAAATAGCGATTTAACCGACGCCGCGGATTCAATCCGAAAACAACGGCACCTATAATCGTGTTACCAAACAAACTAATCAGAATAATCGTCTGAAAGGTATTCATACGCGCCGCACCACCAATGTGCTGTTTTCTTTTGCCATGCCGCGCGAATTGGCAATCGCCACATTCACATGTGCACGCCGTGGTTGCGATTGAACATGGCACAAATCACAGGCAGGATCCGGATCCGTCAAATTCGCAGTTGGGAAAATACGATCCGTCTCGAATATGCGCACAAGCGCAACCAACTGCATCATCGAGGCTGCAGCCAAAGCATGCCCATTGACACCACGCACGGAACTCACAGGGATTTGCTTCGCATAACGCTGAAAAACACGATGAATCATCCTCGCTTCCGACGCATCTAACGTAGGTTGACTCGCCGCATCAGCACAAATATAGTCAACATCCCCGGGCCGCAATCCACTGTTGGATAAAGCATGCTGCATACTCCTGCCCATGCCCGCCAACTCCTCATCCTCGCGCGCATCCGTGAAGCGCGCGCCCCCTAAAATTTCCATGCGTGGCCTAGCACCCCGTGCAAGCGCGTGCTCCATGCGCTCCAGCACCAGAAAACCCGCGCCTTCCGAAAAAACAGCCCCCGTGCGCTGTTTATCAAATGGCCGACTCAGCTCCTCCGGTGGCAAAGCTTCCGAGCGGGAATTGATCCCGATTGCCGCAAATCCGGCCACCGTCATAGGAGACACATACGAATCGGCCGCACCCACCAGCACCAAATCCGCTTTCCCATCACGAATCAAATGCGCAGCTTCCATGACCGCATCCAACCCAGACGGACAACAAGAGGATATCGTCGTGCACGAGGTGGAAAAACCGAATACATCCGTGATAGCACCCGCAACGGCTGCCGGCGGATACGCACGAATCGTCAAAGGCGTACGATGCGGGCCACGCCTTGCAACAACCTCCATACCATGTTCAACAATGTGCGTAGAACTGGAAGAAATCCCCACAAAAAGCGGAATATCCCCCATCTGCTTCAGCTCCTGCGTATCCAGGTCCGCATCCGCTAATGCCTCTTTACACGCCACCAGGCCCATCTGCGTCTGCAGCGAGCAGCGGTGCGCACGACATTCCCGGCAAAAATAGTCATTTACATCAAAGTTGCGAACTTCCCCTGCCACCCGCACAGGAAAATCCGTACAGTCAAAGCGCGTGATCGGCCCAATACCGCTCCGGCAAGTAAGCAGCGCATCCCAATACGCATCTACACCAATGCCCCCCGGCGCGACGATCCCCTGCCCTGTTACTACAACTTTTCCTGGCAACATGCTCGACACCCGCTGATTTCCACTTTTAGAATGTGCACAAATTTGTACAGTCAACAATAGATTGATGAATTATTTTTGTACATCATTGTTTTAATAATTATCTTTTTATGTAGCAATACATAGTGGAATGCCTTACTATCGTCCATCAAAAACAAGTAGGAAAAGGTGAACACATACGGAATCATCGGATCATAAGGAAACGGCCAAAAGGAGCATAACAATGATAAGAAAGAGACACGCTACTTCGCAACCCATCATGCTAATCGCCATCCTTTCGGTTGGCACACTCGCACAAGTCCATGCACAAGGGTTCCGCAACCCGCCGGAAGGCGCGCGCGCGATTGGTGCATTTGGTGGCTATATGACATTTGCGGAAGATGCCCATACGGTCATTCATAACCCCGCCAACCTGATGGACGTGGAACAACAAACCTTTCAATTGAATATGCTCCTTGGCTACGGTCGCAATACCTTCAATCGAGAAGGCATTGCCCAACAAAAGACACGCTCACCAGCGTTCGCGATTCCCGGCATCTCGGCCGCCATTCCTATTGACGAACGTTTCGCCATGGGATTCGCAATCCATGTTCCCTACGGTCGTTCCGTGGAATGGGAACGCGATGGCTATTTCGCATCGCGCGGACTTCCCTATGCTGGCAGCATGACCGTGATCGATGCAGCCCCCGTGCTTGCTGTCAGACTGCACCAAAATCTCTCTGCTGCTGTCGGACTGAACTTCTATAACGGTGTCGTAGAGCAAGACACACTGATCTTCGGTCAAGAGACCGTCGGTATACCAGACGGAACCCGAAGCCGCCTCGATGCCGATGGACGCGCTGTCGGCTGGAATGCCGCAATCACCGTTCAACTACCACATCAACAACGGGTAGCCGCCTCCATTCGCAGCCCCTTCTCCATCAACTTCGAAGGCGACAACGAATTGGAGTTTGGCATCAGCAGCTCAGCCTCTGCACGCATCCAATATCCAACCATCGTGCGCATCGGATATGGCATTGCCCTCACCGATCAACTGCTGGCAGAAATCAATGCGGAATGGCTCGAATTTTCGCGCTATGAAACCCTGACCATACGCGATCAGCTATTCGGTACCGAGGAATCCCCCGTTCAGCAGCAAGACACCTGGACGGCAGGTATCGGCCTGCAATGGAACTTTCATCCGCAATGGACCGCGCGGGCAGGCTATAAGTACTTGGAAAACCCGACCCCCGATGAAACCTATACCCCCCTCACGCCCGATGAGGATCAAGGCGTCATATCCGCAGGAATCGGCTACTCGCAAGAACGACATTATTTCGATGTAGGCTATGCCTACGGTATTTTCAGCGGACGCGAAATCCCCGACACGAATCCGGCCGGGGGCAAGCATGATTACAATGTACACCTTGTGAGCCTATCCTATGGCTTCCGACTGTGAGGCACCATAATGCCGGAAAAACCCGCCATACTCGTAATTGACGATGAACTCGGCCCCCGCGAAAGCCTACGCTTTCTTTTCAAGGACCAATACGATGTCGCCTGCGCCGAATCGGTCGACCAAGCCATCGCACACTTGGCCGAATCCCAACCCGACTGCATCATTAGCGATATAAAAATGCCGGGCAAAACCGGGCTGGATGGATTACGCGAAATCCGGACCCGCGACGAAGACGTTTCGATCATTATGCTGACTGGTTTCGGGTCCCTCGAAACCGCGCAAGAAGCCATCCGCTATGGGGCCAGTGATTACGTCAAAAAACCCTTTGATGCACGCGATATGCGCACGGTCGTTGCTGACCATGTCCAAAAGACACAGTTCAAACGACGCCAACGCAAGGCCTATGAAAATCTGCAAAACCTCAATGATCAACTGAAAACAGAACTGGATGCGAAAGAGCATATGGCCAGTCTGGGGCAAGCATCTTCGGAATTCATCCATGATTTACGCAATCCGCTGACCGTCATTTGTGGATACGTGGGATTATTAATGCGGCAAATCAGAGATACAGAAAATACCGCCTCATCTGAAGATCAACAACGCCTCACGCTGGAATACCTCGAACAACTGGAAGAAAACGTCCAACGGTGTCAGGAAATGTCCCAAACCTGGCGCGAAATCAGCAGTCAGGAATCCGCTTCCACCAACCCCGTATCTTTGGATCAGGTTCTACTGCAAGTCACGAAAATGATCAGCCAAATTGCTTCTGAACAAAATGTGAACGTCTCCCTGCAACCAACAGAACCTGTTACCATCCAAGGCAACGAACTCCAGCTTTTCCGGGCCTTACACAACATAGCGTCCAATGCACTACAGGCCGTACCTCACGATGGTTCTGGTAGACTACAACTGGAACTGACAACCCCGCAAGAGCATGCCGTCATACACATCGAAGACAACGGCCCTGGTATTGCACCCGAACAACTGGAACGTGTTTTTACACCCTATGTCAGTTCACGGAAGCAACAGGGTGGCATGGGCCTAGGGCTCTTCATTGCCCGTAAAATCTTGGAAGCACATAACGGGAGCGTTCAGCTCAAAAACAAACCCGAAGGTGGCCTCCGAGCCACCATCACCTTGCCAGTAACACAAGAGTCGTAATTTGCTGTGCCTTTTTGCATGATTTCTCGTCGAACAAAGCGGGAATTTCTAAATGCTGCAAAAGCCGATTGATATTCGGACGAGGAACTGTTTGAATTCAAAACATGGAAAATATGCCGAATAATCTCCCACTCGATGATACACATACACTATATCTGCGCACGCCTGATGGCGAAGAGTATGGTCCCGCTGATATCCAGACCATTCGTACCTGGTGCCAGGAAGGACGTATTGGCCCCGACCAAGTAGCCTCCAGCAACCGGCAAGACTGGACGCCTGTCACCGAAATCCCCGAATTGGAATTCGACTGGCTGCTGATTCTGGCAGATGGAACAGAAGCTGGCCCTTTCCACATAGCCATACTGGAAGAACAAGCCAGAGAAGGCAACCTGCCGGAGGGAAGCTATCTCAGAAACAGACATACGGGTGAAGAACGTCCTGCCGAGACAAGCGACTCTGCTGACGAACCATTGCTTCTGCCCGCGGCGCCAACACAAGAGCCCCCACCCATAGATCACGAAGAAGAGGCTGAATCAGTAGAAATACCTTCCATACCCCCGACGCCAACGGCCGAACCACCTGATGATGTGCCCCCCCCGCAAGATGACCAAGAGCAGGACGATGACATCCCCCTATCCATACGCCTTGAAACCGTCACCCAACATGCGACCGAAGCACGTGAACAATTGAGCGAGACACGCGCGAACCTCCAGGCAATCCGCCGCGATTATACCTTGCTCCAGGACCAAAACCAACATCTGCAAGATACCCTCGCAACGACAGAAGCGGAGCGCGATGCCGCAGAGGAGAACCTCTTGGTGCTACAAAACCAGTGCGCCCAAAATGAGGCCGAACTGGATAATCTCCGCGCACAGCTATCCCAATTACAAGAGCAATACGAAAAAATACAACTGGAAAATCAAAGGCAATTTGAAACAATTGATGATTTGCGGGCTTCAGCGCTCACTGCAGAGCAAAAATGGAAACGCGAACTCTCCGTTTTACAGTCAGAAGTAGAAGGCAAGAATCGTGTGCTCGAAGACGTCGCATCTGCTATTGCCCAAGATCCACATGTCACACCACGAACAGTCGAACACCCGCCCAAACAACAGTTTCCGTTCAACGAACAACTGCGTGCAGCAACGATTTCTGCAGCAGAAGAACAAACGGAGACTACGCCAACGCGTGCGTCCCGCGCGAATCCGCCACCCCCTGTCACGACACCACCACCGCGAACTACGCGTACTACGAAACGCACCACACTTGTTGCCATCATCCTACTCATATTGGCATTGACTGGCTGGGCTATTGTTTCACGTATAAACCAAAGACACACCGACTCCCCCAGAACAACGCAACCGAATACAACGGAAAACAGCACCAACGCCATGGCGCCCTTGGACCCCGAATCGGAAGGTAATCTTATCCTGCAACCCGAGCAAATACGCGATAATGCACAAAGAAACCAAACGGCTACCATCCAGAATTGGCCGCAAATCGAACTACAGCGCGCATCCATCACCCAAGAAGATAACGCGATGCAAATCATATTTGATTATGGTCTTTTCCCATCAAACACCACGTTGCGGGAAGAAGCCCGCGAGGACTTGCGAAATCTGGCCAGACAATTACGTAACCGTATCCATGATTTTTCGATTATCGTAGAAGGCCATACCGATACAGTACCCGTACAACCAGGCGACGAACGCATTATCGACAGCTTCTCGCTTGGCATGGAACGTGCAAAAGCCGTCAAATTCTTTCTTTCCGATGAGGGAAACTTACCAGCCGGCCGGATCCACACAGCCTCTGCAGGACAAGCATCCCCTCCCTATCCGAACGACACTAGCGCAAACCGCGCCCGCAACCGCACCGTTACCATCTCGATCATCCCCTAGCCCGCATATCTCACAAACTTCGTAGCGAGAGTGTGAAGCGTGCGTCATAGCGGGTTCGCGGCGCAGTGTGGCGGGCGACAGTGTGTAGAAACACATGGAGGTCGCCACGCAAGTCGCG
>PXBF01000182.1 GCA_003567005.1 PVC group bacterium
GCTTCAATGTAGTATACCTATGTCCAGCTGGTTTTTGGTTTTGTTTTTGCATGTCCTCCGAGTGGAGGATTTTAACAACAAAAGCCAGCTTTTTCTTTAAACCCTATGGGATGCCAGTGATCCATAACATAAAGCCTGGAATCATGAAAGACTGCCGTTTCTTGACTCCCTTCAATCAAGCAACTATTCTCCTATCCAAAGGTAAGCAGCTGTAGGGTTTGCCAGCCTTTGCGACACCACACAACCACAAAAGGAAAAGAAAGAACAAATCAAACATGAAACTAGACAGATTTATTTCAGTTGGTGAAAATATTCATTGCACGCGAATCTTCAAAGTGGATGGGTTGCACTGCAAACCAGATGCTAATGGACACTACCAAATTGCCTACCATACACCGGAGAGTAAATCCTACATGCCCGTGCCGACTTATTTCACAAATGGAGCAGACTGGCAAGCAGGCAAGGTGAAGCATTGCGCCGTAGCGATCTGGCTTGGCATGAATGGCTCACCCGAAGAAAAAGAGATGGGCAAAGCATACCTCCAAAACCTGGCAAGAGCCCAGGAAGCTGCAGGCGCGACCTACCTCGACATTAATGTTGACGAATACTGCACGGATGTTGAGGAACGCACTGCACTCATGCGCTGGGTTGTCGATATCGTCCAAGACGTAACCCGTATTCCCATGAGCATTGATTCTTCAAACCTAAAGATTTTAGAAGCTGGGCTGGCGGCATGCGATCCCTCTCGCGGACGCCCCATGGTGAATTCCGTTTCCTTGGAGCGTACCGAAGCCATAGAAGTGGCGAAGGAGGCAAATGCCGTGGTAATTGCTTCAGCTGCAGGAGCGGAAGGATTGCCCAATGAAGTCGAGGAGCGCATGCATAATTTGGAATCCATACATGGGCGCCTCGTAGACGTTGGCTTTCATGAAAATGACATTCATTTTGACCCTCTGGTATTCCCCATTTCCACAGACGGAGAGAATGGAATCCGGTTCCTGGATACTGTGAAAGCATTACGAGGTAGATTCGGAAATGCGGTGCATGTGGTAGCCGGTCTAAGTAATATCTCTTTCGGGATGCCCAATCGAAAACTTATCAATCAAGTATTCACATGGATGTGTTGCGATGCCGGAGCCGATGGAGGAATCGTAGACCCGATGCAAATTAACATCCCTATCCTAAATGGACTCGACCCCCAAGCAACACCATTCAAACTGGCACACGCCTTGCTCACGGGCGAAGATGAATATGGCATGGAATACATATCCGCGGCACGAGAAGGCCTGCTCAATAGCTAACGCACCCGTAAAGGCATGAAACGCCCAACTGATAATAGCGTATTAATCGTTGGGCCTGGCGCTATGGGCCTTTTTTTCGCCGGACACTTGTGTCGGGCTGGCGTGTCGGTAGCTTTGCTGGACCATTGCCCTGATCGAGCCCGACTGCTACATCACATCGTTTTACGCGAAACCGGGCACGAACAAGATATGCCCGTCACCTGTGAAGCCAACCCACAAATGGTGGAGAACTATGCGCACGTTCTCATTTGCGTAAAAGCGCATAGCACACGACACGTGGTAGAGGCACTCTATCCATATATTGCGCCCGACACATATACGCTTTCGCTACAAAACGGCTTGGGGAACCGGGAACTCCTTGCAACTCTTCCGTGTCGTCACAATGTACGCATTGGCATCACCAGCTATGGCGCATACCTCGTAAATAGTCATACGGTGCAAGTTGCGGGCAACGGCAGTATACAAATGCAAGGCACACCAACCGACCCGGTTTCTATGCAATGGAGAAATCTGCTAGAGCAAGCCCATCTGCACACGACCCTGCATGAAAACATGGATGAGATCCTTTGGACAAAACTTATCCTTAACGCTGCCATCAATCCGGTCACGGCACTTTATAATATCCGTAATGGTGAACTGGAACCCCATCCAACCGCATGGCAGAGAGCATCTGCCATTCTGACTGAATCCGTAGCCATAGCCAATGGCCTAGGTATCCGAATCGAGGCTGGTATACTGCAACATGCGCTGTCAGACATTTGCGAAAAAACCCGTTACAATTGTTCCTCCATGCTTATGGATGTACGTGCCGGACGTCCCACTGAAGTGCATGCGATAAACGGAGCCATTATTTCTGCAGCCCAAAAGGTTGGTCTACCCGCCCCTGCCAATCAGAAGATTGTAAAGGAAATACTCTCAAGGGACGCCATGCCAACCTAACCGGGCATGGTTTTCAAGCTTCCATGCGGCCAAGCACGCCGCGCAAATCCTCTACGTCGGCCGTATATCCTTCGCCACACATGTGACAAGTGACTTGCTGGCTCTCGCCAGCATGAACCATGGTTTGCAATTCAGACTTGGACAACGACCCTAATACCCCCAAAACCTTTTCCTTGTTACAGCGACAACCAAAAGAAAGTGGCCTCTGATCGCGCACAAGTATTTTATCGCACCCTGCTGCATCTCGTAGCGGATTAACAATATCGCGAGGCCAAACGCGTTCCCGCATGAGAACATCGAGTCTCCCTTTTTCCAGTGCTTCCAATAGAGATATAAAGGTTTGTTGATCTGAATCTTCCATTCGTTGCATAAGCATAGCGCGCGCGGTGTGCAACCCTCCATCGTCAGCCTCAACCCAAATATGACACCCAGTGGGGATTTGCAGCGAGTCGTTATAGTAACGCCCCAGTACAAAACGCAACTGCGGTGGCGCAACCTGAAGGACCGCTTGATTTAAAATCCGCCCCGGTAACGTGCTAACAACCTGAACGCTCCCAGACTCTCCTACTGCGGCGGAGGTATCAATGGGAAGCACCCCATCCAGGTCATCCAACGTTTTCTGATTCGTGAATCCGCGTAACCGTCCTGCTCCCGTTGCCTCCACCAACACACCACCAATGGCTCCAGATGTATGCATTCTTAGCATCCATGCCTCTTCATCACTTGCGGCATCGGAACTCATTAATGCTACTGCCGCTAAGGACTCAGCCAATACTGCGCCCGCAAGCGGACCACTTAAGTGCCTCGCTTCTAACGTTTTGGCTGTCATGGTAACGTCCACCAGCGTGATGCGAATCCGAGACGATTCCGTTATTCCCTTTATTAATGTATCCATATCTCACATATTGAGGCGAAAGAGCGGCAACGTCCAGCCCTTAATCCCAATCTGACCTCGCTTCGCACTTGCGAGATGATGCTAAACTGCTATTTTAGGAAACCATGAAAGCTTTAGTTCAGCGTGTCCGCGTCGCAAAAGTATGGATCAACAATCATATATACAATGAAATATCTGCGGGAATGGTTGTATTCCTGGGAGTAAAGCGTGACGACAACGAAAAGGATGCTGCACAACTTGCCGGCAAAACCACCCGGTTACGTATTTTTCCGGATGAGAAGGATCGTATGAACCGCAATGTATGCGATATTGACGGCGAAATTTTGGTCATCTCCCAATTTACGCTCTATGCAAACACACGCAAAGGCAATCGCCCCAGTTTTATCAACGCCGCACCACCTGCACAGGCAGAAATACTTTACAATCAATACGTACAATGCCTAAAAAATGACCTTCCAACAGAGGCAATAAAAACAGGAAGATTCCGCGCTTCCATGCAAATAGAAATGATAAATGATGGCCCCGTGACCATTTCACTCGACAGCGATCAGCCCCTTTGCGCTGAAAGTAGCGATTTGTCACATAAATTGGATTAGAGGGTTGACGCGTCAAAGCGCACCTGTTTTACTAAAGAACGTATTATTCAGCACTATAAGGGAGTTGGCTCATGTCTGACAAAGATCCGGATAGCAATGGTGGTCTACCTCCAAAAATCAGCTTAAAACCGAAAAGCAGTGATTCGAAACCTGACGAACCAGTGAAATCTGCCGAAGAAGCAGCAAAGCACAATGTTGCACAATCGGATAAAACTGCGACATCGCAACAATCTGCACCGTCAAGTCCACAAAAGCCAATGGCACCCAAACCGATAGAGATCAAGAAAAGCACGGGGGGGGATACGTCGGCGCCTTCTGGCACGGAAGATCCAGCAGAAAAACAGCCGGAGGAAAATGCCCCTTCTATGGCTGAACGGGCATTAAAAGAAGCCGAACTGGAAGAAAAGCAGAGCAAAAGAGAGAATGCACAGACAGCCAAACCGGCCCCTTCCCCAACGGGCAGCGCAAAGGATTCCACGGGACAGGCCGATAAACAAGACGATCAACAGGATGCGCAAAAGCCCGGCCCGGCATCCCCGAAACGTCCTGTTTTACGACCAGCCGGGTCCGGTGCAAGCCCTATCAAAAAACCTACACCCGTGGGAATCAAGAAAGATGGTGCGGATCCGTTAGCGGCACCTGGAACCAAAAAATCTACGTCTCGTATTACACTGCCTTCAGCAGCAGAGAAAAGTACGACTGCGCAAATTAAAACGATTAAAATCCCCCCCAAATCGAAAACGGGAAAGATAGAAACGCAAAGCGACCAGGAAGAAGCAGACGGCAAACAGCCTACCATTGACCCCAAACGGCAAACTTCACGTATATCGTTGGAATCCGTCCTTGGCGGTAGTGGCAGTAGTAAATCTCCTAACGCGCCTTCGACGATTAAAATCAAACGCGCTGCTCCACAAGCGGGTGAAGCTGACGATGCCAAAACAATAAAAGCGCCTGACGCTGACACAGCACAAGATTCGGAGCAAACGAAAACAGTATCAGATGCATCAAGTGAAGCGAAGCCAGAATCGCAGAAAAAAACACTCAAAGTGAAACGGCCGGCAGTTTCCTCCAGCGATCGGCCAACGGTTTCTGGGGCGTCTTCCATGTTCACGCCTCCAGTCCCAACCGGAAATGCGGAACCGGAACCACACTGGGCTTTTGCAGTGCTAGGGTTGGTTGCGACAATCGTCGCAGGTGTTCTCATCTACGTACTAACCGCTCAAGTTCTGGATGTGGACTTGGCAGAAGCGCCTCCTGGCGAGGGACTCCCTTGGCCTGCTCGATATACACCTTAAATACGCTAATATTACATAAACGATAAGGATAAGAAAATGGCTTCAGACCAAATCATTGAGATCACAAATGAAAACTGGGAATCAGAAGTAGTACAAGCATCGATTCCTGTGCTCGTAGACTTCTGGGCTACGTGGTGTGGTCCCTGCCGTGCGATCGCCCCCTTATTAGACGAAATAGCAACAGAACTCGACGGGAAGTTGAAGATTGCAAAAGTAGACGTTGATCAAAATGGACAGCTTGCTCAACAGTTTGGCGTGAGGTCAATCCCTACCCTACTGATCATGCAAGATGGATCCGTCAAGGAGCAAATGGTTGGGGCATTAAGTAAGGCTGATCTGCTTGCAAAGATCAAGCCGTATACCAGCTGAAAACGATAGTCCGCCCAATCATTCCCCTCTATCCGGTCTTGTCGTTGAGGATGCCTCCATCATCCATAGCTTGCGATAATTCCACGATATCCAAGAACATGCCGCCTATCCGCAATAAGAATGCGAAGCGCAATATCGGGTCTGCCTACATAGATCGAAGAGCAGGTAGTCGCTTCCTTGTTTTCCCTTCGATAGTCGAGAGGATGTGGGCAAAGACGAAATACAGCTTCTTAACTAGCTTTTTGACCGCGTAATACTTCGCGCATCGCCCCGCGTAGCGAATCCAAACGGTACGGCTTCTTCAGAAAGTAAATGCCATCATTTTCAGGAAAACAATCGATATCCTCGCTCTGATTATAACCGCTGGTTAGTAGGATTGGAACCGCAACGCCCTCATCGCGCAAAGAGCGGCAAACTTCAATCCCACTTAATTCCGGCATCGTCACATCTAATATCAAAGCGCAGATATCAGACGACCGGTCATGAAAAATGTCCAGAGCATGTCGCCCGTCAACGGTTTCTATCACGTCAAACCCCAGACTTTCTAGCATCACTTTGGCCACTTCCCGCACCATTTCTTCATCATCGGCCAAAACAACCGTGCCAGATCCCTGCCACGCTTCCTTTGTTTCCTTCACCACCTTCTTAGCTGGCGCAACGTGATCGGACACAGGAAAATACACAGTAAACACGGTACCTTTCCCCAATGTACTTTCAACAGATATTCCTCCGCCATGACTGCGCACAATCCCCATCACGGCAGCTAATCCAAGACCATGGCCTGTCTTTTTTGTCGTAAAGAAAGGATCAAATATTTTTAGCTGGTTGGCTTCGCTCATGCCAACCCCAGTATCAATCACTTGCACCATCACATAATCTCCGGAAGGCAAAGGCTCCTGCCCGGGCGACAATCGGATCCATTCACGAGACTTGTCTTTTGCTAGGCTTACACATCCCGTTCGCACCGTGATTATACCAGAACTATCTTCGAGAGCATCAGACGCATTTACGATCAAGTTCATTAAAACTTGTCGCACTTGTGTCACATCACATTCAATCAAAGGAAGAGCATCCGATAGATCAAAACGTACCGTAGCCTTCTTTGAAATAGACACTTTGAGTAAATCCTTAAGATCCGTGAGAACCTCATTGAGATGCGTTGGCGCCAATACGAAGCGACCTTTGCCAGAATACGCGAGCAACTGGTTCGCAAGATCAGCAGCTCGTTGGCACGAGGCAATAACAGATTGAATATGTGAGCGAACTTGCGGGGTCCCTGCATCATGCATCAGAGCAAGATCCGCATGGCCTACAATCCCCATGATAAGATTGTTGAAATCGTGCGCAATTCCACCTGCCAACACACCCAAACTCTCCAGCTTTTGCGCCTGCTGCATTTGCTGCTCGATTTTAATGCGGTCCCGCTCAGCGGCTTCCTGCTCGGATATGTCCAGCGAGAGACCTGCAATCATAACATTTGCATCTTTCTCGCCCGGCACAGGCAAAGGAAATTTAACGGTCAACAAGGAGTTTGTACTACCATCAGCTTCAACAGTTCTTGTGATATATCGCACGGCCTTACCCTCGGACAACACACGCACGTCAGATTCACGATACTGCCGGGCTAGATCTTCCCGGTAAAGATTTTCATCCTTGCAACCGATACAAGCTTCAATATCCCATCCCCGTTCGCTGGCATGGGCATGATTCAAATAGATCCTTCTACCTTCTTTGTCTTTAATAAAGGCAAACCCAGGAAAATATCGCATGAATTGTTCAAAACGGATTTCGCTCTGGCGCAATGCATCTTCCATCCAGCAACGTTCGGTCACATCACGTATGAGCACAACAGCACCTTCCTGATAAGGCATCATGCCCGTAACGACTTCTAAAGGAAAAGTCTTACCATTTTTGCGTTTACCGGTAGCATAACCAACATGAAACCCCACCTTTTCCAGACGGGAGGCAATTTCCCCCTTCTCCCCATGCAGCCGCCTATCGTAGTAAAGCATGTCGGTTTTCTGACCGACCAACTCATCCTCGGTAAAACCAAACATGGTTTCTACTTGCCCGGAACACATGTTGATAACGCGATCACGATTGATTACCAATAATGTATCAGGGCTGATACTTTTTAGCACGCGTTCCAGCTCTTGTTCCGATAAGATGGATATGCGCCATCGCCGGTAGGCAATCCAAAGCAAAGCTACGAGCCAGAAGAATAAAGCATTCAAGGCAAGAACGGCAACGGGAAATTCGGTATAAGCAGCAAAAAACGTGTCCACATGTGGTTGCACTTCAACAAAGAGTCGAAAACCGGACAATACGATGATGACCCAGACCATCGTCCAGATTTGAACTTTCTCTCTTTGGCTACGACGGAAACGATAAAATGCCATTGCTACCTAAACGTCACATTACATGGTGTCCTGATGCGAAATGTGCTGCGTGGCAAGCACATTAAACCGTATAATACATCCTCGGATTCTGTTTGGTATCAACCATATTGTCAATCCCCAACCATACAATCCTGGAATATCCCAGGAACGAGTGAAAGGCGATTGGCAGGAAAATTAAAACATCGCCTTAAATCTACCATCGGTTCCTTGGAATCTTGCAGTTATATCTTATGCCGTGCATCGCACGATCAAAATCTTTCTTTGCATTGATTTCCATGTATAGTGCATGATGCGGATGCCAAAACCTGCAGCACAAATAGTTCCAAGTAGACATCCCGTCCCCAACTAAAAACAAATCAGGAGAGCAAATATGGCTGATATAAACTATACATGCCCGATCTGTGGAAAGCAGCGCAAGGTATCAGAATTTGCCGATCCAGCAAAAATACGCTGCCGCCAATGCAATGGTAACATGCAACCAGAAAAACTGACGGATCCAACCGAATCACAAGGCGAGAGCACAACCGATCAAAACACTGCGAAAGAAAACACCAGCATTCCCGAAAACCAGCCTTGCCCAGCCACTAAAAAAAACAAATTGAAACTAGCACGAGAAAAACAACCCGTGTTACCTCCAGATGAATCTCCCGGTGTCGTGAAATCAAAAAAGAATTTGCCTGAAGAAACAGCCGCTCCACCATTGGAGTTGCATCCAAAAACAAAACGGAAAAAACCGCTCGTTTCACAATCGTTCCTTACCTTTGTACTCTTTTTGCTAATTGGAGGCATTTCCGGTTTTGTACGGTATGGTTTACCTATCGAAACCACACAATTTGCACCGCTAATCGATTATGCATGGGTGGCAGTCCTATTTTTCCATTTCAGTATCGTCCTAAAAGCACTCACGCAGGATGTCATGCAAGGTATATTCTGTCTTTTCATCCCTGGGTGGTCCTTTATTTACTTGGCTATATCAGACCACATGTATCACAAAGCCGTTATATTTGGACTTCTCATCGGCGTTGGATATGACGGAGGATTACAAGTAGTGGAACTTGTAAATACCGGATTATCAAACATCCAAGAGTTTATTGATACCGGCGGAGGCGATTTGCGCAGACGGTAAATGGCGTACCATCAAAATACCCCCCCAATGGCGAATAGAGAACATACCATCCTTTTATGCACATAAAGTGAATTTTTATGTTTTCCCGACTTGCTTTTCGCGATTACCTGTGCTTCCCTCCACACATTCAGTTTTGTATGCCAACGGTGAAGAATGAAAGCCCACCGTAGGAGTTACTGGCTTTATGATGGACGTGCGATGGTCCGTTAAGAATAACCACCGGTGAGATTGGAACCGCGACAAAGGATGGTTGGAAATGGCTGAAGAACTACAGGGATTGCTGGACCGGATTCGTAAAGAAGGACTGGAGAAAGCCGACGAAGAAGCCAAAGCTATTGTTGATGCAGCCCATAGACAGGCTGCAGAAATCAAAAAAGCTGCCGAGGCAGAAGCCGAAAAGAAACGCGAGGAGGCTCGGCAAGAAGCCGAGAAGCTGGAACAACGAAGCATCAGTGCTATTGAACATGCGGCACGTGATATTGTTTTATCAGTTGGTGATGCCGTGCAGGAAGCTTTTGAGACCCTAATACAGAAAAATATAGATGAGGTGCTCGACGGAGACCAGTTTGCCAAGCTGGTCCAGAATGTCGTGCAGGCCTATGTAAAAGAAGAGGATGCAGGTGGCATTGAGGTATTGCTGTCCGGCAAGCAACAAAAGCAAGTCAGCAACTACTTGCACAAAGCCATGCAAAAAGAATTACAGAATGAAATTACCATCCAATCCAGTAAAAGTGTGCTCTCCGGTTTTTCCGTTGTATTGCGTGACCGGGGCATTGAGCACGATTTTCGCGGGGAAACATTAACGGCTGCTTTTGTAGCGCTGCTACGCCCGGAATTGGGTGAGATCGTCAAAAAGGCGATGGAGACCGTAAAAAAGAAAACATGAGTTACTATTATTTAATTGCAAGCCTACCATCGCTTGCGATGGGACAGGACCCTATATCAGCCAAGGCATTTATGACGCGTTGTGCCGCTGAGCTCAGCCAGCGCGATTATGACGTCTTGCAGCAAATAGACCAACTCCCCTTGCCCGAAGATACCCCCAAAAATGCCTTTGTGCGATCCTGGAACAACTTGGAAACACAACTGCGGAACGCCACCGCGAGGATGCGTGCCAGTAAGCGCCACAAAGACGCTACCCCGATTTTGCGATCGCATAGTGGCTATGCAACGATTATAGAGGATGCTGTAGAAAATGCGTGGGCACAACCGAACCCGCTCGAACGTGAGCGCTCTCTGGACAAATTACGGTGGACCCTGCTAGACGCCCTTCAGGGACCAGATCCATTCTCCTTTAACGTGATCCTCTCTTATGCCGTAAAAAGAAGCATCGCTGAGCGCTGGTCGCAGATGGATGACGAAACGGGCTGGGAAAAGGCTCGGGAAAGTTTCGAACAGCAACCGGCCGGCCGAGACCGGCAAGATGAACCTGAAACTGCCAGTTTGGAAACTGGCTCTCAAAACTGAGGTACGCATGAATCAAACAAGTGGCAAGATTGCCGGTATTAACGGTAATATGATCACCGTAGCCTTTGAAGGCGCTGTTAGCCAGAACGAGGTCGGGTATGCCTGTCTGGATGACCTTCGCTTGATGTGCGAGGTCGTGCGCATTCGCGGCAAAAAAGCAGATATGCAGGTCTTTGAGGATACGACAGACCTTTCCATCGGAGATACCGTGGAATTTACCGGAGAGCTGCTGTCTGCCGAGTTAGGACCAGGACTTTTAACACAAGTATACGACGGTTTGCAAAATCCATTACCTCGATTGGCAGAACAATGCGGGTTTTTCCTCCAAAGAGGCGTATATCTCGATGCCTTGCCACGAGAGCAGAAATGGAGCTTTTCCCCAACAGCCAAGGTCGGCGATACCCTGACCGCGGGCGAAACCCTCGGGACGGTACCGGAAGGAATCTTTGAACACCGCATCATGGTTCCCTTCAGCCTGCCTGGCAACTGGAAGGTTGAAAAAATAGCCGGCAAAGGGGATTTCACTGTTACGGATACGATCGCGACACTTTCGGATGAGCAAGGTCACGAAACCAATGTCAGCATGATGCAACGCTGGCCAGTGAAACTCCCGATTCAGGCCTATGCCGAGAGACTTCGACCGGAAGATACACTCGTCACGAAAGTACGCTCTGTCGATACGTTCTTCCCGGTTGCCAAAGGTGGCACGTACTGCATTCCCGGCCCTTTCGGAGCAGGGAAAACGGTCCTTCAGCAACTCACGAGCCGAAATGCCGACGTAGATATCGTTATTATTGCCGCCTGCGGCGAACGGGCAGGTGAAGTGGTGGAAACCTTGCGGGAATTCCCTGAGCTAACAGACCCACGCACGGGCAAGAGCCTCATGGAACGCACGGTCATCATCTGTAACACGAGTTCTATGCCTGTCGCGGCGCGCGAAGCATCCGTTTATACGGGCGTAACACTCGCAGGCTATTATCGCCAAATGGGACTGAATGTATTATTGCTCGCCGACTCTACCTCTCGCTGGGCCCAAGCCTTACGCGAAACCTCAGGCCGCTTAGAGGAAATCCCCGGCGAAGAGGCTTTCCCCGCCTATCTGGAATCGGTGATTGCAAGCTTTTACGAGCGCGGCGGCATCGTTCGCCTGAAAGATGGCTCCATCGGCTCTGTCACGATTGGCGGAACCGTCAGCCCCGCAGGCGGAAACTTCGATGAACCAGTCACACAAGCGACCCTGAAAGTCGTGGGTGCATTTCACGGCCTCTCGCGTGCTCGCTCTGATGCCCGCCGATATCCCGCCATTGATCCGATCGATAGCTGGTCAAAATATCCAAGCGTGGTCGACCAGGAAGACATTGCATTTGCCCGTGACATCATTAAACGCGGCACCGAAATCGGACAAATGATCAAAGTCGTCGGCGAAGAAGGTACTGCCATGGATGATTTTATCGTGCACCTCAAAGGCGAGTATCTGGATGCTGTTTATCTGCAGCAAAGCGGGTTCGACCCAATTGACGCCGCTACGGATGCCGATCGGCAAAAAACCGTATTCCATGTCACGACAGAGTTTCTGCGTACCCCCATGTCGTTTAAGGATAAGGAGGAAGCTCGACATTTCTTTCATCAGCTCACGCAGCTCCATAAAGACTGGAACCGCGCCTCGATGGAAGATGACGCATTCAAGGAAATCGAGAAAAAGCTGCGTAATCTTGTAGGGGAGGTTTCAACCGATGAATAAATTGTATCATAAAGTAGATAACATTGCGGGAAATGTGATTACGCTACGGGCTCCCGGAATCAAGTACCGTGAGCTCGCAGAAGTGACCTCTCGCACGGGGACATCCCTTGCCCAAGTCATTCGTTTGCAGAATGAAGAAGTTTCTTTACAGGTCTTTGCTGGTGCACGTGGTGTGGCAACGGATGCGCGCGTACGCTTTCTCGCTCGCCCGATGCAAATCCCCTATTCCGAATCCTTGCTAGGCAGGGTGTTTACCGGTGCTGGTAAGCCGCGCGATAAAGGACCGACCCTCCATGGTGGCGAAGTTCCCATCGGAGGACCCTCCGTTAATCCAGCAAAGCGCATCATCCCCCGTAACATGGTTCGCACGGGCATTCCCATGATTGACGTGTTTAATACGCTTGTCGAATCCCAAAAGCTTCCCATTTTTGCAAGAGCGGGTGAACCCTTCAACCCCATGCTGGCGCGTATTGCCCTTCAGGCCGAGGTCGATGTCATTATCTTGGGCTCTATGGGACTGAAACATGATGACTACCTCTACTTCCGCGATACCCTCGAAGAATCCGGAGCCCTCTCGCGTAGCGTCATGTTCGTGCATACGGCGGCAGACCCCGTGGTAGAGTGCTTGCTCGTACCCGACGTATGCCTGGCTGTGGCCGAACAATTCGCGCTCGAAGGCAAACGGGTTCTAACCCTGCTTACCGATATGACCAATTTTGCCGATGCCATGAAGGAAATTGCCATTACCATGGAGCAAATCCCATCCAACCGCGGATACCCCGGTGACCTCTACAGTCAGCTCGCAGCCCGTTATGAAAAAGCCGTGGACTTCGACACTGCGGGATCCATCACCATTCTGGCAGCAACAACCATGCCAGGGGATGATGTCACCCACCCCGTACCCGACAACACAGGCTACATTACCGAAGGACAATTTTACCTGAGTGGCGGACGCATCGAACCTTTTGGCTCTCTCAGTCGCTTAAAACAGCAAGTCAACAAAGATACCCGTGATGATCATCGGGTTATTATGGACAGCCTCATTCAGCTCTTTGCGGGCTATCGCGAAACCCTCGAAAAGCAAACCATGGGCTTCCGTATGAGCAAGTGGGACCAGAAACTCCTTAAATACGGGCAGCGCTTTGAAAAAGAAATGATGGATCTCTCGGTAAATATCCCTCTCGAAAAAGCACTCGATCTGGGTTGGGAAATCCTTGCTGACTGTTTCGACCCCATGGAAACCGATATTCAGTCCGACGTAATCGAAAAATTCTGGCCGAAACGTAACGCCAAAGATGCTGAAGAGAAAGAATCCGGCGAAGACAAAACCGATACCAAAAAGCCAGCAACTAAGGACGAAAAACCAGAGCAAGATGAGCAGTCAAATAGCGACAAGGACAAGGAATAACACCAACAAACCTGCTCATGGACCAACACGGCAAGAATAACAGCAAATGGCAAAGATCAAACATACGAAGAACGAACTGAAGGCGCAACAGGAAGCCCTGCGGCGCTACAAGCGTTTTCTGCCCATGCTGCAACTGAAGAAACAACAGCTACAGGCAGAAATCCAACATATCGATCACCAGATTCAGGACGAGGAATCTGCCTTCAACCGCTTGACGGATGATCTCAAAGAGTGGGTTGCGCTGTTTGCTGTTCCCGAATCAGAGCATGCCCAGGTCCTGTTACGGCAAATCGAAACCATCTCCGGCAACATAGCCGGTGTAAATATTCCCCTTCTGCAAGACGTACAGCTAGAACAAACCGAACCGGATTTGTTTCTGACACCAGCTTGGATCGATGATGCCCAAGACCAGATTTCGAATATGATCCGTAAAAAGGCCGCCATTCAGATTTTGCAACAACAGCGTGATCTGGTAAGCGAAGAGTTGCGCACCACCTCCCAACGGGTCAATCTTTTCGAGAAAGTGAAGATCCCGGAGTGCAAAGAGAACATACGTATTATCAAAATTTACCTCGGTGATGAGCAGACAGCAGCGGTTGCACGTGGCAAAATTGCCAAAAGACGCACCGATCGGGCGCCTGTGGATGCATTACAAGAAAGGGAGGCTGCCGCATGATCGTTCCAATGCAGCATGTAAGCATTCTTTGTCTCGAACAGGATAAAACACAAGCGCTCGAAGCACTGCGTGCGTTAGGCGTCCTTCATATAAAGCAGGACGCCACGCAAACAGATGTGCTCTCGAAAGAGATGGAAGCGGTCCGCGAGGCAGAATGGGCCCTCCAGACATTACGAGTAGCCCACACACATGCGCATACAGTTAAAAAAAACGAAGACACACCCCACGATTTGGTAAAAATGGTAACAGAAAGGTTACAACGCCGCCACAAAGCCGAAGAAGAACTCGCTCACTGCCACCACGAGAAAAGCGTAATTGAGCCATTTGGCGAATTTGATCCTACATGTCTGGATGAATTGCGAGCAGACGGCATCCATGTAAAGCTGCTACGCATCAGTGACCCACATCTATTAGACGTACCCGATGGCGTTGTGCTACGGGAAATATCCAGCAGCAACAAGGGCCATTGCATGGTTGCCATCTCGCAAAAAGAGTTCGAAATAGATGGTACCATCGCTGCATTACCGGAGCGTCCCCTTTCCGAACTGCAACAGGAAGAAGAAGCCCTACAAACAGAATTAAGCGATATCGAGGCCGAATTACGGAATCTTTCCGTGCATATGAACGACTTGGAAGAAGAGCTGCTTACACGCAAGGATCAACTTGCGTTCGCAAAAGCCAAAGCCTCATTGGCTGAGCATGGAAAAATCTCCTCACTCACAGGTTATTGTCCACGGAAAAAAGTGAATGCTATCTCGAAAGCTGCAGCAGAGCATGGTTGGGCCCTGCAAGTGCGCGACCCTAAAACGGAAGAAGACGTCCCAACTCTCCTGCAGATGCCCCGATGGGTACAACCCGTAAAAGCCGTCCTTAAAGTACTTTCCATTCTGCCCGGATATCGGGAAGCCGATATCAGCTCTGTATTTCTGATATTCTTCAGCATCTTTTTCGCGATTCTCATTGGCGATGCTGGATATGGGCTCCTGTTTTTAGCCGCAACCATATTCGCGCGCATCAAGTTGCCGAAAGCGCCCGCCTACCCCTTCGTACTCTTTACCATTCTAAGCACAACAACACTCGTCTGGGGAAGTATCACGGGAAACTGGTTTGGAATTGAACCGGATCATCTACCCGCTTTGCTGCAAATCCCATACTTGGAAATATTCCAAGGGGAAGAAGCCAGAGATCTGGTCATCCGACTTTGCTTTATCATAGGAGCCGTGCATTTAACCATTGCGCATCTCTGGAATGCCATCGCCCTGTATCCCTCTCCCAAAGCCTTGGCGCAGATAGGCTGGATTGGACTCGTATGGTCCATGTTCTTTACTGCCTTGAATATGGTGCTGAACCAACAACTTCCCCTATGGTTCGCACCCCTGATTATTGCTTCTGTCATACTGATTCTCCTATTCATGACGGCACCCAAAGACCTTAAGTCAGAATGGATCAACCACGCTATGTTTCCCCTCAGCATGGTCAACTGCTTTGTCGATATCGTCTCCTATATTCGCTTGTTTGCTGTTGGTCTGGCCTCTCTGTCCGTGGCAGCAAGCTTTAACGACATGGCCATGCAAATCGGCTGGAACCGCATTTGGACTGTGCCCGTATTCGCGCTGATCCTTCTGCTCGGGCATGGCTTGAATATCGTGCTGTGTGCCTTGGGTATTCTGGTGCATGGTGTACGCTTGAATACACTGGAATTTTCCTTGCACAAAAATGTTGAATGGAAAGGGTTTGCCTACAAACCATTTGCACGGCTGTCGCACGAACCGTAATTCGTAATAGATTGAGACATCGTCTCGCAGTAAACAGAAAGAAGGAGTCAAAATCATGGAACCTGTAAGTTTGAATGTATCATTAGGACAAGTTGGTGGCATAGCGGCACTCGCACTTGCTGCAGTAGGGTCTGCCCTTGGAACCGGCGCTGCTGGGGCTGCTGCCATCGGCGCCTGGAAACGTTGCTACGCCCAAGGGAAAGCGGCTCCCTTTATGTTGCTTACCTTTGTGGGGGCACCCCTTTCTCAAACCATTTACGGCATTGTGCTCATGTTTACCATGGGGGGCATCGTGAGCGATGACTATCCGTGGCAGGGGCTGCTGGCTGCGGGTATCCTCGCCGGTATTGGTATGGGAACGTCCGCTTGGCTACAAGGACGAGCTGGTGCTGCAGGCAGTGACGCCCTAGCCGAAACCGGAGAAGGCTTCACCAACTATCTGGCAGCTCTCGGGATCATCGAAACCGTCGCCATCTTTGTCATGGTCTTTACCATGCTCGCACTCGGCTAAATGCCTGGATGACAAGTGACAAGTAGGCCGCCAACGGTTCTCTACCGTTGGCGGTCATATACATGACCTACTGACGCAAAGCGCCAAGAGCTTGCCTAGCCTGTCAAAACCGGATCTCGACACGTGCTTTCCCATCTCCTATGGTACTTGCTGAGGTACACAACCGGTAACCAATATGAGCCGATAGTTTATGAACGAGCATCCCACAGCTGCAGATATCATGGCAGAGGTTAGACAAGGCTTATCCGACACTGCGTTGTCGGAGACAACACGAGAAAACTTGGAAAACAACACCAGCTTGCAAGTAAACCTGCGCCAAACACATGAACACGCCTCTGTCTTGGGAAGATGCAAGGGAAGCCTCCGCGGAAAATGCTGTAGCGCTTTCGCCCCTTTGGCAAAACCCATCATCGAGCAATTGGATCGTTTTCACAACGCTACGGTGCGCGTGCTGGAACAAATAGCGGGAACACAAAAACATACCCAATCCAGACTCCATGCCTTGGAACTGCGCTTGCAAGAACTCGAATCCAAGGAGCCATCCACGAGGCAAACGTGAAAGTCGCGTTTGTCGCCCCCTTCTTTGGTGCAAAGGCCGCTGGCGGTGCCGAACATGCTGCCCGCAGCCTAACGATGCAGTTGGCCAATGCTGGCCTCGAAATCGAAGTCCTCACAACATGCTTGCAAGACCTTACAACCGGGCTAGACAAACATGTTTACCCTGCAGGAACCTCCTGTGAAGAAAATCTTCACATCCGAAGATTCCCTGTACCACAAGCCAACATGCAACATTTCGGTGCGTTGAATGATCTCATTCTTAGCGGCTGCAAGCTAACATATGCCGAAGAGCTACAATTCATGACGCGGCACGTTACAAGCCCTGCACTCTTGGAATGGATCTATGAACACAAAAACGACTATGAATGGTTCTGCTTCATTCCCTACCTCTTCGGCACAACGTGCTTCGGAGTCCCGATCGCTGGCGAAAAAAGTATTGTCATTCCTTGTTTTCATGACGAAGGCTACACCAATCTAAAAATCGTGCACAGAATGACGCACCATGTGGCTCGCTTTGTATGTAATACATATGCCGAGCAACGTTTTGCACAAGAACGCTTTCAGATCCCCGCATCCCGCTGTCACACGGTTGGTCTAGGTATGGATACAACCATTACCGGAAACCCAAACCGATTTCGTCAAAAAAAAGGAATGAACGCCCCTTTTGTTCTATACGTGGGGAGACGGGATACCACTAAAAATGTTCACACACTCATTCAGTATTTTCTCGCGTATAAAGCGCGCTATCCCGGCAAGCTCAAACTGGCTCTTATCGGACCAGCACCATTGCCTATGGCCGGAGCACATCCGGATGTCATAGATCTGGGATTCGTAAGCGAGCAGGATAAATATGATGCATATACCGCAGCATCTGTTTTTTGCCAACCATCCTTAAACGAAAGCTTTTCCTATGTAATGATGGAGGCTTGGCTGTGTCAAACACCATGCCTCGTCCATGCGCAATGCGATGTCACGCATGATCATGTTCTGGCTTCAAATGGCGGCCTTGCATTTCGAAACGAGCAGGAATTCGTTGCCATGCTTGAACGATTAATCCATGACCCCTCTCTTTCCGCCTCTTTCGCACAACAAGGACGCAACTACGTGATCGAAAATTACGCCTGGCCCCGCATTGTGCAACGCTTCAAAGAAAAAATCTTCGCCTGATGCGGAACCGGTTCCCAGACAACACAACGCAGGCGCTTATTCATCCAAAAGTGCCAGCGTTTCATCTAGTGCCAGCGCAATCCCTTTTTCATTCCAATGCGTATCAGAGAGAAAGTATAACTGCTTATCCGATGATGCAAAAGCATCGTAAAGATCTACAAAGGGAATACCTTTCAAGGCCAGTCCCTCCTGCACGCGAGGGAGAAACCCATTGTACGTCGCATCTTCCCAGACGAGATCATGATGGATGGAAATCTTGTTCGGAATCCCCATAAAAATCATTTCAATGCCATACTGATCTCGCAGATCGCGATGCAGCGCTGCAATGCGACTGACGATCTCATCTATCTCTTCCTGGGGATGCTGATACTGAATGCTCCGCGGGGACTGATCCACGGTGTCCCGGTGAAACAAAATGGGTGGATCCAGACTATATACAGGCGTCATGTTCGAAATGTATCCAAACCAATCAAATTTCAGCGTCGCAATCCATTTGTAGAGGCGATGCGTCAACAAGGAAAGCTGTAAGAGTCCACTATACCTTTCTTCCGCTCGTCCTTCCGTCAGCATTTGAAAGAATGAGGGTTCCTCTCGTGCACGATGTCTCCAATCCGCAGGGCGCACATAAAATCCCTCACGAATACCTCGTTCCCCTACCGCAAACAGTGCAACTAAGCCGTTCTGTTGCCTACCGAACCCCTTCTTCTCCAGGTGATACATAGGGTAATGATCCATAATAAAATGCACCCGCTTCCCCAAACGCTCTCCAAGTAATTCTGGAAAAGAGGGTAACCAGCGAAAGTTCATGAAACTATCCCCGAAAATAAGTATATCGGCTTCCTCTAACGATGGGTGGTGCGAGCGCTCGCGGTAGGCAGAAACGCGCGACGAAAAGGACCGGTCAAAAGCAGGATGTGATTCCCGAAAATGCGCAATATAGTTGTTCTTATACAAATCTCGCCCATTAAAATAATCGTCTTTGTAGATGACCCATTCTGCCCCACCTCGCATACGTACCAACAAGAAAACCACCGCAGCAAAGAGCCCTGCGGCATACAATCCCAATAATGCAATTTTGTTCTTCGTATCTGCCTGCATCGTTAAAACTGAAAATACACGAAATCAAACGCTTCCCATTTACCAAGGAACACGATACCAAATAAACCAAGAAAAAGTAACATCATCTTTACTGCTAATGACTGCGCAGAGACCCACTGCCCCAAGCCCCTTTTATAGCCAATCCACTCACTCACATAAAGCAAACCAATAAAGCCCAGCGAGAGCCAGAAATCTACCGGAAAAGTAAACAGATTTAAGGGACCCGTCCCACGAAACCGAAATGCATTACGCATGAGAATCAAGGAATCAGACAAGGATGCAGCACGAAAAAAATTGCCCCCAAATACAAACACACTTAACACAACCAAATTTTCGCATACTGCTGAGAACCGGGGAGCACGAGCAAGCCCCGTGCGTTGGTAAAAAGTGGGAAGATACTCTCGGATACGATAATAAATAACCAATGAAATGCCGTGCAACAAACCAAATGCGGCAAATGTCCAGTTTGCACCGTGCCAAAGCCCATTTACTAAAAATACAAGAACAATGCCCCAGTACATGCGGCTCCGACTTCGGCGTCCGCCTGTCAGAGGATATAAGTAATCGCGAAACCATGACGTCAGGGAAATATGCCAACGATTCCACAAATCATGAATACTACGTGCCAGCAAGGGTTGCCGGAAATTTTGCATCAGACGAATCCCCATAACCATGGCACAACCCAGCGCAATATCCGTGTACCCCGAGAAATCACAGTACAACTGGATTAAGAAAAAATAGTCTGCCAGCCATATCTGCAACCCTTGATAAGACGCTGGATCAGCAAAAACCGCATTCGTATATTCTGCGATACGATCCGCAATGACAACCTTCTTAAAAAGACCCCATATCACCAACGACAAACCATCACGTACACGCATATAATCAAAGGCGTATGTCCCACGCAATTGCGGCAGAAGATTACGCGCACGCTCGATTGGACCCGCCACAAGCTGTGGAAAATAACTGACATATAAGGCAAAACGAAATGGGTTTTTTTCCGCTTGGACACGCCCTTTGTAGACATCAACCGTGTAACCTAACGTCTGGAACGTATAGAAGGAAATCCCTACGGGAAGCGTTAGCTCAAGATCCGGCACAGGATAAGAAATTCCCACCACGCCTAATAATGACCGAACAAAACCATTTACAAAATCGAAATACTTGAAGAAGAACAACAAGCCGAGGTTTATACCGCAACTCACCCATAAGTATCGTTTTTTCACGCTGCGACAATCGTTACGCTCTATTCCCCGACTACAGATATAATCTGTTACTGTGGATAGTAACAACAAGAACAAGTACGCAACGCGCCAGCTTGTGTAAAAGTAATAACTTGCAATGAGAACAAAAACCCAGCGACCACGCGCTGGCAATATAAAATATATTGCCAACGCGATCGGTAAAAAAATGATAAATTCAAGTGAGTTAAATAACATATCGCCAGATTCTTGCGGTACACAAATCGCTAGGATACCTAATCAGGTCTTTGAAAAAATACAAGACTAGACGTAGTGCTGCCTATTCCGCCTTATGGATGTGTGACCAAGGGCGCCGACAACACGGCTCCAACCAAAAAGATGGATCCGGCAATGACAATGGGTACAGCCCGTTGCTCGGCTTCATGTTCTGCCATCCGTAAGGCGGCATGCGGACTGTCTGCCACTTTGACATCAACACCGTTGCGGCGATAGTGAGAGGCCAGTGCCGTAGGGTCCTCGGTTCGCCCGCCTGGGATCGGACAGCAATATGCCACAACCGTTATCGTGGATAATATTTTGGCCACTGCCGCAGTATCCTTGTCCGCACACATGCCGGTAACAAGAACCACATTACGCCAACCTTGCTTTTGCAGACTTTGAACCAAAGCGCTGGCAGCATCGGCATTGTGCGCAGCATCTAAGAGCACATTCTGCTTCCAATATTGCATACGGCCTGGCCAACGAATAACACGCAGTCCTTTTCGCCATGACGCAATGGGCACAGAGACACCTAACGCATCGCTCACACGTTCCATTGCCGCTATGGCAACCGCCAAATTTTCGATTTGATGTATCCCGCCGAGCGGAAGCAGAAGCTTACCCGAAAGTCCCCGCTCGGATGATACATGCACTTCTTGCCCACGAGGAGAATGCTTGCCAAGCGCACCAACGGAAACAACTTCAGAAGCAAAAAGGAAAGGCGCTTGCTGCTTGGTTGCTACCGCTCGCAGCACCGCTTCAGCATCCGGTTCTTGCGGGGCACTCACCACCGGACAAGCGGGCTTGATTATTCCTGCCTTCTCATAAGCAATTTCGGCCAAGCTGTTCCCTAAATATTGCGCATGATCCATACCAATCCGCGTAAGCACTGTTACACAGGGTTGCACAACATTAGTCGCATCCAACCTTCCCCCTAAACCGGTCTCGATAACAGCCAAACGTATCCCTGCCTCACGCATACAAACAAACGCCATCGCTGTTGCAATCTCAAAAAAGGTACAATCGTATCCATATTTTTCCAGCACGACAGCGCTAGCCTTTTCGCATACGTCTAAGGATGAAGCTAAAAGCTCATCAGATACATCTTTGCCATCAATACGTATCCGCTCATTAAACCGCACAAGATGTGGAGATGTGTAAAGTCCAGCATGAAGCCCGCATTGACACAAGACTGCATCCAGCATAGCAGCCACAGAACCTTTGCCATTCGTACCTGCGATATGAATAGCAGCAAAACGCCGCTCTGGATGATCTAAAACATCACAGAGAGCACGAATGCCGTCGAGACCGGGTTTCACGCCAAAAGCTCTACGCTTATATAAACGCTCGAGCCCTGGCCCCAATCCGTCTCCCTGTTCTATCATGAGCCTACTCCACAGAAAAGGCAATGGTTACGCGCGGACGGCGTTCTACAAACCCTGACGGCAAACCGTGAATACGACCGATCCGACCCCCTACTTTCTCTACCGATTCGTCCAATACAGGATTTCCACTTGGTTGCAATAACCGCGTTGATTGCACGACACCACCGCTCCCAAGCCGCAGTTCCAGCGTAGCTTCGGCATCCCCAACCGCTGCACGCGAAGGTGCATCCCAGATAGCATACAAGGTATTTCGAATAATGACCAACCCGCGACCATCTTCATCCGGTATAGAAGTCCGATCACTGGCGGTCGCACCAGCAGCCAGCATTTCGCGTATTTCCTCTTCCGTCAAAGGATTCTCTGTGGGCGAAGTTGTCTCCTGTTCTGGCAGCCTCCGCACAACCCGGTTCGTATTGACTTGAATTTGACGACGCGGAGGTGGATCAGGTTGCGGCGTGGGCGGATCCGGTTCAGGGTCCACGGGAGGATCCGGTTCTGTCTCCTCTGGCTCTATCATGGCAGATTCTACCTCGTCGGAAGCGGGACGCACATCCACCATGAATTCTACCGGGATCACACGGTCCGGCGGCCTGCGAAAGCACCCACTCACAAGTCCATACGAAAAAAGCACAACAAGAAGGGCTATATGTACACCCGAAACGATGCGAAATACTCTTTTATCAACCGATTTCATATATGTATACTATCCCGCCTTTGTTCCTCTTCGCAAGCCGCCAATTTAGCAAAATACCATCGCAACCTATTGTTCTTTTCCCTGTAAACCGGCTACCCTTTGCGCACAAGCGTCAACCTACGTACACAGATGCGTCCAAGGCCCGTAAAAATGGCTTCTCGCCCAGAACGCATATATGCATATCACACCCTTAGAAAATACCCGGCACAGCATTCCCTTCTAAGACTGTAATCATGTTTGCGCTACCTCTACATTTTCTGGCATACTATGACGCCTATGCAAGCATATACAGACACAGAAATGGCTAACTGGCTGGAGAGCACCGATCCGGCACAACTCGCAACCCTTTACCAAAAGGCTTATGCCGTAAAACAACAGTTTGTCGGAAATAAAGTATACTACCGCGGATTAATTGAATTCTCGAACGTATGCCAAAAAAATTGCCTATACTGCGGAATCCGGCGTGGAAACACAAATGTCGAGCGCTACGAGATGAACGACACAGAAATTCTGGAGGCAGCTTGTTGGGCGCACCAGCAGCGGTATGGATCCATCGTGTTGCAGGGGGGTGAACGCGAAACACCTGCATTCACCAAACGGATTGAAGACTTGCTCAACCAAATTCACGCCAAAACCAACAATGAGCTAGGCATCACACTCTCACTAGGAGAGCAATCTGAAAGCACATATCGGCGCTGGTTGGCAGCAGGCGCCAAACGCTACCTGCTGCGTATCGAAACCTCTAATCCCGATCTCTATTCCTCGATTCACCCCTCCGATCATGACTTTGACAGACGTGTCGCATGCCTTAAAACGCTTCACAACCTAGGCTGGCAAACCGGAACCGGCGTGATGATAGGTTTACCAGGCCAAACCGCGATGGACCTTGTAAAGGATATTCATTTTTTCAAGAAACTAGACGTGGATATGATTGGCATGGGCCCCTACATTCCGCACAACGATACGCCACTTGGACAAAAAGTCTCTAACTTTGATGGGGCCCGTCAGTTACAGAGGGCCCTAACCATGATTGCGCTGACGCGTATGCAACTACGCGATGTGAATATCGCAGCGGCAACCGCATTACAGGCGCTAAACCCACAAGGACGCGAACGGGGCATCGAAGCAGGTGCCAATATTATCATGCCTAACCTCACGGAAACCCGCTATCGAACCGGTTACCAATTGTATAACGGAAAACCTTGTATGGATGAAAATGCCGGCATGTGCCGGTTCTGCCTGGAGGGACGCATTGCTTCAGTTGGCGAAAGCGTTGGTTATGGCGAACAGGGTGATGCACCCCATTTCTTGCGTCGCATACAACACACTCAAGGTAACCATTCTGCAGCATAATCCAACAAAGCTTGCCGATAAGCTGAATTTGTCAATAGCCCGCCATTGTCATGTCCACCTGTAATTTCAACAAAGCACTTTGGCGCATGCGCCAACTCAAATAGGCCTTGCGCATGCTCAAAAGGACATGTCTTATCTTCTCGACTATGCACAATCATCACGGGAACCGAAACGTCTTGTATGGCCGCCATATTATCATAACGAATCTTGCAATAACGATCTATTGGTAGCTTTGGGTAACGCAGTCTGGCCATCGCCGGAATCGATGAAAACGCCCCTTCCATCACTAGCATACCGGCAGGATTCTCGACAACAGCGCGGCAGGCAACGGCAGCACCCAAGGAATGCCCAAACCATATGATTCGCTCCTTTGCAATCCCCCGCTGTTGTGTCAAATACCGATAACAAACATTGGCATCCTCAAGCATTTCCCGCTCGCCAGGTTTACCATTACTTTCACCATATCCTCTATAATCAAATAAAGTGACCGAAAACCCTAGTTTCGAAATCACATCTGCCACATCAACCAAATCACCTATGTTCCCGGCATTTCCATGACAAAATAATACATGCCAACCATTACCAGAGCGCTCTTTACGCCCCGGAATAAACCAGCCTGTAATAAACGTTTCCGCATACACAGGTAACGTAAAAGACTCATAAACGGACCCGATATCTGCTGGAGAACGCACAACCACACGTTCCCCGGGACGAAAAATATAATACGATTGACGCAATACCACCCAGCATATTGGCACGAGGCGCGCAATCGCAAAAAGTATTACCCCCCCAATCATACAAGCAAAAGTATAAAGTAAGATAGCCATATTCCCCAATCATAACATTACAGATATGAAACATAATGTATGCTAATAGAAATTCTGAACAAGACCATCTTGTAATATATATGACTTTTATGATATGCTAAATGTGAAATTTTGTTGAGAGAATAGAATCATGCCAACGGAAGGAAGAGAAACCATGAAAAGCCTATCCTTGTGGCGCGCAGCTGTAGCCGCATGCACCATGCTCATTAGCTACGAGGCTCTTTTCGCAAAACCTGTTTCACTTGTCGAAGAGCAGCCGCGATCTATCACCAAACTTTTACCTCCATATGAGCCGGTATTTGTTGACCGTATACCGGAAGAAAAAAAGGCCCCAAGCCTACAACTACAAGCGACCCCGACTTTCTATGATCACGGGAACCCGAGACCCATTGAGCAACTGATTCTTGATAGGGTAAATCGCGCGCGTTCCAACCCTGGAGCCGAAGCTGCCCGCCTCGGGATTGACCTGAATGAGGACTTGGATCCTGGCACAATTGAAGATACCCCCAAACAACCGCTCGCCATGAATCCCCATCTCATTGAGGCTGCGCGTGACCATAGCATCTGGATGCTGGATGCAAACATATTCAGCCATACAGGAGAAGGGGGCAGCACGGTTCCCCAACGTATCGACGCAGCAGGATACCCGGATCGCGGATGGGCAGGCGAAAACATTGCTTACCAAGGCACGTTTGGAAGTTTAGATACAACAGCTTCAACGTTACACCTGCATGATGGTTTGTTTTTAAGTGAAGGCCATCGCGTGAACATGATGAATAACAATTTTAATGAGACGGGCTTCGGTAATGAAACAGGTATCTTTACATCTAACGGCTATGACTACAACGCGCTTATGATAACACACAAATTTGCCAGCAGCTTTTCTTCACCGAGTCCCTTTGTTGTCGGAACGGTATATTATGATTTCAGCGAGGATGGTCTATTCTTCCCTGGCGAGCAAATTAGCAACGTGGAAATCACTATTGAGGATGCCGAATACTATACCCTAACGGCAGATGCAGGTGGCTACGCTTTACCCCTACCGGCATCAACGGGTAGCAAGCAAATCACGTTCTATTTCGACGGCATGGAAATCGAAAAAACGGTACTACCCAACGGCAGCGAAAATGTGCAACGAGATCTTATCCTCCCCTACGATTCCCCTGAAAAACAAGGCCCCCCTTTCGTCATTCAGGGACAGTCGCAAGAATATCATACTCCTGATTTATTCGGAGCCACGGCATTCCGCTTCTACAAAGAATCCCATTACCCTGCCCCCGATGATGATCCCACCGATCTCAGCCGAATGGACATATCAACCTCAGGGGTATATTCACCGCTACAGAATAACGTACAGTACACGGGAACCCATGCCTATCAGCTCTTGCATCCAGAAGGTATCTCTACCGAAATCCTGCAGTACACTTTGCCTTTCATTCCTGGCCCAAATGGGGAAATGTCTTTCCATAGCCGCATCAGATCGGCCACATCGGATCAGATTGCACATGTAGAAATTTCGACGAATGAAGGATCAACATGGGAATCTGTATACTCGCAGCCAGGGGATGGCTGGGAAACGGAAACACAATTTCATCAAAGGACCGTTTCCTTATCAGACTATCAAGATCAAATCGCCTGGATACGCTTCCGTTATCAATTCGATGGCGGATCATACTATGACGGAACGAGCGAACAGTATGGATGGTTCATAGACAACGTACAATTCACCGACGTCTCAGAACGCGATATACTGGATCAGGAGTCTGTTGCTGCAGGGCAGCCATACATGTTTACTACATCATCAACGAACACCTACCAGCTACGTGTCCGTCCCTTACACTATGGAAGCGAATGGCCTGCAGGCCCCGCAAACGAAATTCAATCATTCGCCCCCCTCAACTACGCAGCCTGGGCAGCCGAAAAGGAGATGAAAGCGAGCTTACCATCCGGAACCCTGGCTAACAATCCAGACGCCGACTACAGTGGTGATGGTATTGCCAACCTCATGGCATATGCAATGAACCTGGATCCAGCAGCACCAGTGTCTCCGACCGAGCGCCCCCATCTGGCACGCGATGGCGACTACATGAATTTTGTCTACTGGAAAGACCATCGGGCCACAGATATCGAAACCGAACTGCACGTATCCACGGATATCGATTCCTGGTACGCACCGGCGGATCCGCTCTCACCCATTGAAGCGATCGACGAACATGTAGCGTATGACGGCTATCGCGAACAACGTCGCATTCGCATACCGCGTGAAAACGCCGAAATGGTCTTTATCCGCCATCATGTTATGCTACCATGATCCGGCTTGACACACCCCCTGTTTCCCACGCCCCAAGCGATTAACGGCATGGCGATACAGGAATAGACCAAAGTGTATCTTCGTCCACGCCAAACGGAATTAAAAAATAACCCTTTTTCCTGATGACACACCAATGATTTTATGTAATATTTGGACAAAACCCTATCATGATGGGTACACTACATGCTTGAGCAAGCGCCCATCTAGAGGGGCGAGAGTCACTCAACATCAAGGATCCCCATCATGAAAAGAAACAAACTAGTCTTAAGCAGGGCATATCTGTGGAGATCCAAACCTTGGCAGCATGCCATGATTATACCTGCTGCGTATATTTCTTTAGCGACATTGTATATTTTATTTTCAAGCAAGGTCGCTGCCATTATCGCGCGCGATGTAAATCAATTACAACTGATTGAACAGTACAAAGGCCTTGGTTATGTATTCACTACCGGTCTATTGCTCTATCTACTCTGCTACTTTCTATTCAAACGCATACATATCCAGACCAAATTGCTCGTACAAACAGAAAGTCAAGCCGTGGCAGGAATGGCCGGGGCCTGCATGGCACATGACCTAAACAACCTACTCATGATGCTGTCGGGTGTGCTTGAACTCACCAAAACGGATCAACCCAATGACGAAATCCGTAAAACAATTATCAGGGATCTTGACTGCTCTATTGAGCAGTTAACGCGTTTTTCCAAAAACCTGATGCACATGACAAACGAACGCGACAAAGACAAAAAACAGCAGATCGACATGGTCACACACATTCGCTTTATCCTGAAACTATTGTCCAAGCATCCCAGCGTTCGAAAATGCAAGTTGCACACATCACACCTGGATTCCGCTCACATGTTCTTGAATGCCCAATTATTCGAACAAGCAATTCTCAATCTTGTTCTCAATGCCGCCCAGGCGGCAAAACCAACCGGAGGTGAGATAAGACTAGCTCTCAAACGAGTGGAAAAAGGTGTACTGTTGCAAGTGGACGACAACGGACAAGGAGTATCTCTAGACCTGCAAACCGAAATGTTCACCCCCGGCTACACGACCAAACCGGATGGATCCGGTTTAGGCTTGCTTTGTGTGCAAGCATTTGCAGAGTCTTGTGGCGCGAAAATTACGGTAACTGAATCTGACCTCGGTGGTGCATCTTTCAGATTATGCATACCTGACCTCAAAACCACAGAATGCGCAAACCACGAAGTCACGCTACAAAAAGCACCAACTGCACAGAGCTGATGAACAAGATATGAAAGACAAAAAAGCTATCTACCCCTATCTCTTCTCCCCTGTCTACAAGGATTACATTTGGGGAGGAAACCGAATCAAGGAAACCTACCACCGCCAAAACACACCAGATCGATGTGCCGAATCCTGGGAAATTGCCGATCGCCCAGAAGGTATGAGCATCGTCGAAAATGGTCCCCTTAAAGGGAAGAGTTTGCAGCAATTGATGCAAACCTTGCAAACCGACTTGCTGGGACCGCAATACAAAGGCAGGCAAACCTTCCCGCTTCTCATTAAAATCATTGATGCACGCGAGGATCTTAGCGTGCAAGTCCACCCTAACGATAACAACGCTCATCGCACAGGAGGTGACCCTAAAACGGAAATGTGGTACATACTGGATGCTACATCTAATGCCACAATCTATGCAGGCATGCAACAAGGCGTCACCCCCGAACGTTTTCAAAACGCCATCGAGGATGGAACCGTACAAAGCCTACTTGCAAAGGTTCCGGCAAAACCGGGTCGGACAATCTTTGTTCCAGGCGGAAAAGTGCATGCTATCGGTGCAGGATGCCTATTACTCGAAATCCAACAAAACTCGAATACAACATACCGCGTATTTGATTGGAACCGCGTAGATGCGGACGGAAACACCAGGGACCTTCACATCGAGCAAGCCATGCAAGTCATCGATTGGGAGCACATGAAACCGGAAATCTCCTCACCGCGTCCATCACCCGCGGAAGGGGAAAATCACCCATATGACATACTCCATACACCGTATTTTGCCGCCATGGGGTGGAACCTCCAAGAACCGCGAAACTTTCTTATGGAACCCGCTGGCTTTCGTATCCTCTTTGTTTCGAAGGGAAAAGTGCTGATCGGAGCCAATGGTACCGTTGCCGCAGCGACCATGGGGACATCTTGTCTTATCCCTGCGGCTGCCAAACGTTTCACCGTAACCCCAGTCGAAGGAAAAGCCTCTATCATTGAAATACAAGGGCCTGCCCCCTAAGAGTGACACTTTGCACCTTGTGAGGCTGCGTGTGCCACCTGCCTGATGCTTCTGGTAACGCACCATAACCACAAAAACAGCTGATACCGTTTGGATCTATATCTTGAAACTTGTAGATCGTTTCTTTTTCGTTTAGGTTTCTGGTAATCAAACCAATCAGGTAAATTATGAACCAAGCCGAACAGCTACAATACAAACGTGTTTTACTCAAATTAAGTGGCGAAACACTGCAAAACCGCGAAAAAGGTCTCGCGATTGATCCTGACGCTGTGAACCATGTTGCCATGCGCATACAACATGTCGTTGAACAAAACGTAGAAGTTGGAATCGTAGTTGGCGGGGGAAACCTGTTTCGCGGTTTAAGTGGGGCCCAACGTGGCATCAATCGATCCTGTGGAGATTACATGGGTATGCTGGCAACCATTATGAATGCCCTAGCGCTACAAAACGGGTTAGAACAGCTTGGATTGGAAACCCGCGTACAAACCGCTATCTCCATGCCAAGAGTGGCTGAACCTTTTATTTTGCGGCGCACATTACGACACCTTGAAAAAAAACGCATCGTCATATTTGGCGGCGGTACCGGAAATCCCTTTTTTAGCACAGATACTGCGGCGGCCTTGCGTGCCAGCGAAATGGGGGCAAACGCACTTCTGAAAGCGACCAAGGTTAATGGCATCTACACAGAAGACCCCGTACAAAATCCCGATGCGAAAAGATACGACACCATTACCTACTCTGAAGCAATATCGCGTAATCTAAAAGTAATGGATGCCGCCGCATTTTCCCTATGTATGGAAAATCATATTCCCATCGTTGTTTTTGACTTTTTTGCAGAAAACTCATTAGAACGTGTAGTAGCTGGCGAAACCGTTGGTACACTGGTAACCGATTAACCCAAAAGGAGCTAAACAATGGAATCAGTTGATGAAATCCTATTAGAGGCAGAAGAAAAAATGGATAAATCCATGGACTTCTTTCATGAGCAGTTTTCCGGTTTGCGCACAGGCAAAGCCTCCCCTGCACTCGTTGAAAATGTCACTGTATCTTACTACGGTTCCATGACGCGATTGCGCGAGCTGGCTGGAATATCCCCCCCCGAGCCTAGACTCATTGTCATCAACGCATATGATCCAACCGCACTGCCAGACATTGAGAAAGCTATCCTCGCAGCCAATCTCGGGGTCACCCCCATGAATGATGGGCGCGTCATACGTATTCCAATCCCCGAACTCAGCACCGAACGCAGGGAAGAAATGACCAAGCTGGCAAAGCGCATGGCCGAAGATGGACGTATTGCCATTCGCAACGTAAGGCGTGAAGCGAATGATGCGGTCAAGGCATTGGAAAAAGGCGGCAAAACGACCGAAGACGAACGCGATGAAACGTTGAAGCACATTCAAAAGCTCACGGATGATCACATCGCCAAAATTGACGCAGACCTGAAAGCCAAGGAAGCAGAGCTAATGGAAGTCTGATCTTACAGGATCAGCATGCAATCTCCATAGCTGTAGAAGCGGTACCGTTCGCGTACCGCCTCAGCATATGCTTCCATAATCAGTTCCCTGCCTGCCAAAGCACTTACCATCATGATAAGTGTCGATTTGGGTAAATGGAAATTCGTCAACATACCGTCCACTGCTTGGAATGCATAAGGTGGATAAATAAATAAGTCACTGCGCCCCGAACCAGCACATATTTCCCCTTTGCGCGCCATAACAGTTTCCAACGTCCGCACAGACGTACTGCCGACAGCAAGAATACGCCCACCCTTGACACGCGCATGGCGTATGGACGCTGCAGCCTCTGTGCTGATTGCATAGCGTTCTTCATCCATCTTGTGATGCGCCACTTCATCCACGTTCACGGGACGAAATGTGCCGATCCCGACGTGCAGAGTTATTTCAGCCTTGCTGACACCCTTCTCCGCCAATGCAGCAAAAAGTTCCGGCGTAAAATGCAACCCCGCAGTTGGTGCCGCTACGGCACCAGGTTGCGACGCATACACAGTCTGGTAACGATGGGCATCCACTTCCCCTTTTTCATCATGTTCAGATCGACGGATATAAGGGGGTAAAGGTACATCTCCCACCTCTTCCAAAACGTCAAATAACGGACGCCCACAATGTAGTCGTACTTCAATACGACCAGCTTCCCCTTGCCGCAAAACAACAGCTTCTATGCAACCATTCGCAAGGGAAAGCTTAGTGCCCGGTTTGGGTTGACGAGAAGCCCGACATAAAGCAAGCCAACAGTCCTGGCTCGTTGGCTCCAGTAACAACAACTCAATAGCACCACCCGATGCTTCCTTGTAACCATAAATTCGAGCCTTTATGACCCGTGTATTGTTAACAACGAGAAGATCACCAGAATGTAGATAATCACCGACATCACGGATGCTACGGTGTTCTAACTTTCCCGTTGCACGATGAACCACCAACATGCGTGCATCCGTACGATGAACCGCAGGTTCTTGCGCAATGAGCTCTTCAGGCAACACATAGTCAAAATCAGACGTCCGCATCGAAGCTCATTCTCCAATAATCTTCACCAAAGCACGTTTGCGCCGACCACCATCAAACTCACCATAAAAAATACGTTCCCAAGGCCCAAAATCCAACTTCCCCTCCGTTACGGCAACCACCACTTCGCGTCCCATGATCGTGCGCTTCAGGTGTGCATCGGCATTGTCTTCAAACCCATTGTGCGCATACTGTGAATAAGGTTTTTCAGGTGCTAACCCTTCTAACCACTTCTCAAAATCACTGTGTAATCCACTTTCATCATCATTGATGAAAACACTCGCTGTGATATGCATAGCATTGACCAGACACAACCCTTCTCGAATTCCGCTTTCACGCAAACAACCCTCAACCGCCTCCGTGATATTCAACAACTGTCGACGCTGCGGCACATCAAACCATAACTCTTTTCGATAACTCTTCATAAATCTCCTCCTGTCCGACTGCCGAACTTGTGTCGGTAGCAGTAATCGTTGCGGTGGGTGCAACAATCTCACTTGCGATGTTCTTTAACGCGGTTCAAACAGAACATAGATCATTCTATTCATACACCGCGAAAAAACTAGCGTAAGTGCTCGCCCCCGTCAATCCAGGCGGTTTGCCATTACGATGTCTCCGCGGTCAGCATAAAAATGATGGTAGGTCGCATCATTTCTTGCCCCACCTTTCAAACCACGGAAAATGATCTTCAGGCCCCTTCCCGTCGAGAAGCTCGTCGATACGCACTGACTTGTGATTCTCCCAGGTACCGTGGTACATGTTGCCATCGCAGCACTTGAGTAGCAGGGTACCCAGTTCCTTGAGCTTTTCCGGATTCTCGTCCGCAAGGTTATTCTCCTCACGGTAGTCGTCGGGCAGGTAGAACAACTGGAAACGACGCACCGGAGTGAGATAACGTACCTTCCAGCCCTCAGACGTCACCAAGGCCGGACCTATATTCCCGGCAAAAGCAACGAACGCGGGTTCTTCCTGCTCCTCGCCTTTAAGTGCAGGGAGAAAGGAATGACCGTCCTTCCATTCTGGAAATGCAACGCCTAACAGGTCAGCTATTGTCGCCATCGTATCGTAGTTTGCGCTCAAATGTTCGCATATAGCGCCAGCCTGCTCCCCCCCCGGAAGACGAACGATATAGGGGATGCGTACGCCACCTTCAAGACTGTACTTCTTCTTGCCACTAAAACCATCGTTACCATTGAAAACATCACCAACAAGTTCACTCGTGTAGTTCAAGTCGATGTGATCAATGACGCGACCATCGAGCGTTTTCTTGGACCCTGAGCATCTACCCTCTTCCGAGTAGCAGCAGCACTCATGTCCGTTGTCAGCCGCGAAGATGATCAGCGTATCATCAAGGATCCCGAGTTCGGCCAACGTGTCGTAAATCATCCCAACCGTATCGTCCAGACGCAATACCATGGAGGCGAACTCTTTCTCCCACAAGGTCAATCCCTCCGCGTCTTTTACACCGGCATGCACCTCCGGAACGGCTGTCGGGCCATGCGGTAGTTGTGAAGGATGATAAAGAAAGAACGGTCTGTCCTTATTCTCCCGAATGAACTGCTCGATCTTCACGTTAAAGAGGTCCTGGGAGTAGACCTCTCTGCCCGTTTCCGTCTCGATACGCTTTCGGTTTTCCGGTGTCTCTACAAGATAGGTAACGCCACAGTTGGCATGCTCGTTCCCAGGAATCTCAACCATCTTGCCATTTTCGAAGAGAAACGGCGGGTAGAACCCGTGGCAACGTGCATGATCGTAATACCCATAATGGTAGTCCCAGCCATGCTTGGCCAACCGTTCCGGCGTTGTGGAAAAACCCCACTCTAACTTGCCGATTTGCCCCGTCACCAGACCTGCCCGCTTCGCAATATGAGGCAGGAACACTTCATCTGAGCGCTCGTTGAAGCTGGTATTATTGATCAATTCCCGAATCGTATCGTAGTCGCGGCCATCTTCTTGGGAAAGCTCTTTGTAGATACCCGCCTTCGTGTAGCTCCAGGTTCCCGCGTGGCAATCGTGATACCCTGTCAGAAGACTCGCCCGAGCCGGAGCACATACCGCACAACCGTAGACATTCGTCAGGCGTACACCCTCGGCTGCCAACCGATCGATATTCGGCGTTTCGAAATATTGCTGACCATAGCAACTGAGCATGCCGCGGCCCAAGTCGTCTGCATAGATATAAATCACATTCGGTTTTCTCATCCGGTCTCCTTCTCGTTTTTCGGAATCAGGTTTTTCCATGGACACGATTGCCACTTGCGACGAATGAGGCTTCGCACAGAGTCGGCCAAACGCAACACGGCCTTGCATGCCTCAATCCTTTAAGATATGTTTATGCGCTATATCCTCTTGTGTGACAATATACTTCGCAATACGAATGCCCCCCCTCCCCTCACACAATGAAACCATCGCGCTGAAGCGCGATCATGCTTGCATACAGTCCCTGTTGCTGCATGAGCGATTCGTGATTGCCTTGTTCTACAACCCGACCTTGATCGAGCACGAGAATGTGGTCAGCACCACACACCGTGCTGAGGCGATGCGCAATAATCAGCGTGGTGCGCCCTTGCATGAGACGCTCCAGCGCTTGATGTATCAAAATTTCCGATTCTCCATCCACCGCAGATGTTGCTTCATCTAGAATCAGAATGGCAGGGTTCTTCAAAAGGGCGCGAGCAATCGCAATGCGCTGTTTCTGTCCCCCAGATAATTTCACACCACGTTCGCCTATCTTCGTCTCATATCCATCCGGCAAATCCACAATGAATGCGTGGGCATATGCAGCGCGGGCAGCAGCAATAACCGCCTCACGGTCCGCATCAGGTTTTCCATACTGTATATTTTCCGCAATCGTACCATCGAACAGAAAGGTATCTTGTAAAACATAGGCCAGGCGTTCGCGCAAATCTGACAGACGAACTTCACGAATATCTACACCATCGATCAGAATCCGGCCTTTGGAAACATCGTAGAACCGGCCAATGAGGTTTACGATGCTCGTCTTGCCCACACCACTGTGCCCAACGAGCGCCAGAACAGAACCAGGTTGCACATGAAACGATATCTTTTGCAGAACGGGCATATCAGGCACATAGGCAAAGGAAACATCATCAAACACCACAGCGCCTCTTGCAGGAGGCATTTCCAAGGGATTGCGGGGATCTTGAATGGCGGGATCTGTATCCAATATTTCGAAGATACGCTCCCCGGCGGCAAGCGTCCGTTGCACACTGTCAAACGTCCCGACAAATTCCTGGATCGGACGGTAAAAGTAGGCGATGTACATCGAAAAGGCCGTCAGACTTCCAATCGTCATGCGTTCCTCCAGAATGAGCCAGGCTCCGCCGCCCAGTACAGCCACCGAACCAGATGCCGCAATCAGATGCAAGAGAGGGTAAAAGAATGCTGAGGCTGCCGTAGCGCGAACCGTCTCGTCGCAAACTCTCTTGCTAACCGCACCCACACGATCGTGTTCGAAGGATTCGGCATGAAAGGCCTGAATCACACGAATGCCTGATAAATTCTCTTGCAGCTTGGCACCGAGCAGACCCGATGACGCCCGAATGCGACGGTATAAGGTACGCATCCGGCGCGAAACCCAGAAAACGCCAACCACAAGCAAAGGAACGGGAATGAGAATCAGCAGCGTCAGCAAGGTGCTAAATCGGAACATGTAGTACAGGGCAAACGCCATGCCGAACACTTGCCGCACAAGCGAATTGGTCGAACGCAGGATCAGGCTTTCAACCTGTCGTACATCGCCCGTGATACGCGTCATTAAATCCCCGACACGGTGTTCATCAAAAAAAGCCAAAGGTAGGCGCTGCAAATGATCATACAATTCCATCCGCAAACCGTGAAGGAGACTCTGCCCACCGCGACTCATCCAATAGCGACTGAGGGCATCAATGCCTTGTCCCGCCACTAAAATACCGACGTACAGCAAGATCATCCATCCAATATCATGGATGCGTCCCTCGCCGATAATATTGTCAATCGTGTATTGATACAGACGCGGTGGCTGCTGGGCAAGAAACACACCCACGAGCGTGCAGACACCGCCAAAGAGCAAGATAGGCAAAATGGGACGAGCCCACTTGAAACATCGTTTAGCTGCTTGAGAAGGCTTGCGTGCCCTTCTGGGAGCTGTCCCATATCGTGGAATCATTCTTTCGCGCATATGCTGCAACCTGTCATTACATCGTGCACCAGCCCGATATCCGCCTCAAGGCGTAAACTGCATGTCGTGCAAACGACGATAAATACCGCTCTGGGTCAGCAAATCAGTATGCGTCCCCTGCTCGACGATACGCCCGTTCTCTAAAACCAGAATACGGTCACAATTCATTATCGTCGAAAGACGGTGTGCAATAGCAAACACCGTTCGTCCCTCAACCAATTGGTCAATCGCTTTCTGTACCATGCGCTCAGACTCAGTATCCAAGGCACTTGTAGCCTCATCCAAAATCAGAATTTCCGGGTCATTCAGCATGGCTCTGGCAATCGCGAGGCGTTGCCGTTGTCCACCAGACAACAACATACCAAGTTCTCCAACTACGGTGTCATATCCCTGCGGAAGTCCTGAAATGAACGTATCTGCATAGGCTTGTTCTGCTGCACGGATAATATCTTCCATAGGCGCATCCGGACACCCATACGCGATATTGGCAGCAACTGTGTCATTAAACAAAAAGGTATCTTGTGTAACAACCCCCATCTTAAGTCGTAGCGAATGCAACGTAAACTGACGTATGTCCGTACCGTTGATCAGCACACTTCCTTCCACAACATCAAAGAATCGCGGCAATAAGTTTACCAAGGTTGTTTTACCCGCTCCGGAACCACCCACCAAAGCAATTCGCTCACCTGCTTTTACGGTGAAATCAATATCCGTTAAAACGGGCTCATCCTGATAGGCAAAATGAATATGGTGGAAAGCAATTTCGCGGATACGGTCTTGTAACGGCTCGGCACCTGCATGATCCGTGACAAGCGACGGTGTATCCAATATTTCAAATATACGGTCTGCTGCTGCTGAACTTTGCTCGACACTAAGATGCACCTTGCTCAATTTCTTTACAGGTTCGTATAACAGAAAGAGCGCTAAAGCCATCACGATAAATTCATTCCAGACCATCCCCAGCGATACCGCATAGAACAAAGCGAGTACGATACCAATTCCAGCCATGAAGATAACAATCGGCTGAATAACAGCCTTGGCACATACCACACGCATCATGCGCCTGAAAAATGTCTCGCAAGCTTTTGCAAACCGATCTTCTTCTCGTTGCTCCATGCAAAACGCCTTCACAATCCTGACACCACGAATCGATTCCTGCATGACGGATACGATCTCCGATAAATGCTCCTGGCTCTGACGAGCAGCTTTACGCACCCGCCGACCGAAAATGGCAATCGGTACAATGCATAGTGGAAACGCTACCAATGCGGCGAACGCAAGACGCCAGTTACGTGTTACGGCATATACGGCAGCACCAACCAAAACAATCGGTTGCCTGACAATATCAGTGAGTACAGTAGATACGGCTCTTTCCAACATCATGGAATCATTGACCGTGCGAGAAATCATTTCCCCCGTTTCTGTCGTATTGAAGTAACCTACAGATAAAGCCTGCAAATGCCGAAAGGTTGCAACACGTAAATCCAATACCACACGATTGCCGACCCACTGAATCAGGTAGCTGTTGAGGAATTGCCCAAGACCGCGCACAAGTACCAGCAAAACCAACAAACCACCAATAACAAAGGCAACCTGATGCGTTAATGGTTCATCCGTATCAAAAAAACGACCGAGCATCTCTTGTATCACCGGAAGTAGGCCTACGGTCGAACCAGCAAAGAGAATCCCACATAATGTGCCAGCCAGCAAACGCCAAGTATACGGTCGCGCGTAACCGACTAGCCGCACATACGTCTTACGTTGAACATGTTGTACCCAACGATGCTGCAGAAAAGGAGAAAATGCCATTAGGTGTACTTTATCACTTCGTCTACCGTAGTGTACCCATCAAGAAGACACTGGATACCATGCTGACGCATCGTCGTCATTCCTTGCGTTACGGCCTGATCCCGTATCACAATCGTAGGTTTACGGTCATTGATCATTTGTCGAACTGATTCCGTCACCGAAAGGTATTCATACAATCCTCGGCGGCCATGATACCCGGTGTCATTGCAATACGAACAACCTGAACCATAGAAAAAAGAACGACCGGAAATGTCGCTGGGCGTTAGGCCAAGCATGTCCAATACATCATCATCTGGCTCATAAGGCGTCTTGCACTGGTCGCATATGGTTCGCACCAATCGCTGCCCCAGCACTGCTTCTAATGTCGAAGCTATTAAAAACGGCTCAATACCCATGTCAATCAAACGCGTCACGGCACCAGCCGCATCATTCGTATGCAGGGTACTGAAAACCAAGTGCCCCGTAAGCGATGCCTGCACAGCAATCTGGGCCGTCTCTATATCGCGAATTTCACCAACCATGATAATATCCGGATCTTGACGTAAAAACGCACGCAAAACATTCGCAAATGTGTTACCGGTACTCTCCTTTACAGGCACCTGCATGATACCCTCGATATTATATTCAACCGGCTCTTCCGCTGTCAGCAATTTACGGTCGATTGTATTTACGCGTTTCAAACCAGAATATAATGTAGTGGTCTTACCTGATCCCGTCGGCCCCGTAACGATGACAATACCATTCGGCTTTACAATATCCCCAGTGAATTTCTCATACACATCATCCGGCATACCGAGGTTTTCAACACTAAGTTGAACATTACTCTGATCGAGAACACGCAGCACAACACTCTCACCAAACTGCGTAGGAAGGGTAGATACACGCAAGTCGATCGAACGCCCGCCAATCGAAAGCTGAATGCGACCGTCTTGCGGTAAACGCCGTTCAGCAATGTTCAAACCAGACATGACCTTGATACGTGAAATTAAAGGAAGAGCCAACCGCCGAGGAGGTGGTGCCATCTCGTATAGAGCTCCATCCACACGATACCGTATACGAAATTCCTTTTCAAAAGGTTCAAGATGAATATCCGATGCACGGTCGTTCACCGCCTGGTATAACACCAGATTCACAAAACGTATGACAGGAGTGGAACCCGCGGCCTCTTCGATGCCTTTCTCATCCGTTTCATCCCCCAACTGCAATTCTTCTGTATCATCAACCCCTTCAAGGGTCGACAACATGTCATTAACCGCATCACTGTCATCACCATAAAACTGGTTGATACATGCCTTGACATCATCAGCTCGGGCAAGCAAAAACGATACATCGCAAGTCAACACAAACATCAGTTCATCCATCGTTTGCGTGCTTACCATATCATAGGTTGCCAACTCCACGGATGTGTCCGTTACACTCACGGGAACCACATTATACATACGTGCAACACTCGCAGGGACACTGCGAATCACCTCAACGGGAATATCCTGCGCAGGTAAGTTAATGACTTGCGTACCCAGAAAGGCTGCAACCATATCCAGAAGATCATCTTCTCTGATCAATCCCAAATCAATAACAATAGAACGGATGGGTTTTCCCGACTCATCATGCTCCGACTGCACATCGATAGCCTGCTCGCCTGTTATAACACCCTGCTCTACCAATAACTGTAGCAATGGATCTTGTATAGTATCTTCAGTCATATTTTCTGCTCCAGCCTAGGCTCCCTAACGAGCATCCGCTGCCTCCTGCAATTTCTGCCGTACCGATTCAGCATCCTGTGCTTTGGAGATTAAATCTTCATAACTGATTTGTCCTGCTTGATATAAAGCTAACAAATACGTGTCCATGGTAACCATACCATATTTGGCACCCGTTTGAATATCCGAAGTAATACGATAGGTCTTGTTATCTCGAATCAAGGACCGTATGGAAGAAGTGGAAATCATGAGTTCAAATGCGGCTACACGCCCCGGACGATCTTGCCGGACAAGCAGCAATTGAGAAACAACAGCAACCAGACCATTTGCCAACTGCGTCCGAATCTGCTCCTGTTGATCCGTGGGAAACGCATCAACAATTCGATCAACCGTCGCCGCGGCACCCGTCGTATGCAAGGTTGCGAACACCAGGTGCCCTGTCTCCGCAGCAGATATCGCCGCCGCCATCGTCTCGAGATCACGCATTTCACCAACCAGTATCACATCGGGATCTTGACGCAACGCACGCCGGAGCGCCTCACTGAAGGAAGGAACATCCACACCGATTTCGCGCTGCGTGATGACCGACTGCTTGTGAGAGTGGTAATATTCCACCGGATCCTCGATGGTAATAATATGGCAATCGCGCTTCTCATTAATTACATCGATCATGCTTGCCAAGGTCGTTGTTTTACCTGATCCCGTGGGCCCCGTCACCAAAACCAGACCGCGCGGTCGAAACAACAACTCCTTGAATTGCGTGGGCAAACCGATCTTTTCCAGCGAAAGCAACTCTTTGGGAATTTGTCGTAACACAATCCCAACATGACCTTTTTGTTTGAAAATGCTGACACGAAAACGCGCCTTGTCACCAAATCCGAACCCGAAATCGCTTCCCCCGTTTTCACGCAACTTCTGCTGATCCGTTGCTGAGGTAATACTCTTCATTAAACGTTCTGTATCCGCAGGACTGAGGGGTGCACAATCCAACCCCTCCAAGCGACCATGCAAACGCATGATCGGGGGTAAACCAACCGTCAAGTGCAAATCAGACGCCCCTTCATCTACAGCAAGCTGCAGTAAGTCATCCATTTCGACATGCTCGGCTTCCATCATATCATGTTCCTCGCTCATTAGTCTGAATCTCCCATGGTTACGCGCAGAACTTCTTCTAATGTTGTTACCCCAGCCCCGACCTTCCGAACACCATCTTCACGCAACGTACGCATCCCTAACTCGCGCGCATGCTGCCGCATTTCCGAAACAGCCATCTTTTCAAAAATCATGTGCTGGATAGCATCATTGAGCACAAATATTTCGAACAAACCTTTACGACCAGAGTAACCGGTTAATGAACATTGGTTACAACCATGACCGCGTATCAAGGTCTTTCCGAGAAGCGGCTCTCCTGCAGGTCCCAGTGTACGAATAACTGCCTCATCGGGCTCGTATTCCTCCTTACAATGTTCACAAATACTACGCACCAAACGCTGTGCTATCACGGCCCGGATAGAGGATGCTACCAAAAAGGGTTTCACTCCAATGTCAAGCAAACGCGTGATGGCGCTGGGAGCATCGTTCGTATGCAGCGTACTGAATACTAAATGACCCGTTAAAGACGCTTCAGTCGCAATCTGGGCTGTCTCTTTATCACGAATTTCACCGATCATCACAATATTGGGAGCCTGACGCAAAATAGCACGCAACGCCAGCGGGAAGGTCATACCAATCGTACTATTGACCTGTACCTGATTGATACCCGACATCTGGTATTCTACCGGGTCCTCAACCGTAATAATCTTGCGATCCGGTCTGTTGATATGGTTCAAACAAGCATACAATGTCGTCGTTTTACCAGATCCCGTCGGACCCGTCACAAGTAAAATACCATCAGGCAAACCGATCAGACGTTCGAATAACTGCTGATCATCGGAAAAGAACCCGAGCTTCGGCAACCCCAATGCAAGGTTCTGTTTATCAAGAATACGCATGACAATGCTCTCGCCGTTGTTGGCAGGCACCGTAGAGACACGTAAATCCAGCTCACGCCCTTGTATGTTTACCTGAATACGCCCATCTTGAGGAATACGGCGCTCAGATATCTTCATACCAGCCATGATCTTTACACGCGAAATAATAGCAGATTGCAAACGCTTAGGAGGACCATCCACTTCATGGAGTACACCGTCAATACGATAGCGAACACGAAAACGTTTTTCCAATGGCTCCAAATGAATATCGGAGGCGTGATGCCGGTATGCCTCTAGAATAATCAAGCTCACCAGCTTGATAATCGGAGCATCCGACTCGCTTGCATCCTCACTTTCAACCAACTCATCCGGAACCGTCTCAACATCCACGGCCCCGTCAGATATCTGGTTCAGCATGTTCTCTACATCTGCCTCAGCAGGATAATACCGCTCCAATAAAGCGCGTAACTCTTTCGGCCGCGCAACAACACCCTCAACGTGTAATTTGAGTAAATAACGCAACGTATCAAGGGTGTCAAAATCAAGCGGATCACTAAGCGCAACGGTTAAACCATCTGCAGTTTTATATACAGGAATAACCGAGTAGCGACGTGCCGTTTCAGCAGAAATGGCATCCCGCGCATCTGCAGGAATATCAAAATCCTGAAGAGAAACAAACTCCATACCAAAGACACCTGCTAACGTACCCAGCACATCATCTTCACTGACGATGTTTTCTGTTAGCATCAAGTCTAACGGAGAACCTTCTTCTCCAGCTGCACGCTTTCGCGCATCGTTGGCCTGTTCCTCTGTGATGAGACCATGGTCACATAGCACATCCAGCACATATGCATCATTTGAAGTCAAATCGGCCGTACCTCTCCATACTGTTTAATACACTGCGTAACATATAACGTAGAACCTACTGCAAAACAACTCATTGATCCAGCTTTTGCTTCAACATTTCCAAAACGATAGGCGGGTTAGCTTTCCCGCGGCTGAGCCGCATCACCTGCCCCATCAGAAATTGCGCCGCCGCTGCCTTCCCACTGCGGTAATCCGCAACCGACTTGGGATTTGCCGCAATCGCTTCATCGACCATTCTCTCGAGGGCCTCTGTATCGCTCACTTGAGCCAGTCCCAGATCATCCAGCACCTTCGATGGTGTTCCACCCTCTTCAACTAAAACAGAAAAGATTTTCTTGGCTCCCGTCATATTGACAGCCCCGTCCTCCACAAGCTTTGTGAGGCCCCCCAAAGCGTCAGCCGTGAGCGGCAAATCAGAGACGCGACGCCCCGTTTCCGAAAGCACACGCAGAACATCTGTCATAATCCAATTGGAGACCGCTTTAGCACTGCCACCAGCAGAAACCGCTTTTTCAAAGAAATCTGCGACATCCCGATCTGCAGAAAGCACACCAGCATCATAGGCAGGTATATCATATTCCTGCGCAAAACGCGACCGACGCGCACGTGGAGCCTCAGGCAAATCTTCTCCCCATACGGAGATTTGCGACGCATCCAGCACGACAGGTAGTAAATCAGGCTCTGGAAAGTAGCGATAATCGTGCGCGTCTTCCTTGGTTCGCATACTGCTGGTCTCACCGCGTTCTGGGTCCCAACGACGCGTTTCCTGTACCACGCATTCACCTCGCGCTAATAAGGCAGACTGCCTCTGTTGCTCGTATTCCAGTGCATGAAAAACCCCCTTGAAGGTGTTCAAATTCTTGAGCTCTGCCTTGGTCCCAAGTTCTGGGGATCCCACCGGACGCATGCTGACGTTAACATCACAGCGCATATTCCCCTCTTCCAAGTTGCAATCGCTTACGCCTGCATACAAGAGAATTTGCTTCAATGTTTGAAGAAAAGCGTAGGCCTCATGCGGAGACGCAATATCAGGCTCTGTCACAATTTCCATTAAAGGATGTCCCGCACGATTAAAATCCACTCCGCTGGAAGAACCGAAATGTGTATTTTTGCCCACATCCTCTTCCAAATGAATGCGCGTAAGCCCAATCGTTTTTTCCGAGCCGTCTTCTAAATCAATGCTTACGCCACCACCTAAACAAAGCGGTTTGTCATACTGGGAGATCTGATAGTTCTTGGGCATATCAGGATAAAAGTAACTTTTGCGATCAAACTTGCTCCAACGCGCAATCTCGCAACCAAGCATCAGTCCACTCACAACGGTAAGCCGTATGGCCTCCCGATTCATAACGGGCATAGCGCCTGGATACCCCAAGCATACGGGACAAACTAAAGAGTTGGGCGCTTCACCATAACCCGTAGCGCAACCACAGAACATCTTTGTGCGCGTTTTCAGTTGCACATGCACTTCTAACCCAATCGTCGTTTCGTAGGCCATTATGCTTCCACCTTCCTACGTTGCTCAAACGCATGCCCAACACGCAATATTTGCTCTTCGCCAAGTGCCGGCCCCAGGATTTGCAACCCAACGGGCAACCCTGCCGCTGTCTCATAGGAAGGAACCGAAAGGGCGCAAATTCCCGCCAGATTCGCTGTAGCGGTGAACACATCGCTTAAATACATCTTCAGCGGATCTCCCGTATTCTCGCCCATGCGAAAAGCAGGTGTCGGTGTCGTCGGTGTCAGCAAAGCATCACAAGACGCAAAAGCTTTCTCAAAGTCGTTTAGAATCAGCCTACGGACCTTTTGCGCCCGCAAATAATAAGCATCATAATAACCGCTACTCAAAACATACGTTCCCAGAATAATGCGCCGTTTCACTTCGGCACCAAACCCCGCCTCACGTGTAGCGCCATACATTTCTACAGGATCCCGCCCCGACGTAACGCGCTGACCATAGCGGACACCATCAAAGCGAGCCAGATTGGCAGAGGCTTCGGCCGTCGCAATAATATAATAGACCGCAATCGAATACTCCGTGTGCGGCAGTGAAACATCAACGATCTCGGCCCCCAGATCCCGACAGGTTTCAACGGCTTGCAAAATCGATGCTCGCACTTCATCATCTAATCCATCCACAAAATACTCTTTGGGCAACCCAAGTCGCATACCTCGAAGGTCGCCTTGCAGCGCTTGCGTGTAATCCGGGACCGCAGCCGAAAGAGACGTCGAATCCATGACATCCTGTCCTGCCATCACTTGCAACAAGATCGCGGCATCTTCAACCGTATGTGTCATCGGGCCAATTTGATCCAGCGAAGAAGCAAATGCCGTAAGACCGTAGCGGGAAACGCGACCATATGTCGGCTTCATGCCTACGCAACCACAAAACGCAGCGGGCTGGCGAATCGACCCCCCTGTATCCGTACCAAGCGTGGCAACCGCCTCACCGGCAGCCAATGCCGCAGCAGACCCACCACTCGATCCGCCTGGCACTCGATCTACATCAACAGGATTCCGCGTGACCTGATAAGCAGAGTTCTCTGTCGATGACCCCATCGCAAACTCATCCATATTCGTACGCCCGACAAAAACAGCTCCCGCATCCCGCAACCGGGCAATCACAGTTGCATCGTAGGGGGCCGTGTAACCCTTCAAAATCTTAGAAGAGCACGTACAGGGCTGTCCTTCTACATTCAGAAGATCCTTGACTCCGATCGGAACGCCCAGCAATGGACTGGACTTACCCTTCGCGCGAGCATCATCTGCAGCACGAGCTTGCTCTAATGCAAAGGCTGTATCCACAGAAGCGTAAGCGCGTATAGAGGCGTCAACGTCCGCTATTCTTTGCAGGAGCGCTGTTGTAAGCGCAAAGGCTGAACATGCACCTGATGATAGCATGTCACTGGCTTGACGAATGGTTAACCCCGAAATATCCAAGTTGGCATCTCCTATTGTATAAACCTCTATTGCCGCAATACAGCAGAACCTGTCTAATCAACAATTTTGGGAACAGATATCAATCCATCGTGCTCTTCTGGAGCATTAGCCATCACTTTGCTGTGATCAATACTGGGAGACGGCTCATCCTCACGCCAAACATTGGACACCGATACGGTATGCGACAGGGGCGCAACATCCTCCACGTCTAAAGCCCCGATTTGTTCCACATAGTGAACGATGCCTTCCATTTGCTCCTGAAAGAGGGCAACTTCATCATCCGTAAGATGTAAACGCGCCAAATGTGCCACATACGCAACATCCAGCCCACCAGCTTTTCTTTTTTCTGCACCAGCCATTCGGCTTCCCCATTTTTTTTAATACCCCAGACGCCCTAAAAAAATCTAACCCTACAACATATAAAAACACCTGTAAAGAATCCCTGCAAAAGAATATGAAGAATGATCCTGCGGCCAATAAAAAAACAGGATTATGGCCCAAGAGCACAATCCGTGCGGCTCAATCACCATAACCTGCAGCACGCAATGTCTCTTCACGCAAATCGTTTTGATTCATCTGCCACAAGTACCGCTTCACATACTTTCCAATCATATCAACTTCCACATGCATCCGATCACCTGCCTGGCGCTCGTGTAGACTCGTGTGCTGCCAAGTCCATGGAATAATTTTTACTTCAAACGACTCCTTCTCAACGCTTGTCACCGTCAGGCTGATGCCATCCAACGCAACGGAACCCTTTAAAATGATGCCCTCTGCAATGTCCCGGGCACAATCCACGCGCATAATGTGATCAGTCCCCTCCATACGAAGGTGGGCGAGACGACCGACCCCATCAATGTGCCCGCTCACCATGTGCCCACCCAAGCGGTCCCCCAGCCGCAATGCCCTTTCCAGATTCAATCGCTGCCCACGACGCGCGTACCGCAACACCGTTCGTTCTAACGTTTCGGCCAGCACATCGCAGGCAAACCAATCCACACCAGCCTCAGTCACGGTCAAGCACGCACCCTGCACCGCAATACTTTCCCCCAACTCCAAGGCTGGATTCCAAGGCCCCTCACGCACAATAACGAGGCGGGCACCAGCAGATCGCGGTTCATAACGCTCTAGCCGCCCTACTGTTTCGATCAACCCTGTAAACATAAAAGACTCCTACGTCTGATCTGGTTTGGCCGTCAAACATACATCCTTACCGATACGTCGGACATCTACAAACCGCAAACGCGGCGCATCCCCTAGCAACCACCCCGCTTGGCCGGTTACGGGAACGCCGGCACCACCTAACAAGAGACCTGCCATATAAAACAGGCATACATCTACTTGACGCGCCCGCAACAAAGCACCAGCAAGCTCTCCCCCCCCCTCACAGAGCACATGCAAAATACCTTCTTTGGCAAGGCGCTGCAAGAGCGCTCCGACATCAACCTGTGGCCCCTTTCCACAGACCCAAACCCGAACATGGGCTTGTTCAAGCTTTGCGCGTCGAACGCATGAACACTGCTCTGTAACAACAACGACGGTGGGATGACCATCACGCAAAACCTTTGCAGAATCAGGAATACCTTCCCTGCCATCCAAAACAACTCGCAAAGGCTGACGAGACACCTTGGACTTCACAAGCAAAGAAGGATTATCCGCGAGGGCCGTCCCCGCCCCGACAAGTACAGCATCCACTTTGCGACGTAAGCGTTGTACCTCACGGCGCGCCGCTTCACCAGTAATCCATTGTGAATGCTTTTGCTTATCTCCAATACGGCCGTCAAGTGACAAAGCCATTTTCAGTGTCACATACGGTCGTCCTGTTGTAACCCATTTCGCAAACGGAGCCAGCAATGCGGTCCCTTCTTTTCGGCAAATGCCCGTAACAACCGAAATACCGTGCTTACGTAATATACGCAATCCACGACCTGCATGCTGAGGGTTGGGATCTTGCACGCTAATCACAACGGTTCCAATCCCTGCTGCCACGATCGCATCTGTGCAGGCAGGCGTACGCCCATGCGTCGAGCAGGGCTCAAGCGTAACATAGAGCGTAGCACCCTGTGTTTGATCAGGGCGTAATCCACGCAGTGCCAGCACCTCGGCATGAGCCCCTCCTGCACGCCGATGATACCCTTCCCCTACAACCTTGCCATCCTGCACGATAACGGCACCTACAGGTGGATTGGGACGCGTCCCCCCCTCACCCTTCGCTGCCAATACCAAGGCGCGTTTCATCCAAACCGCATGTTCATCACGGCTGATAGGTACCATCCGTTGCCGACTTCCTTTCCATGGCTAATTCCCGTCGCACACGATCCAAAATGCCGTTCACAAAACGACCCGATTCGGTGCTACTGAAATACTTGGCCAAGTCAATCGCCTCATTGATCACCACTGCTGGCGGAACATCTGGACAAAACAGAAGCTCGTACAAAGCAATCCGCAGCACGTTGCGGTCTACTGCAGCCATGCGCGCTATGCTCCAATGCTGCGCATACTTCGCAATCGTTGCATCAATCGTGGGTTGCTCGTCATAAACACCACGAACCAGCTTCTCTGCAAAGGCACGAATTTTGATGTCTTTCGTCGGGTTTTCCTCGAAAAAATCCGCAATACAAAATTCCAGCTCCGCTTTCGCGTTCAGATCCAGACTAAATACAATTTGCAGCGCCCATTCCCGGGCATCGCGCCGTGTCGCCATCTTCTACGCTCCCAGCGCTTCAACAATATTCGCCATCTCGATGGCAGCTTGGGCGGCTTGCCAGCCCTTGTTGCCTGCTTTCGTTCCACAACGCTCCAACGCCTGTTCCAATGTACCCGCACAAACCACACCATTGATAACCGGCACACCCGTTTCCAGCCCAATCTGACTCAACGTGCGGGCTACCTGGCTATTTATCAAATCCGCATGCGGCGTAGCACCCTGCACCACCGCGCCCAAGGCAATCACAGCATCAAATTTTGCACTGGCAGCAAAGCGCTTCACTATTTGCGGCAACTCATTGGCACCCGGCACCCACGCTGCCGTGATATCGTCTGTCGACACACCATGTCGCACCAGACAATCTTCTGCTCCACCCATCAGTTGCTTCGTCAACAAATCATTAAAACGGCTCACGACAATCGCAAACTTCTTGCCATTCGCTACTAAATGTACCGACACCTCTTTCATTCCTCATCCTCCTTATTTTTAAAAGCTTTTATATCAAATGCCCCAACTTGTCGCGCTTTGTGGCCAAATATTTTGCATTCTCCGTTCCCGGTTCACTCACAATGGGTACACGCTCTGTTATTGTCAACCCGTACCCCTCTAGACCAACGACCTTGCGAGGATTATTGGTCATCAACCGAATGCGATGTAAACCCAATTCCGTCAAAATCTGCGCACCGACACCGTAATCACGCAAATCAGCCTCATATCCCAATTTTTCATTCGCTTCAACCGTGTCCAGCCCGTCATCTTGAAGCGCATAGGCATGAATCTTGGCTGCCAGCCCGATGCCACGCCCCTCCTGACGCATGTATAAGATCACACCATGCCCCTCTTTTCCTACCATCTGCATCGCCCGGTGCAACTGCAATCCACAGTCGCAGCGCATCGAATGAAATACATCACCGGTTAAACATTCGCTATGAACGCGCACAAGCGGTGCAGCCTGTTTTTCAGGCTCTCCCATCACCAAGGCAATGTGATGGTCTCCATCCACAATCGACTCATACAACTGCAACTTGAAAACACCCGACTCCGCAGGAAAACGCACAGCCTGAATGAAGCGAATTTGCTTTTCCATGCGACGCCGATAGGCAATCAAATCGGCAATACTCACAATCAGCAGATTGTGTGTACGCGCAAAAACCTCAAGATCCGGCAGGCGTGCCATGGTACCATTTTCATTGAGAATTTCGCAGATCACTCCGGCTGGCTTGAAACCAGCCATCCGCGCGAGATCAACCGCTGCCTCGGTATGGCCCGCACGATGCAACACGCCCCCCGCAACAGCACGCAAAGGAAACATATGCCCAGGACTCACCAAATCCGCATCGCTACTCTTAGCATCAAGCAAAACCTCTACAGTACGAGCACGATCTTGAGCGCTTATGCCGGTAGATATTCCCTCTTTAGCATCTACAGACTCCATGAACGCAGTACCATAATGATCACCGCTTTTGCCGCGTGAGATCATAGGAGCAAGTTTCAGACGCGCTAACTGCTCTTGCTCAAGAGCCGTGCAGATCAAACCGCGCCCATAGCGGGTCATAAAATTGATCACCGTAGCATCTGCTTTTTCGGCCGCACAAATCAAATCGCCTTCGTTCTCCCGACGCGCATCATCGGTAACGATGATAGGACGCCCCTGCCGAATCGACTCTAATGCTTCCTCTATCGCGGCAAATGGCATGCCAACCCTCCTGCTATCGTAATATCCTCCGCGAACAAAGTCATAACTGGCATAGGGAATACAATACAGGCATGCACACAAGAGCTAAAGCAGCATCTTCTGCGTTACAGCTGTATCCTCTCCCATCCAGACTCGAAGACTAAGCTCTCCTCACTGTCGGCAACGGAATTCCACCGTTTCAATTTGGATGCAACCAAAGTCGCGGACTTTTACCGCCGGTCGGGAATTGCCGCAAAAGCCAGCATCACCCTGTCCCGAAGACACAATTCATACATATCTAGACGCACAGCAATCTATACATCTTAGTTCAGGGAGATCTTGGCACAACAGTCCGCAAAAGAGCAAGCGAGAATTACCGCCCCCGCAACACAGCCGAAACCTTTGTAGACATCTTTGCAAGACGCACTATAATGGAACCCACGCAGAAACACCTGCGAGTACAAGAAAACGGACAATCAATGTGTCAGTACGTCGAATCACAAACGACAAACAAAATAGGAGTAATGATTATGCCCGCAAAGAAAACGCCAACATGGATTACCTCATTACCAAAAATCGGCATTCGTCCTACGATTGATGGACGCTATGGCGGCGTGCGTGAATCTCTTGAGGGTCAAGTCATGGACATGGCCAAACGTGCAGCAGAACTGATTAGCAGCTCTTTGCAATACCCCAACGGCAAGCCTGTCGAGTGTGTGATTGCCGACACCTGCATCGGTGGCGTAGCCGAATCCGCTGCTTGCGCTGAAAAGTTCGATCGTGAAAATGTCGGTGTATCGCTTACCGTAACCCCTTGCTGGTGCTATGGATCTGAAACGATGGACATGGATCCACTCCGCCCGAAAGCCGTCTGGGGCTTTAATGGAACCGAACGCCCAGGTGCCGTCTATCTCGCAGCAGTTCTCGCTGGCCATACGCAGAAAGGTTTGCCCGCATTCGGAATCTACGGACGCGATGTACAGGATGGCGGCGATAAAACAATACCTGCCGATGTGGCAGAAAAAATCCTGCGCTTCGCCAAAGCCGGATTAGCCCTCGCGATGATGCGCGGCAAATCGTACCTCTCAATGGGCGGTTGCTCCATGGGAATTGCTGGATCCATCGTGGATCAGTCCTTCTTCGAATCCTACCTAGGCATGCGCGTCGAAGCCATCGACTTGTCAGAGTTCGCACGCCGCATGAGGGATGGAATCTTCGATCAGGAGGAATACAAACAAGCCTTGGCTTGGGTAAAAGAGAATTGCAAAGAAGGCTTTGATGCCAATAGCAAAGAAACCAAACGGACACGTAAACAGCTCAATAGCGAATGGGAACAATCCGTCAAAATGGCCATGATCACGCGCGATTTGATGTACGGGAACCCCGTTCTGGAGAAGATGGGCAGGATCGAGGAATCCCGCGGACACAACGCCATCCTCAGCGGATTCCAAGGGCAACGTCACTGGACGGACACGTATGCCAATGGCGACTTCCTGGAAGCCATCTCCAACAGCTCATTTGATTGGAACGGCATTCGCATGCCGCGACTCGTCGCAACCGAAAACGATAGCTTAAATGGCGTACCCATGCTGCTATCGTACTTGCTGACCAATACGGCACAAGTCTTTGCAGATGTCCGCACCTACTGGAGCCCGGATGCCATCAAACGCGTCACGGGATACGATGTGGAAGGTGTTGCTGCCGATGGAATCATCCACCTCATCAACTCAGGATCTGCCGCTCTCGATGGTAGCGGACAACAAACCATTAACGGTGAACCCGCAATGAAGCCCTTCTGGCAAATTACACGCAAAGAGGCAAAAGCTTGCCTGGATGCAACAACCTGGCATCCATCTGTAACGGAATACTTCCCAGGGGGCGGATGGTCCAGTAAGTTCGTTACCAAAGCAGGAATGCCCGTAACCATGAGTCGTGTCAACCTGGTAAAAGGTCTTGGACCCGTCATGCAGATTGCGGAAGGGACAACCGTGGAACTGCCGGAAAACGTGCACCAGACACTCGACGACCGCACCAACAACACTTGGCCAACCACATGGTTCGTGCCGCGCACAACGGGCGAAGGTGCATTCCGCGATGTCTATTCCGTGATGGCCAACTGGGGCGCCAACCACGGCGCTTTCTGTTACGGCCACATCGGGGCAGACTTGATTTCGTTAGCAGCTCTATTGCGTATCCCCGTGTTTATGCACAATGTTCCCGAGGAGAAGATCTTCCGACCGAGCGCATGGGCATCTTTCGGCACAGCAGATATGGAAGGAGCCGACTTCCGCGCCTGCTCCGCATACGGACCACTGTACGGCTAATCAATCCGAATCCTCAAAAAAAAAGCCGGATTGCTTACGAGCAATCCGGCTTTTTCTATTTGCGGCTCGAAAGTGCAAAAAAACCTGCTTTACACAAACACACATGAAGTCTATATTCCCACCCCACATAACCAAAAGGGAAAAAGAAGTAAAAGAAGCCCGAGAAGAGGAAAACGTAGGATATGAGTCAGATCGACAAATCAAGTATTCAAGAAAAATATCAGCGGCATGAACGCGATACCGGTTCATCCGACGTACAGATAGCTGTACTGACAAATCGCATTCAAAAGTTAACGGAACACCTGAAGGTTAACAAAAAAGACCACAGTTCCCGACATGGACTAATCAAAATGGTTAGTGCCCGTCGGCGTCTGCTGGATTATCTCAAGGAAACGGACGTAGACCGTTACCAGAGCCTTATCAAGGATCTTGGTATACGCCGTTAATCCGGAAAAGCCATCCTGTCACTGCCGCACGTGAAACGCATACCTGCGGCAGACAGCATGCGCTCTTGCATGCGCAGGCAGGATATCAAATCAAACGGCCTCCGGATCAAAAAAAAGGTAAAATCTCCGGCGGCTACTCTAAGGAAGGAAAGCAACATGCAAGATGCAACATCAGTAGCCGCCATGGTTGGCGACAAGGAAATTAAACTGGAAGCCGGACTCCTTGCCCAGCAAGCCGCGGGTTCCTGTAATATCACCATCGGAGAAACGGTTCTCTTCTCCGCCGTTACCTGCACGGACAAACCAAGAGAAGGAATCGACTTCTTTCCGCTGCAAGTAGAATACCGCGAAAAATTCTATGCCGCCGGTCGTTTTCCTGGCGGTTTTTTCAAACGCGAAGCGCGCCCCAGCGAAGGCGAAATCCTGACTGCGCGTTTTACGGATCGCCCCATTCGCCCCTTGTTTCCAGAAAACTACTTCAACGATGTGCAGATCAACAATATGCTCTTATCGGCTGATGGCATCCACGACTCGGATGTGCACAATATCACCGTTTCAAGTGCGTCGCTGATGATCTCGGAGATTCCCTTCAGGGGCCCCATCGCAGGTGTACGGGTAGGCCGCATCAAGGGCGAGTTCGTACTCAACCCAACCCATGATGAACGCGTCGAGAGCGACTTGGACCTCATCTACGCCGCCACGCGTGATCTGCCACTCATGATCGAAGGCAGCAGCAAGGAAATCGCCGAAGCCGATCTCGTTGCAGCTATGAAATTTGCACATGAAGGCTGCATCAAGCTCTGCGACCTCCAGCTCGAACTGCGCAAGGCACTCGGATTACCCGACAAGGTCATCGAACCTTACTCGCCAGACACAACGTTGCTCGACGCGGCACGGACTGCAATGGGCGAAGAACTCTCCGCCGCACTGCAAATTGCTGGCAAACTCGAACGCCATGGAAAAGTCAATGAAGTCCGCGATGCACTCAAAGAACGTATGCTAGAGCAATTCCCGGAAATGACCGATGAAGAATTCCGATCGATGTTCGATCAGCTCGAAATCGAAATCGTCCGCAAGAATGTACTCGATCACGGAATCCGCGTCGATGGACGTGGGTTCGATGACCTTCGCGAACTGAAGGCCCAAGTCGGTGTGCTGCCGCGCACACACGGATCTGCCGTCTTCAGCCGGGGCGAAACGCAAGCGCTCGGAACGGTCACACTCGGAACCAAATCCGACAAGCAATCCATGGATGCAATCACCGGCGGGGAAAAAATCAAAAGCTTTATGCTGCACTACAACTTCCCGCCCTATAGCGTGGGCGAATGCGGACGTCTGGGCAGTACGGGGCGTCGCGAAATCGGACATGGCGCATTGGCAGAACGCTCCTTGCGCGAAGTCATGCCGGAAGATTACCCATACACAGTGCGCTTGGTCTCCGACATCATGGGATCGAACGGATCCTCCTCCATGGCCAGCATCTGCGTCGGTTCGCTCGCCATGATGGATGCAGGTATCCCCATCAAAGCCCCAGTGGCTGGCATTTCCATCGGTCTATTCACAGGCAAAGAAAAAGCCGATCTCGTAGTGGATATCCTTGGAACAGAAGACCACTGTGGCGACATGGACTTCAAGGTAGCCGGCACCCGCAAGGGTATCACAGGGTTCCAAGTCGACCTGAAAATTCCAGGCTTGGAATGGACGCTTGTGGAAGGTGCATTCGAAAAAGCCAGAATTGCACGTGGGCAGATTCTAGATTATATGGAATCCGTTATTCCTGCACCACGCGAAAAAATGTCCACATATGCACCTCAAATCGAGTCCATCAACATCGATCCGGAAAAAATCGGTGAACTCATCGGACCTGGTGGCAAAAACATTCGTGGCATCACGGAGCGTTCCGGGGCGCAAATCGATATTGCCGAGGACGGCACCGTCAGCATCTACGCCAGCAATGGCGAAGCCATGGAAAAAGCCATAGCCGAAGTGAAAGCCATCACAATGGAACCTGAAGAAGGGGAAATCTACGAAGGACGCGTGACTGGCGTAAAGGATTTCGGCGCTTTTGTCGAAATCATGCCCGGGCGCGATGGACTCGTGCATATCAGCGAAATGGCTGATTTCCGCGTAAATAGCGTCGATGATATCTGCAAAGTCGGCGATATCATGAAAGTCAAATGCATCGGCATTGATGATCGCGGACGCGTAAAATTGAGCCGTCGGGCAGCGATGGAAGATCTCGACCGCGAAGCCAACGCATAGAAAATCACACAAGAATCAACCCAAAAAAGGGGAAGCAGTAATGCTTCCCCTTTTTTCATTAGCACAGTAGGCTTCTTGTCAGCCGTAGCTTTACGCGAAGCATGGATCCACCTAATCTTTCGCCTTAATCTCTCTCCCGCGCAGACACCTCCTCCACGCCAAAGTTACACCTCCGCATCATCCGGGGCACCCTGGAGCCGCGCCTAACCTCCGACCAAGCCCCTAGCGCTTCACAGGCTGAACAATATGATCAAGAAGATTACCATTACGCGTGATAACTTTTATGTCCCGTTGATGCTCGGATAGGGTAACGAGAAGAAAATGCCGGATAGAAGCCGACCGTGTTAAGTACCATTCCTCTTCCGGCGTCCGCGGCACGCGTTCCCCTACACCCCACGTACCATCGCCAATGTAGACGATGCCATCCTCAGCCTCCTCACCATTGCGAATGGGCACCGTGCGCTTGTAGGTGTGATCATGATTTTCAAAGGCCACCTGAATCCCATAACGCTCCATTAATGGCACCCAATGCTCCCGAACCCGCACCGATACGCGCCCACTAAAAGAACGATTCGAGGGGAAAGCTGGAACATGATACACGGGTAACACATGCGGAATATCAGTACGGGCCTGCAAAACCTCTTCAAACCATTCCGTTTGTGGTCCGGCTATGGGGGTCGAGTGATCCGTATCGAGCAAAATAATGCTCAGATAGTCTGAAACATCAAGCACGCCATAACCAGGATGCCCGGGAAAAGCAAACATACTGTAGTAAAACGGCGCAATTTCATTGCGGAAAGTATCAGTAAAAACAACAGGATCATCCTCTTGCGCATGCCGGAAAAAGTATCCACCTTTCACCTCGTGATTCCCTATCCCCATCACCACAGGAACTACTCGCCCGGATTCATCCACCAGTGTGTTTTGCATCGCTTCAAAAAATTCTTCCCATCGATACCACCGACGCACAAGACCATCTGCATAAGCAAGATCACCACCCCAAACAATCGCATCCAGATCATAGCGCATTGCGATGCGATTCACCTCTTCCATCCAAGACTGACGGTGCCGTACATCACCTCCGATAGCCAAACGAACCGGACGATCTAAGTTCTCCGGCATCGTACGAAAACGATAGATAGGACTGGACTTCGGCGCGGTAAAACGAAACGTATACGCTGTGTCTGGATCGAGATCGGTCAGCTCTACCGTATGAACCCAGCGCTGAATACCCGGGATCGGTTGGCTTTCAACGTCTTCCGCTGCGCCGAGGGGCTCCCCATCGGCATTGCCATAGATCACGGCGCCTGACTCGAGATCCTCCGTATGCCATTGAATGGTCATCGTTGTCGTCGGATCCCGCTGCCAGCTAAGATAAAAAGCAAGTGGCTCATCAACAGGTTCAATCAGAGACACACGTAACCCAAGGCATATATCCGAACTATTGGTGTTGTTATTATGAAGCGATACTGCCAGAACATTCGTCCCCTCCACCAAAGGTGGCTCATCGATAAGTAAAACCGCATGATCCTCCCAAGGATTTGTCCAACCAGTAGCCGCAGTCTCATATGTCACCGGTCCTTCAGGCATCAATGCGCTGCGCGCAATTTCAACACCATTCAGATAATAAACAGCCGCATCATCAATGATTTGCTCAATCTGCAATTGCTGCCCCTCTATATCTCCCTCAAAAACAAACGACGTTCGCAGATAATACGTGAGTAAATTGGGCTCCATCTCGGTTTGCAAGCCCGGCTCAGGCCACCGATCAGCACGATCTCCTGTATCGTATCCCAATAGCCCTGGACCTTCCGACCAACTCTCATCTGAGTAATCCGGCATCCGCCAAGCTTCCCCTAGATCTTCATTACCGTCATGATACCGCCATACTTGATCAAATTCGATCAACGTCGTTACCGGCATCATCGCAAACCCCGTTCCCGACAGACAGAAAGAAACAACTCCCAACAGCAACGACATCAATAACTTTTGCTTACACATCTTTCTACTCCTAGTCCAATTGAACAAACATTACACCGACACCTTTACACATATTGCATATATTGAAAACAAAAAAAACACGTAAGAATTGTTGCGTTTCACAGTGTCGCTGTCCTACCGCCAATTTCTTTTACTTCTATCAAGCATTCCCCGTATCATCTCGTTTTCAGACAGGGTGCGGACGCATATCTTCATCCTCTTCCCCGAATGGCATGGCGGCGTCTCGTTGGAGGCGGCTCAAGAGAAACCCGGTACTTGCCTTCATACGCCGTAGCTCATCCTCAAAAAAACGACGGGTCGAGTCGTGAAATCGATTCGGATCGCTTTCCAGATCGGTAAAACTCGCCTCAAGATCTCGGATATAACGCGCCCGATCCTGTTCGCCGTATATAAATATGGGCGGATAGAGCTCATACATCAGCAACCAGTTTTTTGCCATACGCCCGACTCGTCCATTGCCATCAGAAAAAGGATGTATACGTATCAGTTCATGATGCAAATAAATCGCGCGAAGTAAAGGGTTTGCGATCTGGGGAAGATGCCAAAATAGGTTTTCAACAAGATTTTCGACCTCGACGGCATCCGGCGCAAGATAGCGCCCAACCTGCACAAGTGTTTGCCTGTAATGATTCGCATGCCGCGCCGCCGCCTCAGGCGCAACCGTCCGAAACAGCCGAAATAAGTCAATAGGACTCGAGATGCAATGCGACGCTGCTATTTCTGCAATCATCATACCCATCGCCACTTCGAGATTTGCGAGATACTCCGCAGCCTCCTCCTCACTTTGGGCTTCCTGCTGCGCATTTTTATACTCAAGCACATGACGCAAATGTCCAATCGCATCCATGTAACGGTGCAACAAATTGCCTGCCTCGATCGATCGACTGAATACAATTCGACGAAATACGTCTTTCATATTCGCGTCAATCTCGACAATGAGCGGGAAATCGCCAGGCAAAAGATCAGGAGCCATCAGGATCATAACCACCTCCAGCAAGCACTTTATTGCAATCGGGACCAACGGTTTGCGCATGATACGCAATCACCGCGCCAATTCAACGGAATTAGACACCGTGATTTGTTCACAACCAGAAAGGCATTGTGCCCGCCGTTTCGCGATCCAGCGTATTGGATGAAAGCACCCCGTCCAGCATCGCGACCATACGATCCTTATCACGCGGGAAACGCGCCTCTAATGGAACAACATTGGAACTGTGATTCGCCCGAAATACCGTGGCAACCAGATCCAGTGGTGCAATCATCTCACGCAATTCCCGCACTACCCCGAATTCCGTCAGGGACCGGAACATCCCATTACGCACCGCGTCATGTAGCTTCGTCCCTGCAACCGGAATCACACGCAAGGCAGAAAGTAATCTTGGCTGCATCCGATTCAGTGCCTCGGCAGTATGCACAGCATGCTGCTCGCTACGCGCAATGCCCCCCAGCCCCAGTAAAATCATGACCGACATCCGCAACCCGGCCGATTGCGCAGCCTTGCACGCCGCAACCATCTCTGCCGATGTCTCCCGCTTCTCACACTGCCGCAATATCTCGTCGTCGCCACTTTCCAACCCCATATACAATGTATGCAGCTTCAGCAAACGTAACGCCGCCAGTTCCGCTTCCGTTTTGGCCATAATCGACGCACCATTTGCATACATGCTAACACGGGTTAATTGCGGAAAATGCTTCAGCAATGCCTGCAAAATGGCCCGAAGATCCGTAAAAGGGCGCGACATCACATCCCCATCTGCCAGAAATATACGCCGCGCGTCAGAATGCCGTTTGGCTTCTTGCTCAATCAAGTCCCATATATCCGCCAAGGGCCGACGCCGATACGACATCCCCTTATACATCCCGCAAAATGTACATCGGTTCCACGGACACCCCACATCGATTTGCAAGATCAAGCTCTGCGCCTCACCAGGCGGCCGAAACCCCGCTTCATTTAGTATGCTCATGACGCCAAAACATAAACGATCCCCCCTGCCATTTGCAAGAGGGACCGCTCCATCATAACGCACGAATGTCCTGACAGACCTTCAGCGCCGTAATACTGCTAATCTTGTTGCCGCTGCTGACGCCCTTGTGCCCGTTCCTGACGCCCCTGCCTGCGCCGCGCACGACGCTGCCGGCGCGCCTGCTTCTGATCAGAACTGCATTCTTGCCCACAAGCCTGCTTGCGGACCTGACGGCGTTCCTGCCGCTGCTGACGCTCCTGCCGCTGATGCTGTTCACCGGCAAATACATTCCCTGCACCAACCAGTGTCGCACCCACCAATGTCAAAACCAACAATGTCCTTGCTTTCATCATGTCACTCCTTTGCAATCGACCCTGACTTCACCATGAAGCCATACACCCGCATAACGCAACCCACAGCCGAAATATTGCAAAGATTCCCCATTTCTCCCCCACCAAAGCCTCCCCTGTGGAACCTTGTTCCAACAGGGCCCACCAGCTCTCCCCCCAATCTCCCCTTCTGCGTTTTCTGCGTCCTTCTGCGGTTCCCCCAATTCGCAAAATTCGCCCGATTAGCTACATTCGCGGTTCATAAAAGCAAAGCCTAACAGCCCGCTCGCATCAATCCCTGCAGCATTTGCGGCACAAGCCTAAATGGTACCGCCCCAGCCGCCGCATCCTCAACAGACCCTGCAAGTGTTACATCCAATGCCGGACAATAAAACAGCCAGCATCCCGTGGAACCCGTATGACCGCATACAGCAGGAATCGGTTTAAATGGAACAAACAACCGGGGTACCCGAAAACGCATCATGCCTGCAGCATATTCGATCGGCCAATTCGGGGACCGCAATGCCGCACGGTCCAGCGGAAATCCGAACCGACACCAGTGCTTGATCATGGACGAAAGCGTATTGGGACTCTCAAAGATCTTCCCTTCCATGAGTAAGCGCACGAACCGCATCATGTCATCTACCGTACTGTAAATGCCCTTTACCGATCGCAACAGCAAAGGAATCCGCAATGGTTCGCCATTGGCTCGCAACACCATCGATGCGCCCTGAATCTTCTCCTCCTGAGGCGTCCCGACAAAATACGTCTCATGCAATCCGAAGGGTTCATGCAGCATTCGTTGATGGATAGCATGCAGCGAATCACCCGTTATCCCTTCCAAAATCTCTGCCAACAAAATAAAATTCGTGTCCGAATAGCGAATCCGTGGACGCTTGCCAGATAAATCCTGCGGGACAAAATGCGGGTTCAAACGATTGCGCACATAATCCAAAAGCTCCTCGGTTGGGAGTCCCCGATCACCATCCCTGAAAACAACCTCCGCAAGACACCCCTCACCACCTTTCGGGTAATCCTCAAACCAATCCGGCAATCCGGATGTATGTGTCAAAAGATGCCGCACGGTAATGGACGCCGTCAAATCGCGTCCACCATCTTGATGCAATCCCCGCGTACGTTCTTCCGGTAGATAGCTGCAAATCGATTGATCCAAATCCAGCTCTCCACGCTCCATCAGCATCATCGCTATCGTCGCATTGTACAGCTTGTCAATACTCGCAATGAAGAATGGTGTGCTGGCGGTAATCGGTTCATTACCCTCTGCCTCCCCCAGAACCCCAGTCCAGCGAAAAGAATGAACAGGCGCATCCACGGACATGACGGCCTGCTTGCCAAACCTGCTTTTCGCAAAGTCCCGCAATCCGTCATCCAATAACTGCTGCGCAAAATCAGGATGTATCGACATTCCGTATCCCTCTACACCAAGTCTTTCCACAGAAGATAAATATCCATATCTCGCCCGGCAAAAGGCTTCTTGCCATTCCAGGAAAACGTGTCCCCCGCTACTGCATGAAGATTCCTAAACCCGTTTTTCTCATGGCACTTTCTTGATGCAATACTTGTGCACTCCGCAAATGCATGCATGAAACCAAATGCTTTGCCCTCGACTAGCGCTGTTTGCAGGAGCCGTGTTGCAATACCTGCCCCCTCGTATCCGGGCGCCACACCCATTGCAGCTATGTGCAGACATTGCCCCGCCCCCAACGGCCCCCGATCCTGCAAAGGACTGCGAACCTCTTCCATCAGCGCCTGCAACGCCGAGACCTTTGCCATTTCCTCTTCCGTCAAATTCTCCGGCACAGAAGCATGCCCCTCGGCAAAAGGATCGTCGCACACAATAAATCCCACAGCTTGATTTCCCGCATTCCCATCCCGTGCAAGCCAACACAATCCCTGCGATATCGGATTTTCATCAGAAGCCAGATACATACTGCGCGCAATCGAAGCCATGCGTTCCTTGCGCAACCCCATACATTTGGTGAGCGGTTCCCGATCAAAGAAGAGATCAACATAGAGATCCAGCAGGGCCTCTGTCTCAACAGGAAGCACTGGTTCGATGTGTATTACAGCATTACCCTCTCTATTCATACGATTCCCCTCCCCAAAGCTACATCTGTTATCATCAATACGTTGATCATCTAATACCTACGTGTGCCAATTACTTTTGGGATTCCGTCAGTCTCGCCGCCAGACGGTTCCGTCGCTCCGCGCGCTTCTGCATATCCCGCTCATAGGCGTCAACCGCATCTCGTTTCTCGCCGATATATACCAAGTCATGCGGTTTGATTATGACGTATCGCTTGCACGCTTCGCATGTACGCAACTCTTGCATGACACGATACCAATAGGTCCGTCTGCCGCTATGTTCTGTCCGCATTTCGCAAAATACATACTGCCGTCCTTCATCTCCTTTCACGACCTTTCGAATCGAGCCATAGCGAAACATGCTCTCCAGCAGAGGTAGATGCTGAAACCTCTTGGGATAATCATGCCTGACATGCTTCATCACTGCCCCGCACTTTGAACACCGGACGTTGGCCTTCGCCTGGAAATGGGTGGCCACCACCATTACAAACCCGCCAACGCCAATCAGCGTAGTGAGAATATGCACAAAAGGAATACCATCATCCACGGGCCATAAGAGATAAAGGAAGGGAAGGGACAGCATACAAGGCACGGACACAATAAACACGGCATAACGAAACCAATACAGCCTGCCGAAAGAAGCATGTCGATCCTGTATCCAATGGCGATATCGCGTGGGCAGCACGGTTTTCATATTTCACTAGCATCCTGAATCGAAAGGGCTATCAACAGGAAAAAGATACACGCAATCATATTACGCATTCCTGCCGTCAGCGTCATGCTAAAAAGATTCAAACATCGAACTAACGACGCATTCTCCCCCCTACCCCCCTCGCTTTCTCTTTATGACACAAGAGACCCTTGCATACCCCGTTACCTCTTGCTATATTGCAAGGGTTGCTGAGGTAAACCTCGTAAGCAACCGCATCTATAGAGTTCCGCGAATGCGGGCTCCAACCGAGGCCTGACGGGAAAGGGCACACGGTGGATCAAGGCAGGAAGCCGGATGCGTTCCGACAAAAGTCGGGGAAAAGCAAATACTTTTCCGGTGACGGCTACCCACCGCCCGGAAGCGAGGAGGTAGTCATGACACACAGCATCGGATTCATTTATCCACGACATCACAACGCACAGCAAACATCTGCCCGTCTTACATTGCGGACAGATCTCGGCAATCCCAACCACCATCTCTGGAACAACAATGGTACGTGGTATGTCCACTATACCATTGCAGAAAATGGACACTCCGGAGAACGCCAGCGACACTCACTCGGAACCAAATATCTGCGTGAAGCCCGCTGCCGCCGCGATCGTCTCTTCGCCTCCCTCGAAGGAGGTGCAAAATGAAAAAGTTCTTACGAAAAAACACCATCAAGACAGGTGTATTCCCGATCTTCGATATCAAGTCGCCCATGACAGGCAAAAAACAAAAACCGCCACGCTACGAGAAAGGGTATCCCTACGTCGTGCATCGCGTCTTTAGTGCAATGTACCTCCCCTTAGCCGTCTACTGCCGGGGAGAGAAATCAACGTCCAAGTCAGGCGTATATCTCGATTGTCGACGTACATCCCCGCGCCTGGAAGCCAAGCTCATTCAGGAACTGAAAAAGGCCTGCAAAGAGAAACAAACCAACATGTGTGCCGTTATGCACCCTACCCGCGCCATCTATGTGTTCGACAACGGTAACTGCCATATAGGCGACACACCACCCAGCATGAATGGGCACACCATAATGGGCCCGCATTGCGAGAAATACTAATGCATCAAAACAAAGGAACAAACATCATGAACGATACATACCTATTCACATCTGAATCCGTCACCGAAGGACACCCCGACAAAGTGTGCGACACCATCGCCGACGCCATTCTCGATGCCTGCCTCCAGCAGGATCCCGAGAGCCGCGTCGCCTGCGAAGTCATGTGCAAACACGATCACGTCATGCTCGGCGGTGAAATTGCATGCCGCGGCAATATCGACTATGAGGCCATAACGCGACAAACCATCCGCGACATCGGCTACACGCGTCCCGGCGAACCCTTTCATGCCGATCACGTAACCATCGTGAATCACCTATCCGCGCAATCCGGCGAGATTGCCCAAGGCGTCATCCGGGAAAAACGCATCGAACAAGGTGCCGGCGATCAAGGCATCATGTTTGGCTATGCATCCAACGAGACCGCCGAGCGCATGCCCCTACCCATCTTGCTTGCGCACAAGCTAGCGCAACAACTTGCCACCGACCGCAAAACAGGCACGGAAGACTGGCTGGGACCCGATGGCAAAACACAAGTCACCGTCCGCTACGAAAACGGACGGCCCACCAAAGTGATGGATGTTGTCGTGTCAACACAGCACGACGCCCAAACCGAAAAGCGCGCAATCGAGCACTATGTAAAAACATCCCTGCTACCCCGAGCACTAGATGACTGGTACACACCGGATATCACGATCCACGTAAACCCTACCGGAAGCTTTGTCTTCGGCGGCCCTTCCGCAGACTGCGGGGTCACCGGACGCAAGATCATCGTCGACACCTATGGCGGGTTTGCCCGCCATGGCGGTGGGGCCTTCAGCGGCAAAGATCCCTCCAAAGTCGATCGCAGCGCAGCCTACTTCTGCCGATACGTTGCCAGGCAGATCGTCCGGCAAGGGTTGGCAGAACGCGTCGAGCTGCAAGTAGCCTACGCAATCGGTAAAGCCAACCCCATATCCATACACGTCGACACCTTTGGCACCGGCGACACACAGGCGGCAGCAAAGTATGCCGGCACATTCGACTTCCGGCCATACGCCATCATCCAGCAACTCGATCTCAAACGCCCCATCTACACCCAAACCACCAATTACGGCCACTTCGGCAAACCCCATCTCACCTGGGAACAATAACGGAACTGTCACGAGTTTTATGAAAACATATGAAAAGGTTATATCAAACGTGTAGTCGTGTCTCGCACCTTGTCTCGCACCTAGTCTCAAAAAGGGGGGAGATAGCCTTATATAGGCCTAAACCTTTGATAAACACTTTTTTATATCAAAAGTATCCTGTCACCTTTTGACAGAACAAC
>PXBF01000136.1 GCA_003567005.1 PVC group bacterium
TCATCATCGAGAACCATGCGAACCCCCACAACATGCCCGGCACGCTCGGCCTGTTGAACATATGCTTCGGTCTCTTTCTCTGTTAACTTTTTCAGTGATGCAAGAAAGGCCCACTGATCTGTCCAAGGATTCAAATTCTCATCGAGAAACACGGAATTCCCACTAGCCCTCGCCTGCTTCTGTAATGGCAATGCAAGCAGGTTTCCCAATCCACCTTTCGGCAATGTATCCTGATTCGGAAAAAAGCGGTCATAGGAATCCAGCCCCAGATCAGGTCTGCGCTCCATCGTTTCCGTCAGTATGGACGCTCCAAGCTTACGAGCCAGAACAGCCGGAATCGCCGTCTCGAAAAAAATCCACAAATGCCCACCATTTCCGGATCTCGAGCGTTCCACAGCAAACGGTATCCCGATTTGCCTACACGTATCTGCAACAGCACGAACATCATCCTGCCAGCATTCCTTGTCAAAATCAGCAGCCAGAAAATAACAGCTTTCATCCAATAACATCGGATAGAGACCCATCACAAAATCACGCCCAGCCGAATCCACACCGGAAAGATGCTGCCGAATTACTTCTTCCGTTACCGGATGAAACGTACGATTCGGACAGACAACACATTTGACTTTTGGCTTCTCGCAAACCCCACGAACCCATTCATTCGCACAAGCTGGGCTATACCCGCTCTTGCCTGTCCTGCGATTCTCGAAACGCTGCGCATACACATCTTCCCGACCGCGAAACAAAGAACGAAACAACGCAATCTTCTCTTCCGGCGAATATCTACGCGTGACGGCCTCCATTTTCTGTCCTCGCAAAATGACGCGAACCGCACCAAATCAGTTTTGTGGTCAGCCTTGCGCCTAATTCATCGCTCAAGTCCTGTTCACAACGTTCAGGCCGAGGATCTTCACGTAGTGCCGGGTGTTGTTTGTTACCATGGTGTAATTGTGCGTGAGATCGGTGCAGCCTATCAAGAGGCTACTTCATGACCCTTCAGAAAGCTCATCTGTCATGTTCCTCACTTGTAATACAGCCATGCCGAACATGTATTCGTGAAAATTGAATCAAAACGCATGAATGATCACAAGTATATTTTGCCTATGTCAAGAAGAGTAGAAAGACAATCTGAGGGTGGTAGTTTTTTATTGCCGCTGCGCGCGCAAGACTCTTATCGGATTCGCGAGTTGGGTTGGCCTTGCCACAGATCCGGGTTGTGACCGAGAGCGACTTTTCGCGGTTCAGTGACGTCGGCGAGAGCTTTGCGTGCGTCGTCTGGCAGCTTACGCGAGACGGCTTCCGCATTCGCGAGAATTTGCGCCGGGTTACGTGCCCCCGTAATGACGGTGGCTACACCGGGCTGCGCAAGCAACCATGCCAGCGCAGCTTGCCCCATCGGTAGGCCAGCGGCATCGCAGATATCATGAATGGCCTTCAGGGCAGCGGTGGTCTCTGTCTCTGGGGAACCTCTGCGGCTAAGCCGCTGCAATTTGTTATCCATCAGGATGTTAACTAATTAAAAATGCCCATTACGGCCCTTAAAACCCATTTTTTGCACTGAAATCAACACTTTAAGCAGCCGCGCCGTCCCCCGCCCCAAGATCCCCATTTCTTTGCGCCTCCCTGTGCTTCCTTGTGGCTTATCCTCTGGCTGTCTCTCTGGGGGCACTTTGCGGTCAAACCGCTGCAATCAACACTCTATCAAGATTTTATACATGCAAACAGCCCTCATTGGATCTTTAAACCTCTACTTTTAACTATATATCCGTCTTGTAAGCTGCTGCTTCAGTCTCATACACAGCCCAGGTATTCGGACATGCATCATGTTCGACTTCATAGCTCTGCATGTGGCGCCGGTATGCTGTTGTCTCTTTTGCCGCATCGACGAATTCTGCGCTCCCGACGGCTACAGCGTCAGTCCAGCAAGGTTCACGGGTTGTGCCTGCTACAAGACGGTCCTCTATACTCTTACGATAGAAAGCAGCAAAATCCGGAAAGGAGGAATAGCCTGTCAGTGAGAGCAGTCGGTCTTCATCAATAATGCGATACCGTTTACGGCGGGCGGTGAGCTCGTCATAGCTGCACCATCGCCAATCGGCAGGATGGTTTACCTTCCCTGCACGCACCATATTGAGATCTACATACCGAAGGCAGTTCAGTAAATGGATCCCATCCTGAATGCGGGTACAGTGATAGGGATGCTCCCATACGGACCCCTCGTGTCCCTTGCGCAGATTCAATTCTTGCGCAACTGACCCCGCTGCCAACTTCATCATGTTCGCAACCGCGATTCGATCTCGCACTTCACAAACCACATGGGTGTGATTACCCGTTATTGCATAGCCCAACACAGACACACCATAGCGATTCGCACCAATGCGCAACCATTCCCGGTATGCATCGCGCTCTTTGCTAAACCGAAGGAAGAACTCACGATTCGCGCACCTGTGTGTCAGGTGATAAAGATACCCTTCAACAATATATCGTGTCGCTCGTGGCATAGGACCGAACCTATCAACAAAACGTTCCGCTTTAAAGAGTTGATTCTTAGATAAAAAACAGGTTCTAAGTCCTCATTAAGCACAATATCAAAAGCTATCATTCTGCATGACAGATATTTACAGCGGCTTAGCCGCACCACTGCCCCTTGCTTGGTGAATGCCAACGCGTGATGATTTCCCGGTTTAAAATGCCTGGCTGGTGCGGCGGCGAATGGGCACGATGTCCGTGATAGCATTGCCTTGCTGTTGCAAACAGAACATGACTGCGTCGGCAACATCCTTAGGGGCGATCAGTTTCGTACGGTCGAGATCCGGCCGTGCATCGCCGACCATTTCAGTATCCACTCCACCGGGACAGATGATCTGGGCAATGATGCCGGCCTCTGCGCCTTCAACAGCAGTAACTTTCGTTAATCCAAGCAAGGCATGCTTACTGGCGGTATAAGCCGATTGACGCGGATACCCTTTCTGGCTGACGACGGAGCCGATGTTGATTATACGCCCGCCGCCGTTCTGACGCATACGCTTCATGGACTCGCGGGTGCAAAGAAATGCCCCGCGCACATTGACGGCTTGAACCGTCTCCCACTCTTCGAGCGTGGTCTCTTCAATGGAACCGAAGATTCCCACAGCAGCATTATTAATCAATACTGCAGGAACCATGTCGCTTTGATCTAGCGTTTCGAACATACGCAAAACATCTTTCTCACGGCTGACATCGCAAACGAGCCCTTGAATATTCTGATGCCTGATTGACTCTAAACGTTCGGAATCACGTCCGCAAATGGTCACCGTCATATCGCTTTTGTCGGCTAATCGTTTGGCGATTACCAGACCGATTCCACGGCTCCCACCGGTAACGATTGCGCATGGTTGTGACATCCTGCCTCCTTGCCATATCTTGCGTTTCAGCATACCCCAATAATTGCTATATATGTGTCGTTTCAATCTGCGGCAACGAATGTGAAATGTCCATCACATTAGCCCTGATGAGAAAGGCTCAGGCAATCGACCCCCACCAGTCAAAGCGTCGGTGGCATTTTCTGAACGTGGACAAGCACACGATTGTGCTGGCGACCATCAAGACCGCCGTGTAGTCTGGCCCACCATACGAAAGACGTTTACTGAACGAACTTAAGAATAAGGATGCCGTTGTGAGTACTGAGAAGAACATTGTGATTATGCCATGCCTAGATATGCAGAATGGGCGTGTGGTCAAGGGCGTGCAATTTGTGGATATCCGTGATGCGGGCGATCCTGTTGAATGTTGCATGGCATATTGTGCGGCAGGAGCCGATGAGATTGCCATGCTGGACATCACGGCCACGGTCGAGGGCCGGGCCACGATGCTGGATGTTGTCAGACGCGTGGCTGAAGTTGCCACCATTCCCCTCACGGTTGGCGGAGGCATCAACGACACTCGCGCCGCTGCCGCCGTACTGCAAGCAGGGGCGGACAAAATTTCGACGAGCAGCGCGGCCTTCAGAAACCCCGCGCTTATCCAGGAAATGGTTACTGCATTCAGCGCCGCGCGCGTCACCGTGGCTATCGATGCAGCGCGTAATCCCGCAATGCCATCGGGTTACGAGGTTTTCATCGATGGCGGCAGAACAGCGACAGGGACGGATGCCATTGAATGGGCCAAGACCGTAGCTGGGTTCGGCGTGCAAACCATTCTCCCCACGAGCAAATCCACGGATGGTGTCAAAAATGGCTACGACTTGCCGCTGATTCGGGCCATCAAGGCGGAGACATCAGCCGATGTTGTGGCGTCCGGCGGAGCAGGAACAATGGAACACTTTCTGGAAGCGGTCGAGGCCGGGGCCACCATTCTGCTCGCAGCATCTGTTTTCCACTTCCAGACCATGGGGATTCCAGAGCTTAAGCAGTTTCTTGCATCCAAGGGCGTCCCGATCCGCGCCCATGCGAACTTAGACGCGTAATACCCCGCGCATTATGTTCGCGGGGCTATCTGCTTTAACCACCAATCCACCGGAGTGCACCACGCTTCAGTCGGGAGAAACGATTGAATGCAAAAGGGGACACACTATCTGAGCATTCGCGCCCTTTGCGCCTTATGCGGTGCATCTAGCCCCCCACAACACACACGCCCGAGGTTCTACCCGCATTCCTGCAATGTCAGCTTTTCAGGTTTCAGCTTTTCCCCAATGCTTCCCTGTGATCTTTGTGGTTAATCCTAAATCCCAAAAGGGGACAGAGTACCAGGATCTGAGAATGCTGATAATCGGCGCGCAAAGACCTTATCGTATCCGCGAGTTGGCTTGGCCTTGCCACATATCCGGATTGTGCCCGAGAGCGACTTTTAGTGGTTCGGTGACGGCACTGAGTGCTTTGAGCACGTCGTCTGGCAGCTTGGAAGAGACGGCTTCAACATTCGCGCGAATTTGCGCCGGGTTACGCGCCCCCACAATAACGGTGGCAACGCCAGGCTGCGCAAGCAACCATGCCAGCGCGGCTTGCTCCATCGGTCGACCTGCAGCCTCGCAGATATCATGAATGGCCTTCAGTGCATGGGCGGTTTCTGTCTCTGCACCAGACTCGCCGTGGCGCACCATGGAATGATGAGACTGGGCAAAATGGCGCGTGCGTGCACGCTCATCCGGAATGTCTGCCAGCGTTGAAAACTTGCCAGTAAGGATACCGTGTAACAAGGGACTGTACGGTGCGATACTGACCTGGTGTTCCACACACAGCGGCACAATATCATATTCGATGGCGCGAAAGAGTAAATTGTAGGCCAATTGATTAATTTCCACATGCTCCAGTGCCAGTATTTCCGCAAGATCACGGGGACCGAAGTTGGAACATCCAACGAAGCGAATCTTGCCCTCGCCCTTGAGCCGTTGCATCTCGCCTAACGTATCTCCCAAGGGAACATCCCAGTTGGGCCAGTGAATGTAGTACACATCAATGGTTTCCATGTTCAGGTTGCGCAGACTGTTTTCACAAGCCTTGCGTAGATCAGCGGGGCGCAGATTTTGCTGCGAGACTTTTGTCGCAACGACAATCTTGTCGCGGCGAATCCCCTTGAAAGCTTTGCCGATTAGTTCCTCCGAACGTCCCGCACCGTACCCTTCTGCACTGTCGAAAAAATTGACGCCCAAGTCCACGGCCGCATGCAATGCACCGATGGCGTCCGATTCATCCTGCGGACCCCACAAGCGGTCTCCAGCGATGGCCCAACAGCCCATCGTGATGACACTGACTTCCAGTTCACTTTTGCCGAGTTGACGATATTCCATAAGCTGCGTTCAGTTTAGCGGAAATGACCAATCATTCAAAGCCTTATCACGGAAGCAATTCGCATCAAATGCCTTGCCCACCCCGCATGATTTTTTTTGTGCTTCTGCCCCCCTGACAGTCTGCTGCTACCCTACCACGTTTCCCCATGCACAAGCGCGGGGTTGAACCGCGTGCGCGGTTCCGGCTGCTCTGCCGGATGACCAAGCGCGATTGCGGATACCGGAATCATGGTGTCGGGAAGCTTGAATATCGATGCCATCGCCGTAATCCGGTCTTGCCTTGGGTGTACACCCAGCCAGCACCCCCCGAGCCCCAGCATGGAGGCTGCGAGTAGTAGATTCTCTATAGCCGCACTACAATCCTGCAGCATATAGGATAATTCACCAGCATTGGCCTTTTGAATATCTCCACAAACAAGAATGCCGACCGGCGCTTGTCGCAACATTTGACCGTTGGGCAGTGCATCGGCCATACGATTACGTTTCTCGCTATTGCGGACCACGATAAAATGCCAAGGATCTTTCGCCACTGCCGACGGCGCGGCCATGGCTGCCTCCAATAGATCCTGTATACTACCGTCGGCAATGTCTTCGTCTGTATATTTTCGCACACTACGTCTGAAAAAAATGGGCGAAAGCATTGTGTTCATGCGCGCACCTCCTTCGGTCTACTTCACTGTCATCATCTCTATCGAGTATCCTGAATGGTCCCTGTACAGGGATTTCATAGCATCACATATCCGAGCCAATTACGTCCAGGTAATGACTCTCAGGCCAGGTATCTTCTCATAATGACGCAGGTTGTTTGTTACCACGGTATAATTGAGAGTCAGGGCGGTACACCCGATCAAAAGATCAAAGTCATCGACTGTAGTCCCCGCAGCAGAAAGCTGTGCCTTAATGCCCTCGAAGCTGTCCATGACGGCTCGGGTAACATCGATGACGGGGTATATTTCGGCCAGCCGATGAATCTTGGCCAGGTTGGCAGTGGCACGCTTTGATTTGTAAGCCCCATAAACCAACTCGCCA
>PXBF01000112.1 GCA_003567005.1 PVC group bacterium
CTGTGTCAAGCCATCTGTCGCTGGTAAGGCCCACATTTCTCAAAGGTTGTTTGGCTCCGCGAAATACCATCGGCACCCGTTCAACAGGCAACCCGCTCTGTTGCGCTAAATCCAGGACCCTAAGAATCTCTCTATAACTAGCATCTTCGGAATCCCAACTATGAGTTAAAGTTGTTTGATCCGCATCCGCCCATTTAATCCAACCAGTGCTGGTGATGGCCAAAACGTCCAGCTCACTGAACACCGCGTAGGCGATGGCGTGCTGGTCATCGATTTCGTTAGCGGCATCGGTGTCGAGAAGGACCTGGGGCAAGTGTAATGTTTCCGGCGTGTGGACGCGCACGATGGCGGAAGATAGCTCGTTGAATGTGTCACCGACCTTGGATCCCATGACGACGCGGTAAATCCCCGGCTTCTTGTACGTGTGTGTGACCGACGAGCCTTCAGCCGTCGCCCCGTCCCCCAGCTTCCAGTGAGGGGTACTCGGATGGCCACTGAGTTTGAACGTCACGGGCTTGCCGACCAGCACCGGCCCATCGAGCGGACGAATTGCCCCTTCACGCGCGGCACGTGCCGTCTGGGTGGACAGGTCTTGCGCGGCGGGGAAGCCAGGCAGCAGGCTGGCGATGAGACCGGAAGTCATTAAGACTGCGGCTGTCTGGCGAACAAACTGATTTTGGTGTGGCATGGTAGATCCCCTTTAACTGCTTCTTGACTTCCAAACTTTCCGTTCTTCATCCCTTTCGTTCCCGTCCTGCCGAAGGCCCGGGGGCGGAGGGGGGTTCGACTGCTAAGGGCAGGCGAGCAATCTCTTATGGTGCAGCGCCATCGCCTTCGCGCGATCCACGCCAACGACGACTTCGTGAGGTCCGTTGGCATCTTCGGTGAAAGTAATCTTTCCACCTGATGATACGATCTCGATCGTGCCGCGCTTCCATTGGAACAACTCCGGGTTCTTGATCGTCATCGCTGCCAGTGTATCGTAGGGTCGCGGCAGGTAGTCGGGGATCGGGGTGTTCGGACGTGTCCGGACATGATTCACCCAATTTATCATCCGTTGTCTAATATGGGCAATCTGAGGAGCTTCGCTTGCCAGGATTTCGTCGTACTCTTCCTGTGTCATCTGACACTCCCAGCCGATTTCGGCGGGCAGCACGCGAAGCGGGATTCCGGATTTGAGCAAAATACCCGTGGCTTGAAGATCATTGGTTGCGTTGTGCAATGTGCTCATTGTAGCCAGACTGAAGCCCATCAGGTAGATGGTCTCCAGCCTATTCCTAGCCAAGTCGGGCTCTTCCTGCACCGCCCTCGCGACGTTGGTGTACCCCCCCGTTACCAATATGTTCCGCGGCCCGTTGGCCTCGCGAAGCGATTGCACAATGAATCTCGATGCGTCCGTCATTTCTGGTTGTTGGTTCAGATTCTTCGCCGCGCCCGCGTAAACGGGGATCTCCCCGCCGCGTTCCATTACATCGATAATCTCGCGTGCAGAATTCGCTCTGCTTTCCGGGTTTCCATGAACCGTAGTGACGCCTCGCAAGTCGATCTCCGGCGAATTCAGGAGGTAGATCAGCGTCATCTCGTCGTCAATGTCCGCACCGATATCGGTGTCTAACAGCAACTTCAGCGGTGGCTCCTGAGCACCGGCATGCGGCGCAAGGGCGAGCCCCAGGGCGAATACCAGGATCCACATCATCACTGGCGCTGTCCGCGCGTGCCGTGCATGTGTTTGACTCGGGTTGACACGGTCTGTTGCTAATCTCAAGATTTTTTCTCCTAAGCTAAGCGTTCACGGGTTTTTTAGTCCCGACTTGTCGGTTTTGGGTGACGCGCGCCCTGCGTCGTGTTGTTCGCCTCGTTCGAATACGCCGAGTTGGCGCCGCTGTTGTAGGCCCGTACGCGGTAGTCGTAGGTCGTACCCGCCGATAGCCCGGTGTCGGCGTAGCCCGTGACGTTGGCGCCGACCGTGGCGATCTGGCCCCAGGTGCCGCTCGTGCCGGTCCGGCGCTCGATCCTGAAACCGGACTCGTTGTCCGAATTGTCCCTCCAGCTCAAGTTGATCTGGGACGAGCCTGAGGCGCTGGCGCTCAGGTTCGACGGTGCATATACTGCCACAGCCGTGCCCTGCGTCGTGGCGCTCACCGAATTGGAGGGATGTGAGGGATGCCGTGGTCCGATTGCCTGCACGCGGTAGTAGTAGGTCGTGCCCGCGGAGAGTCCGTTGTCGGCATAGCTCGTCACGTTTTTGCCGACCGTAGCGACAAGAGTCCACTCTCCGACCGGGCCGATCCTGCGTGTGATCCTGAAACCGACATGGTCAGTTTCTTTTTCATATGCCCATGCCAGATTAATCTGGGACGAGCTTGCCGCCGTCGCGTTCAGACTTAGGCCACCATGGCGGATACGAGGTTTCCCCGAAGAACTCCACGGAACCCATGTCAGCGGGGCGCTCACACTGCGTGTCCCGTCGGAAATGGTCACGCTGAATGTGTACTTTCCATCTATATCATAGGGCGGCCCCGGATCGGCCACAACGATATCTCCGTTCGAAGTACCATTCCTGTTGCAAAATGTTACGGTTGACGGACCGCTAACCTGTTCCCATGTGTAGGTGAATTCGCCCGGATTGGCCGGTCGGTCTTCGTATCCGGCCACAACATTCAGTGACATAACCTTCAATGTCGATCCTGTGGGTTGGGGATGCCAATACCATGCCCACGGCGCGTCATAGATAACCGGGTCCGGGTTCGAGGCCGGAGGGTTCGGTCCGGGGTTGACGGTGACGATCACCCGTTGATAGCGGGTCAGCGGAGGCGTGCCCGTATCCGTGACCTCCAGGATGATGTGAATCGTCTGCGTCACGGCAACGTTCGGGGCGACGAAGCTGGGATCCCGCGAACCGGCGTTGCTGATGGCCAGCGTTTTCTTATAGGTGCTGGGTTCGGAATAGTGCCACCACCGGTACATCAGCGGGTCGCCGTCGGGGTCGGTCGAGCCTGCGGCGCTGAGGTTCACGACCGCGCCTGAGGTGACGGTGCGCCTCAGGCTGCCATCCACCTTCGCGACCGGCGGGTGATTCGCTTCGTCGTACGTGGATGTGACGGACCAATTCAGGCGTGCCAGGAAGTCGTTCTGAACAGCCTGGCGCCAGCGCGCAGTGGTAATGTACTTATTGTTATATCCCGCGTACGTATCGTGTGCTTTGGTGTAGATGTAGTAATCCTGGTGGTAGCCTTGGTTACCTAGATTAGCCGGATTCTTGGTTTTCCTGGAATTGAAGCGTCCGCCCCAGCCACCCCAGGTCGGCTGCATTGGATCGCTGAGTCCGTACCTGCCAGACAGGAGGTACAGGGGCGCAAGATGATCCGTTAGATGACCACTTCTCCTTTTTATAAAAACTTTCCCTAACGGGCCTTTGCCCTCGATATTATCTATGAACCACCCGTCGTCCACGTACTGCCAATCGTATTCGTCTTCTCCGTACGTGTTGAATCCTGTGGTGACCGCAAAGTTACTAAAGTCACGCAGATAAAACATATTCGGGAAATCATACGCGAGCTTTTCCCCGCCACCTTGACCATAGGAATCCAGGAAGCGGATTTTAGATACGAAGGCGTTGAGCTGGGCGGTGGTCCGCGTCGCTTGCACCTCGTCAATCGCCCTTGCCAGGGTATGCGTACATCCCCAAGCGGCGATCCATACAGGTCCCTGGGCCTTGTCCACCTGACGGATGATCAGTTTCTCCCCGTCCGTGAGGCCGGACGGGTTGCTGGGCCCCTGGCCGCTACCCCTGCCGGCACGGTCACGCTTCGCAGGTAGTCGGGGGTCGGGTAACCGTCGGCGTGTTTGATGAGGTTCGGGTACGCTTCTTCGTAGGCATCGATAATGGTGTGAATCGTTTGTGGGTTTGCTGGGTTTTTGGTGGTCGCGATCAGGCCAAGCACATTGAATTCGTTCGCTTCAAGCAGCAACCGGATCATGCCTTGTCCGTCATCGGGATCTGATGTCCAGGGAATCAATCTGTCATCATTCGTGAATGTGCCGATGTCGGTCTGAATGATAATGTTGGGCTTGTCCTGAGCATCGGCAGTCGGCGCAAGGGCGAGCCCCAGGGCGAATACCAGGCCCCACATAATCACTGGCGCTGTCCACATGCGCCATGCGTGGGTTTCTCGTAAGTTGATACGGTCTGCTGAGAATCTCATGATTGGTTCCCTTTCGTTTGGTATTCTTGCTTAGGGGGTTGCGGGGCGACTTGTCGTCGGTATCGTCGGCGATTCAATTACGGGGTTGCGAAAGGTGTTCCAGAAATCCGCCATCACGAGATCATGCTTGTGATACAATCGATTCCAAACGGTCACCTTGCGGGGATTGTCAGGATTCAGTATCCATTTTCCAGGTTCCTCGTTCTTCGATCCTGTCCAATCCGGCGTCCCATCCCATCGAGGGGCACCTATTACAGTGGAGACCGCATAGGAGGGATTCTTGAGGACCATAGGAGCCGCGACGTCCAATAAATCACGTTTCCTCGAACGCACTGTGGCAGGATTGGCACCATAATTCGTAATTAAATTATGCTCAAGTGCCTCGAAAATAGCGACCGCAAAGTCGCCAAAACAAGTTAAGGTTCCACGATTATGCCCACGTTTATTGATATAGACTATGGGATCAACGTTCGGGCCAAGGCCGGGCATAATATCATAAATTTCTTGAATACTGGGATTTATTGTGTTTACCCCACCGGGGACGTGGGAAGGCCAAGGCACGATATGCAATTCCAATTTCGCGTTTTCCAGAAGTGCTGCCGCTGCATAGCGATCATCTAAATGGTTCGATTCTGACACCGTCCAGTTAGCGCTTGGTTCCAGACTTGCAGGAAACCTGGTCATAAGCGTAACTGCTTTGATTTTGGGTGCGATCGTGGGGTCTTTCAATAGTGCCAGCGCAAGATTGGTCGTTTTTCCGAGAGTCATCACGTAGAGAGGGCGGCCGCCCGGGTCTTTTGCATGTGCGCGCTCAATGATGAAATTGACCGCAGCATGTCCGTCAAACGTTGACTTGTGGATGTCTCCTTTGATTCGATCGTAGGTCATGTATGCGCCTACGTGAACCGGAGCCGTGCTCGCGCATAAATGGACAATCCGCTTCGCTTCGCGTTCAAAAGGCTCAACTTCCCACTGATGCTTACTGTTGGTCGTGACTCCTTCCACCTCAAACACGTCGCTGTTAAACAGCGTATAGGCGAGGGCAAACTGATCATCCATCTCATTTTCGATATCCGTATCGACAATGATTCTCATCCGTTCTGCGCCGGAGGCTTGCGGCGCGACCATTGGAATGACACAGAGCAAAACCAGCAGCAGGGACGAGCCAATCTTCATGGTCATTGTGTTATTCATCATGTAACCTCCGAAACCCTTTTTGGGGGGTTGAGTTGATGGTAATGGTTCAGTTCTTGGTGTGACTGATCTCATGATCGAGCCTCCTTGGGCCGGAGCTGGGGGCGGGGCTAGGTCTGCGGTTGATCTCATGATTGGTCCTCCTTGGGCTGGGGGTGGGGTTTGGTCTGCGGTTGATCTCATGACCGGGCGGCCACGCTCTGGCGAGCGTAGTCGCCCTTATGCCAGGTTGGAGCTATGCGCTAGTCCTCAGTGCCGGTGGCGAAGACCGCGTACGTGACGTTGGCTGAGTGGCTCAGCGTGGAACCGCTGGGGAAGCTGGCCATGGCGCTGTAGGCGGGTTTAGCGCGAAAGCGCGTGCCGGTACCATCGTTGGCGACGAAAGTCACATTTGTACTCGAGCCTCTTTGCACCCAGGTGGCTATCCAGTAAACGCTGCCCTCTGTTATCTGGACAGGCGTTTTGAGTGCCGCCGAGCGAAGGCCCGGGCCGGCGTCGACCTGAGCCGTATCGCCAAGAACCGCGCCGGGCACCCCATCATTGTCGGCGAAAATAGCCATCCGCATGACACCTGATGCCGTGTTGCCGGTGAATCGCGCATGCATGGTGTCTGCGACGAATGAAGACCCGGCGACGAACCGGATGGCGTCCAGCGAATCCGCCTGCTCACGAGTGCCTGACGCATTCACAAGACCGAGCATATTGCTTGGCGGCGGCGGTGTCGTCGAAGCGCCGGTGGAGTCAAGAAGCTTCGCGGGTTTGCCGTTCAGGGTGTCCCAGAAATCCTTCTTCATCGCCGGAACGTCGATTTCATGGACGACATCAAGATTGGTGGGTCCTGTGGTGGCCTGGGGCTCGTAGGGCGCATCAGAGAGCAGGATTGATGGTGTCACTGTCTTGATCCAGGGTTTGTTCAGATGCTCGCTTATGACATAAGAGAGTACTCCTAAATCATACATTCCTTTGAACGTACCGGGTGGAACCCTGTTAGGATTATTGACATAATTTAGTGTTCTCATTTTAAGATAATCACCCAAAGGATTATTGGGATATAAAGCTACATCCGTGACCGGGTTAAAATTGATGCTAAAGCCCGTCGGTCTTTCCAGAAACATCACGAATTCAATGCCACTCTCAACGGTCCCCATATATGTTACCCAAGGGGCCCAACGGTCCCTGCCGCCGTTGGCATGCGTGCTTGCGCCATCAGGCCCGCCGCCAAGCCAGCAGACGCGGATTCGCTCGCTGAATTCCGCTTCCCATCCCTCCTGCCGGACCTGAAGCAGCGCGGTGGCAACATTGGTAAGTGGGCCAATCGGAAGCACCCAGACCGGATTGTCCGGCGACGCGCCTCGGGCAGCCACGAGGATGGCA